>NZ_CP102356.1:47500-325864 GCF_009696685.2 Paracoccus sp. SMMA_5_TC
CGATAGCGAACCAGTACCGTGAGGGAAAGGTGAAAAGCACCCCGACGAGGGGAGTGAAACAGTTTCTGAAACCGGACGCCTACAAGCAGTCGGAGCCGCCTTGCGCGGTGACGGCGTACCTTTTGTATAATGGGTCAACGACTTGGTCTGTCTGGCAAGCTTAAGCCGTTAGGTGTAGGCGCAGCGAAAGCGAGTCTTAAAAGGGCGCATGAGTCAGACGGATCAGACCCGAAACCAGATGATCTAGGCATGAGCAGGATGAAGGTTGGGTAACACCAACTGGAGGTCCGAACCCACACCTGTTGAAAAAGGTCGGGATGACTTGTGCCTAGGGGTGAAAGGCCAATCAAATCTGGAGATAGCTGGTTCTCCGCGAAAGCTATTTAGGTAGCGCCTCGGACGTATCCTCCTGGGGGTAGAGCACTGCATGGATGATGGGGGCCCACAGCCTTACTGAGTCTAAGCAAACTCCGAATACCAGGAAGGACTATCCGGGAGACACACGGCGGGTGCTAACGTCCGTCGTGGAGAGGGAAACAACCCTGACCAACAGCTAAGGCCCCCAATTCGTGGCTAAGTGGGAAAGCATGTGAGACTTCCAAAACAACCAGGAGGTTGGCTTAGAAGCAGCCATCCTTTAAAGATAGCGTAACAGCTCACTGGTCTAATCAAGAGGTCTTGCGGCGAAGATGTAACGGGGCTCAAGCCACGAGCCGAAGCTTTGGGTGCATCCTTCGGGATGTGCGGTAGCGGAGCGTTCTGTGATATGGAACGCTGCCTCTTCTGCTTCGCAAGAAGCAGCGGAGGCAATGTTCTGACTGTGAAGCCGGGCTGTAAGGCATCCGGTGGAGTGATCAGAAGTGAGAATGTTGACATGAGTAGCGACAAACAGGGTGAGAGACCCTGTCGCCGAAAGTCCAAGGGTTCCTGCTTAAAGCTAATCTGAGCAGGGTAAGCCGGCCCCTAAGGCGAGGCCGAAAGGCGTAGTCGATGGGAACCAGGTTAATATTCCTGGGCCAGGAGATGGTGACGGATCGCAGGTGTAGTTCGGTCTTAACGGATTGATCGGGCTGCTGAGCGGTTCCTGGAAATAGCCCTCCACATGACCGTACCCTAAACCGACACAGGTGGACTGGTAGAGAATACCAAGGCGCTTGAGAGAACCACATTTAAGGAACTCGGCAAAATACCTCCGTAAGTTCGCGAGAAGGAGGCCCCGTTCGCAGGCAACTGTGGGCGGGGGGCACAAACCAGGGGGTGGCGACTGTTTACTAAAAACACAGGGCTCTGCGAAGCCGTAAGGCGACGTATAGGGTCTGACGCCTGCCCGGTGCCGGAAGGTTAAAAGGAGAGGTGCAAGCCTTGAATTGAAGCCCCGGTAAACGGCGGCCGTAACTATAACGGTCCTAAGGTAGCGAAATTCCTTGTCGGGTAAGTTCCGACCTGCACGAATGGCGTAACGACTTCCCCGCTGTCTCAAATGTGGACTCAGCGAAATTGAACTGTCTGTGAAGATGCAGACTTCCCGCGGTTAGACGGAAAGACCCCATGCACCTTTACTATAGCTTCGCACTGGCATCAGGATTGTGATGTGCAGGATAGGTGGTAGGCATCGAAGCGGGGACGCCAGTCCCCGTGGAGCCACCCTTGAGATACCACCCTTCGCACTCTTGATGTCTAACCGCGGCCCGTTATCCGGGTCCGGGACCCTGCGTGGTGGGTAGTTTGACTGGGGCGGTCGCCTCCCAAAGAGTAACGGAGGCGCGCGAAGGTTGGCTCAGAGCGGTCGGAAATCGCTCGTTGAGTGCAATGGCAGAAGCCAGCCTGACTGCAAGACTGACAAGTCGAGCAGAGACGAAAGTCGGCCATAGTGATCCGGTGGTCCCGAGTGGAAGGGCCATCGCTCAACGGATAAAAGGTACGCTGGGGATAACAGGCTGATGATGCCCAAGAGTCCATATCGACGGCATCGTTTGGCACCTCGATGTCGGCTCATCTCATCCTGGGGCTGGAGCAGGTCCCAAGGGTATGGCTGTTCGCCATTTAAAGAGGTACGTGAGCTGGGTTTAGAACGTCGTGAGACAGTTCGGTCCCTATCTGCCGTGGGTGTAGGATACTTGAGAGGAGTTGCCCCTAGTACGAGAGGACCGGGGTGAACGTTCCACTGGTGGACCAGTTGTCGTGCCAACGGCAGTGCTGGGTAGCTATGAACGGACAGGATAAACGCTGAAGGCATCTAAGCGTGAAGCCCCCCTCAAAACAAGGTATCCCTTGAGAGCCGTGGAAGACCACCACGTCGATAGGCCGGAGATGTAAGCGCAGCAATGCGTTCAGTTGACCGGTACTAATGGCTCGATTGGCTTGATTTGATCCGGAAGAAGGCAGACCCTCCTTCCAGAAGCAGCCTTGGACAACCCATCCTGAAAAATCAGGATAACGCCGATGTCGCTCCTTCTCAGGTCTGGTGGCCAAAGCACGAGCAAAACACCCGATCCCATCCCGAACTCGGCCGTTAAGTGCCGTAGCGCCAATGGTACTGCGTCTCAAGACGTGGGAGAGTAGGTCACCGCCAGACCTGAAAAGAAGCGACAATCCCTCAGAACAAATCATGACGCGGGGTAGAGCAGCCCGGTAGCTCGTCAGGCTCATAACCTGAAGGCCGCAGGTTCAAATCCTGCCCCCGCAACCAAAAACATCACAGAATACAGTTGCATAAGAGCCTCCCTCGCGGGAGGCCTTTTGCGTTTCCGAGCCGTGTCAACACTGTGTCAACAGAGCGATGGCGGCGCGTGTCAACGGATGGCACCCGACTCAAGGACGGGCAACCGGTAGGTAGAGGAACCGGAACTCCCCGAAAGGGCCTTCGACGCGGGAATAGTCGGCCCACGTCATCCGGTATTCGCCCATGAAGTTGATCGTCGTTTCCCGGCCCCGCTTGGTGCCCGCCCCTGTGTGCGGGGCCCAGTCGAG
The DNA here is from genome assembly GCF_009696685.2 of Paracoccus sp. SMMA_5_TC. Taxonomy (NCBI): domain Bacteria; kingdom Pseudomonadati; phylum Pseudomonadota; class Alphaproteobacteria; order Rhodobacterales; family Paracoccaceae; genus Paracoccus; species Paracoccus sp. SMMA_5_TC. The sequence continues at coordinate 50,471 of NZ_CP102356.1, forward strand.
CAGACCGGTGACAGAACGTCCCTCGCGCAACGCGAAGGCGGCATCGCATGTGCTCAGGCCCCGAGGTCCGCGCCAGTAGGCCGGGTCGTTGGTGAGGGCGAGAACGGCGGCGGACGCGCTGGGACGTGCCGCCAGAAACTGCTCCATGCGCCAGACGTCCTTCAGGACGTCATAGCGCCTAATGTCTTGGGCGCCCTGTGGCTTGAGAGCGAACGGTTCGCCATCGACGTCGTACTCGACGCGCTGGCAGAGGTACTTCAGTTCCAGTGCCATCGCCTGATCGCCATTCCTGATCAGGATGTCGATGGCGACATTGCTCGGGCGGGCGAGCGGGTATTCGAGGCGCACCTGAAGATTGGGGTGAACTTCCCGGAGGTGCCACGCCAGTTCGTGCTGCAGGTCAGCCTCAGAGTGAAAGACGGGCCGACGCGCGGCGAGGTCGATGAGCAGGTGAGGGATGTCGAGGTCCAATCGGCGCTCCAACATTGCCGTGGGGTATCCGGAGCGCCGACGCTCTTTCCGTTCTCTACTGGATGGCTCCGTCCATCTCAACAAGCAGACGGCCCGACAATGCTCCACGACAGGGGTGTTGAAGACTGGACCCCCCTTGGGATCAGGTGTCGGCGCCTGTGATGTTTGTTCCGGGGATCACGCCGCCGCCGTCGCGACCCCATCCAGCCGCACCGCGACGCTGGTAATCCCGTTCCCCGCGGCCTCGATAGCGATGCCGATGGGGAAACGCCCAGCGCCAGGTGTGTTGACCTGTTTGGCCGCGGTGTCCCAGGCGACGCGCGCGCCGATTGCCAGGACCGTCGCTGTCGCTTTCGGCAGCTTGTAGACGCCGGTGGTGGCCAGTTCGAGGGGATCGCCCTCGGCGGCCGAGTAGGCGGCGATGCCGAAGATGTTGCCGACAATCAGCCCGTCGCCGGATGCGATGCCGCCTGCGGGTGTGGGCACGGTGATGACGTGGCCATTCTGGATGTAGGTCTTCATGGTTCAGAGCCCTTTCGAGGATTGGATGCGGACGACCGAGATGCGCTCGGTCGCCCCTGCGATCTGCCGGTTGAGGTCGGCGAGCGCGGCGGCCATCTCGCCGTCACTTGCGTAGGTGACGCGTTTGCCGTCGTATTCGACGGTGCGGACGCCCTGATAGCGCGCGGCCATCAGGGCGTCCCGCCAGGCGATCAGTTGGGCGAGGTCGGCCACCTTACGCCCCTGGGTTCATGAACCAGCCCCGATGGTCGATGAAGCCCGCCCCGAAATCGAGGATCACCCGGATTTCCACGCCGTCGACGTCCCAGCCCGAGCGGCTCTCGACCTGCGGACCCTCCGCGCCCGAGAGATAGGCGAACTCCAGCCCGTCGATCTCGCCGGGGTCGGCGGTGACATACCAGCGCGTTGCGCTGGACAGGCGCGGCTCGACCACCAGCGACAGCGACCCGGAGGACGGGTTCACGTCCGCCGCGGTGGCCGGTGCGATGCTGGCGAGCCACTTCTCTGCCATCGTCTCCAGCGCAGGCGGCACCAGCAGGTTCTTCGGCGTCACGCGGATCACGCGGCCCTCGATGCCCTTTTGTGTGCGCAGCGCCAACCGGGCGGCCGACAGGGTGGTGTCAGAAATCACCGCGCCACTGGCCGCCTTGTTGCCGTGATCGGCATGGAACAGCGCCTTGCCGTCCGTGAGCGTCGGGCCATTGCCGCTGCCCGCCTCGAGGAGGGTGACGAGGATCCGCGCCTCGGTCTCGGCGGCGGCCTGTCCCATGCGGCGGGCAAGGTCCGCGAAGGCGCCGAGGTCGTCATTGACCAGAACCTGCCGGGTGATGCCGATCTTCCGGGCCCAGGTCTCGACCTTGTAGGCCTCGCGCGCCTCGGCCATGGTCCCGGCCTTGATCTCGCCGTGCTCGTTCAGCTTCTCCAGCAGCGGTGCCTCGCCCAGCATGATCTTGTTCACCGCGCGGAAGTCCCGCGCCGTGGTCTGGCGGCCGAGGCGGCGGATACCCGAGGGCGCGGCCTGGTAGGCTTCGCGCAGCACGCGGCCCACCGTGTCCCCGAGGATGATGGGGAAGTCGGAGGTGGTGTGCAGCGCACGGGTGACGAGGCTCGCGGGCGACAGCGCCATGGTGGACACGCCGCGCAGCATCAGCAGTTCCTTCGCCATGTCGACGGGCGTGGAATAGGCATAGCGGCGGGCGGGCTCGGAGAGCTCGTGGCGCGGGTTGATCCGGGCGTAGAGGGCTTCGCCCATCTGCCGGGCGCGCAGGGCCGGGTCGTCGTGGCTCTCGCCCATCTCGACGCGGACCTGTTCGGTGCGGATCGGAGGCGCGGATCGCTTTGCCAGCGCCTCGAAGGCCGCGCGGCGGGCGGTGTCGGGATCGGCGCCTCTGTCGATCTGGCCGTCGATCCACGACTGGTCCAGCCCGGCGATGCGGGCGATGGAGCGGATCTCGGCATTTGCCTCGGCGCGGATCTCTTTCTGCTGATCCTCGGGCGGGGCCGGGGTTGTGGTCGTGTCAGTCATCTCTGTCTCCGTGCGAATATGGGCGCCGGGGTCGGCGGGCGTCGGCACCAGGGAAATCTCGTGCGGGGTCCAGCGGACGGCGGTCAGCACGCGCGCGCCGTTCTCGGTCGTCTCGGCCCAGTCCTCGACGGAGTAGCCGAACGAGACGTGGCGCAGGATGCCCGCCAGCACGTCCTGCCAGACTGGCTCCACCTCTGGCCGTGCCGAGAACTGGATGAGGGCGGTGCCGCGTTTGCCGTCCACGGCGGCGCTGCGGACGGAGCCCAGCACGTCGCGCACGGCTGTCTGGCGGTGTGCGTCGAGGACGCTGGCCCCTTCGAGGCGCGAGAGGTCCACCGCCTCGGGCGCGAGGCTCAGCCGCTCGATGTATTGCCCGGCCATGTCGCGGCGGCGCACGGGCGCGCCGGTGGACCAGACCACCTCGACAGTGCGGCCCTCCGGATCGGCCGTCGCGGGCGCCAGGGTTGCGCGGCGGGTGAGCAGTTCGAGCATCTCAGCCATCGGCGGCCTCCTTCTGCTGTTCCGTCGCCGTCTGACCGAACGCGAGCCCCAGCCCCTCCGCGCGCTCGCGGTCGGCGGCGATCTCGGCATCGACCTGTTCGGCGTCGTAGCCGCGCTCGGAGATCGCCTGGGACCGGCTCTTGAGCCCCGCGCCGATCGCCAGGATCTCGGCCTGCACGTCCTTCATCGGATCGACGTAGTCGAACTTCGGCGGCAGCCATTCGCAGCCGAGATAGGCGTTCGCGTTCCGGTCGAAGTCCCGCGCGGGCAGATCGCCGGTCAGCACCGCGAGCCGAACGAACCGCTCCCAGACCGGGCGGCAGAACAGGTGCACCACCACATTGTGCTGCAGCTGCTCGACGCGGCGGCGGAACTCGATGAGCCCAGCGCGGATCGAGGAATAGGTGACGCCCTCAAGGTCTCCCGAGACCAGCTCGTAGGGCAGGCCCAGCCCCGCCGCGACGGCGCGCAGGTGGTTCTTCACGAAGGGCGCGTAGGCGTCGTGCTCGGTCGGGTTGGAAAACCGGATGTCCGTGCCGGGCGGCAGCGGGATCAGGCTGCCGGGCTCCATGCCCACGGTCAGCGCGCCGCCGGTCTTGGTGCCCGAAAGCCCGCCCGCGCTGCCGTCGGGATCGGTGATGAAGCCGGTGAACAGCGCCGCGACCTTGGCCTTGACCAGCGCGGCGTCCTCGAACTGGTCGAGCTCGTGCAGCCGCAGGAGCACTGGCGCGAGCCAGGTGATCCCGCGCAGCTGGCCCGCCGCGAGCGGCTTGAACAGGTGCAGGCAATCGGCGGCGGGGACGCGGAGCGGGTCCATGCGGAGAGACCCCAGCGGATCGCCCGGGCGGGAGGACAAGACCCGGTAGGCGACGCGGCGACCGGCGGCATCGAACTCGATGCCCGCCCGGATCCGCGCCCCGCCGCCGATCTCGCGGTGCAGGTCCATGGGGACCTGCTCGCGATCCAGAAGCTCGAGGTGGAGGGGGATGCTGGCGGCGTTGCTTGCGATGCGGAGCCGGGCGAAGCTCTCGCCGCTCTCGACCATCGCGCGCACGGCCATGGCCTGCAGCCCGTAGAAATCCGCGAGCCCGTCCGGGGCGGCGTGATCGGTCCAGCGCAGCCAGAGCGCCTGCAGCCGCTCGCGCACTGCGCGGTCAGGATGGGTGGACTGCGGCTTGATCCCGGCGCCGACGACATTGCCGACCAGGCTGTCCACCGCCGCTGCGACCCACGGGTTGTTGCGCGCGTACCATCCGGCCCGCCGCGCCGCCGTGGTCGCGCCTGCCATGATCGCCGCGTTCAGCCCGTCGACCGTCCGCGCCCCCTCCCAACGCCGCCCGCCACCCGCGGCGTCGAAGCCGCGAGCGCGCGCGAGGCCGAGAAGGCGATGTAAGAAGGTCCGCATGGGCGGCAGAATCGCCCGAAACGAACCTTCAAGCTATTGGGAATGTTTGGGAAACGTGCACCCCGTCGGGGGAGCGGAGAAGGCGGAAACCACCCGCGAGATTAGCGCCCATTCACATAAAGGCTCGGCGCTACCGCCGAAAAGTCAAATGACTTAGTTTGCCGGCCGTTATTCAATTTTGCTTTCTGAAAGTGATTGCGATTCCTCCACATTTTACGGACCTCAGGTTGCAGTCGCTGCAACTCTTCTTCAACGTGCTGAGCCAGTGGGAAATTGAGAATCGTTGACTTGGTCAGATGAAACCCGTCACCCACAGTCAGCCAGTAATCGAAAAACAGACGGGAAGAGAGAGCCCCGAGAGCAGTGAGGAAGTCTTTCTCGCTACCGAAGCCTAGGACATTGCTGCTCCCATCAAGTTCTTCGCGAAAGCCAATATAGTTCCGCGCGACTGATCCAATTGCGAGACGGTACCGTGACGCGCCACAAATTAGCGATCCAAGCCGCTTCTCCTCGATACTCGCCCGGAGATAATCAGCTACCAATTGATTGGCGGGTCGCGGAATTTGATCATCAAGGTAATAATCAGTGACATCATAGAATGTTGGAATGGAGGAGAGAAGGCTCGTTCGCTCCCCCTTACTCCATCTCTGAAGTGCCGAAGCATAAACTCTCGATGTTCTCGCAGGGGCAATGCTAAGAATTGAGCATCGCTGGCTATTCGCCTTGTTCGTATTTGTATGCTTTGGCTTCCCGGACTTGAACAAAGTATCTGGGATGTTGTCATAATTTGATATCGATATCTCCGATTTGAGCCTCTGCATGCGTGATCGCAGCGCGCTGTAGTCTCGACTGAAGGCTAACGATAGGGGGACAATGAAGTGTAGATGAGCGGGTTTGCGCGACAGTTCCAGTGAGCGCTCAATAAAATCCGCATAGAGATTCTTCCATTTAGATGAACCTTTCTGATTCGCCACGAAGGGCGGATTTCCAAAAAAGACACCAGTCCGATCTGTGGCAGGAAACTCATAGGACCGAAAATCCCCATTGATTAGCCTTACTCGATCGAACTTTATGTCCCAGCGCTGCTCCAGAGTCTCAATCTGATCTCGAATAAATTCGAGTGCTTGTTGGTTTATGTCTACTAGGTCCGCGTTAATCAAGCGAACGATTTGTGGCGATAGTCCTTGATTAATTAGTCCCTTGATTAGCGAGAAGAACAGCGCTCCCGCGCCAGCGGATGGCTCAACGAAGTGGGCGCCTTCGAGAAGGTTCTGCGCTGAAAGAGAACTTGTGATGTTTCGGCGGTCGAAAAAAATCTGCCAGAAATGATCGGCAACATCAGCGGGAGTGTAGTATGCTCCGGCCAGCTTTCGTTTGCTCTCGGACTTACATTCCGACGAGTATGAGAGTTCAGCTTCCGCAGTCTCGGCGGCCGAGACAGCCACTTGAGCGTCAAGCGCCCATACGGATGTCGAGCCCACGCTGCAGGTAGTCGTTTCGCGGACGTCGTGCCGGATCGGTGGGGACGGCGAAAGGTCGTTCATGTAAGTTCCTTATCTCCCCGATGCCTTTGTCTTGGTTCGTCTGGCGTAGGTATTCTGCTCGGTCAGTGTTGAAGACAAGGCGACACCCCGGGCCAGGCAACAGAAGCGCATCATCATAAAGCCGATGGTGCTCAATACACAGCGCGAGCCCATTTGTTACATGATTTGGCGAGCCCTCAACTGAGTGAGGAATGATGTGCGCTGCCTGGACGATCGCCAGCTGGCGATCACAGACACAACATGTTTGCCCGTACGCTTCAAGAACCCACTTCTTGAACCTCGGATCCCTCGGATATGCGGTGCGCTCAAACGTGAATTTCTCCCGTACCCCGGCTTCATCGACTTCAATTTCACCGCTAGCACCTAAGCCGGCATCAGCGAAGGTTTCCGTATGCCGTCCGACGAGATTGACAATCGCATGTTCACTGCGCAGAGCATGAAAGTGCTCGACATTCTCAAGATAGAATCCCAATGCCGATGCGGGCAGCGCGATTGCAAAACTCTGTTCGCCAAGCTGCCGCGCCATGAATTGATGCACCGCTGCTTGTTGCGTTGAGACCGACACTCTCTGGGATTGCCGCGCGTAGACTGACACGACAGTCTTTGCTTGTAGGGAGAATACGTGTCGTGGATCCCATGCCACGAAAGTGTCGCCAGTATCGAAGAAACCGATAAAGGCAACGCGGTCTCCTCGCGCTTGCCTCGCCCTTTGCTCCTCAATGATCCCACGCCCTAGCTGAATTCGTACCTCATCATCATTGTCACGAGCGTTTCCCGAGTCATGGACGTAGGAAACGTGTGCGGAATAACGAGCCCCATTGAGTGTCATTTGCACCGGATTCTGTCGGTCAATAATGCGGAAGTTCTCTGAGTAGGGCGCAAGCGCGTCCCTTACAAAGTAAAAGAGGAGATTGCGGTCAAGCGCCATTACAAATACTCAATCAGGTGCGCCACCATCTTCTCGCCCAGCAAACACGGTACGGCGTTGCCGATCTGCTTCTGGACCGACCTGCGGTTGCCAAAGAACTTGTAGCCCTCTGGAAATGTTTGAATGGCTGCGACTTCAGGAACGCGAAGGCGGCGGTTATCCCAGTGAAATGGGCCCACCCAAGGACCCGGCTGGGCTGCGATGGTTATAGAGGGCTCTTCCGGATGTAGCTTATGGAGAAAATTCCAGAAGCGTCCACCAGTTCGGAATTTTCGACCATTATAGCCCTTCAGCTTTGAGAGCGCGATATAATTTTTGCCTGGTGGCACATGAGTAAGTTCATAGAAGTAGTTTCCGTTAGAGGCGTCCTCTTGGGGCTCACGGAAATCGTCAGAGGCGTATTTCGAGATGAAGTCGCCGACCCCGGTATATGGCTGGAAGCCATTCATTAGTTCGGGCTTGGCGGGGTCGCCATGAGTTGGGTGCGGTTGAGGGATCGGGCTTCTAGCCTTCCGTACGCCAAATACAAATACGCGCTTTCGCTTTTGGGGAACGCCAAAGTCTGCCGAGTTCGCTCTGTAGACGGTGCATGCGTATCCAAGAGCTCTGGCCTCGGCAAGAAATCTCTCGAACGTAGCAATATTCGTTGGATGCAGAATGCTTTCGACGTTCTCAAAAATGAAGCCAGATGGCTGTAGTTCAGAGATGGCGCGAAGAAACTGCCCGATCATGTTCCGTGGATCTTCGTCGATAAGCCGGTTGTCGTTCTTCACCCAGTAACCGTTCTTCGAAAAAGGCTGACACGGTGGCCCCCCGATCAGGATCGTTGGTTCGTCCGTTCTCAGCTGGGTGAAGTCGACACTCTGTATGTCGACTGCGAAAATTTCAGGATTGTCGATACTGGTGCGGTTCAGGCGCAGCGTCTCTGCAGCATCGGGGTCATTCTCGACACATGCCATAATCTTGGCGCCAGCATTCTTGGCTCCAACGTCGAGACCTCCTGCTCCAGAAAAGATGCTGACACACTTCACCAATGGCTGCTCCCTCGGTAACCTTGCGACACCGCCTGGCATGAGACCGCGCAGATTGTCGCAAATGTTCTTTAATTGTTCGTGACCCGAGTCTGCGTGCTCGGGCCTTCGGTATCCCCTATTTGGTATCCGAAGCCAGCCTGCGTTTCAACATCTTGCGTCACCGAAGAAACTATCGCATCCACGCGGACCGAATCACCACCGCAGCCGCCGCATCCGTTCGCGTCTGTGCCGTACTCACCCGTTCCACCTCCTCGTTCAGCCTGAGCCCCATGCTGATCAGCCCGTGTAGTGCGGCGTGGGCGTAGACGAAGGTGTCGAGGGCCTCGTTGCGTTCGCCGTCGCGCTTGGGCTGCCAGGAGCGGATGGGGCGCCCGCGCTCGAAGCGGGTGACGACGCGTTCGGCGGTCAGCTGGCGGAAGTAGTCGGCGTCGAGGCGGCGGGTGAAGTGGATGGCGCCGGGGCCGGGTTCGGTGAGGTGCAGGCGGGCGTAGACCGCGTCCTTCACCGCGTCCACGCCAACGATGAACAGCGGGATCTTGCCCTTGTTCGTCCGGGTCGGACGGTGCGGCCAGACGGGGATGCCGGGCCCGCCGCGGCCCTTGATCGCCCAGATGCGCCGGGCGAGGCGGGTGCGGCAGAACTCGTAGGCCATCTTGGTGTGGTGGCCGCCGGTGTCGATGGCGGCGGCGCGCACGGGCAGGTCGAGCCCGGCGGGATGCGGGAAGGTCGCCTGCAGCACCATGTCGAGATCGGACCAGAGCCGCGGCCCGGACGGGTCGCCCCAGAGCACGCGGTAGTCGATCACCCATGCCTCCTCGTCGCGGCCCCAGCCGAGGATCTGCACCTCGATCCGGTCGCCCTGCACGTCGACGCCCGCGGTCAGCACGGCGACGGAGGCGGGCAGCGCCTCGCCCCAGTCCTCGCGCCGGGCCATCAGCGGATCGGCCGGGACGGTGTCGCCCGCCTGATCCTCCCAGGACTCGCCAAGCTTGGTGTTGACCCAGACCTGCAGGCGCGCGGGGTCCTTGCGCACGCGGCCGTGTTCGGTGGCGATCTCGGCCCAGGTCTCCCACGGCGAATAGAGCGCGGAGAGGTGGAAGCCTGCGGTGCGGCCATCGCCTTGGGCCGTCGCGCGCCACTCGCCCGCCGCCAGCAGGCGGGGCTTCTCGTGCTCGTGATGGACGCCGCCGCAGGCCTCGCAAACCAGATTCGCCTGGTCGCGCCGCCCCTCGGGCCAGCGGATGCGGGCCCAGGTGATCGGGGCCATGTCGCCGCAATGCAGGCAGGGGACGTGGTAGAATCGCCGGTCGCTATGCTCGAACGCCGCCTCGATGCGTGAGTGGCCCTTCAGCGTGGGCGTGGAGACCATGTAGATCTTGCGTCGGCCGCGGAAGGTGGCGGTTCGCTGGATCGCCAGATCGACCGGATCGCCCTCGCCATCGGCGTCGCCGGGATAGCCGTCCACCTCGTCGAGGAACAGGTAGCGGACGGGCGTGGATCGCAGGCCGACCGCGCTGTTCGCGCCGGTCATCACCAGCTGGCCGCCGGGGAAGGACTTGCGGAAAAGGCTGTTTCCCGCATCACGGGAGCGGGGCGCGGCGACCAGTTCGCGGAGCGCGGGCGTCGCCTCGACGAGCGGGTCGATACGCACGGTGGTGTTCCGCCGCACCATGTCGAGCGACGGCATCACCAGCATGGCGATCCCTGGCGCATTCTGGATGATGTAGCCGAGCCAGTTCAGCCCCGCCTCGGAGCCGCCGGTCTGCGCGCCCTTCATCAGCACGACGCGCTCGTAGGGACTCGCCGTCGAGAGCGCGTCCATCACGGCGCGCAGGTAGGGCGTGCGATCCGTGCGCCAGCGCCCGGGCTCGGCCGAGGTCGGCGGCAGGACGCGATGACGGTCGGCCCAGTCCGAGACCGGGATCGGCGGTTCGGGGCGGATGCCGCGCCGCCAGGCGAGGTCGATGTCAGGCACCATCGCCAAAGCTCCCCAGCGGCAGGTCGGCCAGGTGTTCGAGATGCTCGCGCATCATCCGGTCGAGCGCGGCGAAGGTGGCGCGCGGATCGGCCCCGACTTCGGCCGCCAGCAGCGGCGCGGTGCGCTGGACCCACGCCATGTGCGCGTCGCGTTCGGCACGGGCGCGGGCGAACACGGTGCGGGTGGCGGCGGCGGTTTCGACCAGCAGGCCCTGTTCCTTCTCGAAGGCCAGCTTGGCGCGCTGGACCTTCACGATCTCATGCAGCCGCTTGGCCTCGGCCAGCGTGGTCGAGACGCGGGCAGCGGTCGCAGCAGCACCACCCCTGTTGCGCCGCGCCGGGTCGAGGTTGTCCTCGATCCAGGCAAGGCCCACCGCCACGTCGATCCGCCCGTCCGCGCGCACCGGCAACCCCTCGGCCACCAGCTGCGAGATGCGCCCCTTGGTCAGGCCGACGCGGGCGGCGAAGGCGGTCTTGGTCTCATGGCTGTCGAGTTTAGTCATTTCCGCCCCCTGGCGCTGGCGGGCCAATGCGCTGCGCGTCCCCACATACGGATCGGCCCGGGAGGAACCGCCGCTTTCCCGATCCTTCCGACTTGACCCCGCCTCGGGCGGGCGCGCCCGGCGCCTCGGGTGACGCACCGGTGACGCAAGGGTGACGGGATTTCGGGCTTAAGCCGTTGAAAGTGTTGAGATGACGCACTTGCCCCGGCAACCTTTCCATATAGGGGGAAAGTGATGAGGATTGGGGAGAGAGTTTCCCCCCTTATCGAAATATCTGAGCCGAAGTGCGTCATCTCAACACTCTCAATGGGTTAGGGGCCAAAAAGCCGGTTTGGTGCGTCACCACTGCGTCACCGCGAGGCCGATGAAGAACCGCCCCTCCTTCGTGCGCTTGTGCTGGATCCCGGCCACGCGGGCCTGCACGCGCTGGACGAAGCCGTTGATGGCGGGCAGCTTCTCGGGCTTGTAGCCCTCGGCCAGCGCCCAGTTCTGGAAACGGAGGTGGGCATCGCGCGTCGCCAGCATCGGCCCGCCGTTCACGATCGGCACGACCGATACGCAGGCGTCGATCCAGGCGGCGATGGGATCCTCGCTGAGCACCCATTCGAGGAGCGCGTCGTGGCAGCCCTGCGGGATGGCGAAGTTGCGCTGGCGGATCAGCCGCGAGGCGCCCTCGACCGCCCATGCCAGCAGCAGGTCCGGTTCCTCGGCCGCGATGCGCTTGCCGATGTCCTCGACGCGCTCCTCCAGCGGGATCGAGCGGGTAAAGGGGATCAGCAGCAGGCGGCGCTGCACGCCCCGGTCCAGGCCGCCCTTGAAGCTGGGCAGCTGGTTGGCGGCGAAGAGGTTCTGCTCGACCGAGCGGAACTCGACCCGGCTCTTGTAGACGTCGCGACCCTCGATGGGATCGCCGGTGACGACCGCCTTGAATGTGTCGGACGCGATGGCCTCGGGCGAGAGCTCGTCGGAGGCGTTCAGCAGCTTGCCGACGAGCCCGATGACATGCCGCTCGTCGCCCATCTTCGAGGCGGGGACCGAGCAGATGGCGGAGGCGGGCAGGAGGCCGCGCGCCAGTTCGAGCACCTGGCTCTTGCCGTTCTCGGCAGTCTTGCCGTGCAGCACCACCGCGCGCGGCTGCATCAGTCGGGTGGCGTAGCCGAGCGCCGCCGCGCCGCAGACCTCGGCCAGCAGCACGCATTTGGCCTCGGCCTCAGGGTCGCCCTTGAAGCTGCCGGTCAGGAGCCTCGCCAGCAGCGAGCCTGCGGGCGGGGTGCCGGAGGCGCCGGGTTGCCAGCGGCCGGGCAGCGTGTGGCGGCAGCGGTGCTGGCGGTGATGGGGTTCGAGGCGCGGCGTCCCCTCCGCGTCGAAGCGGACGAATCCCGAGGCGCAGTTGATGCCAGCGGGCGGGGCGTCGAAGTATCCGGGCATGGCGCAGAGGGCCGCGCATTCGTTGAGGATCGAGTCGACGCGGATCTTGGTCAGCTTGACGTTCGAGGGCTCGCCCGCAGGCGTGAAGAACCCCGCGCCGTCATAGGTGTGGACGGGCAGGCGCAGTTCGTGGTCGGGGATCGCCTCCCAATGGGTGCCGCCATAGCGCCAGAAGGCCCCGTCGGCATGAACGATGCGGCCGTGGCGTTCGGTCAGATCCTCGCGGACCCGCTTGGCGATCTCCACGTCCGAGCCGATGTAGAGCTGCTTCCGCCCGATGCCGGCCTCCTCGGGGCGGAAGGGTTCGGCGGCGGCGATCCGGTTGCGCACGGCCGCCTCGCCCTCGCGGACCAGGACATCGTTGAAGTCCTGCTCCTCGGGCGGGGTGGCGATCAGCACGGTGATGCCGCGATGCGCGAGATGGCTCGCGGCGCGGGCCATCTGACCCTCGGCCTTGCTGCCGGGCAGATCGCCGTCTCGGGCCACGATCACCGTGGCGTTCGCGGGCACCGGTGCGCGGCCGATGTTCGAGATGCCGAGGCAGGCCCAGGTCTCCTGTCCTGTCGCCTGCCAGACCGAGAGCGCGGTCTCGACCCCCTCGCAGAGCACCAGCGGTTCGCGGCCTGGCAGGCGCACGGCGGCGCGTTCGGCCCAGCCCTCGACGGCCTTGTTGGTGCGCTTGACCACCTTCACGGGGGCCTTGCGCCCCTCGGCGGTCAGATAGACCTGCTGGATCGCCAGCACCTCGCCTGCCTCGTCGGTGGCGAGCGCGACCATGGCGCCGAACTGGCGGTAGGCATATTGGCGATAGCGGATGCAGTCGGGCGGCGTGGCCGAGATCCCGCGATGGCGCAGGTAAGCAAGGACCGGCGTCGAGACGAGGCTCTCGCTGCGGCGCACGATCTCGGCCACCTTCTCGGCGCGTTCCTCGGGCGTGGTTTCCTTCGGTTGGGCCGAGCCCGAGGCGGAAGGGGCGCGCGCCGCAGGCGGCTTCGCCGACCAGGAGGGACCGGCGTCGGGTTCGCCCAGCCAGGCCCGCGCCCAGTCCCATGCGGCTTTCTCGTCCAGCCCGAGGCGATGGGCGATCAGCTCGAGCGCAGCGCCGCCCCCGCCATGCTCGTGGTCGAACCAGCGGCCCTTGTTCGCGCCGTCGATCTCCACGGCGAGGCTGCCCTTGGTGCCGAAACGCAGCTGCTGCGCGCCGGAAAGCTGCCGGTTCGGCTCGCCCAGCAGGTCGCGGGCCAAGTCCGCGATGCGGTCTTGCAGCATGTCGGCCAGCTGGGCGACGGACATGCGCGTGGCGGCACGGGCGCAGGAGCCGGGCGGCGTGCCGTTGAAGTCGAGGGTCTGGTTTTGCACGGTCATTGGCGCTGCGCCTTCACGGTGCAGAGAAGGATCGGCATCTCGGGGCAGACTGCCTGCACGCGGTTGGTCCAGGCGATCTCCTGCTCTGGCCGGGTCTCGATGATCAGCCCGTTGCGCTGCGCCACGGCCATCAGGGCGATGCTGGAATAGGCCTCGGGCGGCGGGGCGCAGGAGACGATGGCGACGCCGTCGGCCATGCCGATCAGCCGGTCGAGCGCGGCGCTGTCATACTGATCGGGGCCGAGCGCGCAGTCGGTGTCGTCGCCCACCATGACGACGAAGGGCCGTTCCAGCAGGGCGAGGCCGCGGTCGAGCCCGGTCGCGCGCTGGGGGATCACCAGAAAGCCGACACCGTGATCGCGGATCGCGTGGACAATGGGCAGCAGATGCGGGGCCTCCGCAGCGACCTTGGCTTCCAGCTGTTCGAGGATCGAGCCGGTGAACTGGATGGGGGTGTCAGGCATTGGCGAAGCCCTCCTGCAGGGCGATCCAGTCCATCAGCGTGGAGCGGCGCGTGGCGATGCGGCTGCCCAGCCGGAAATGCGGCAGCGGGCGCTTCGAGCGGGTGCAGAGGTAGTAGACGCGGCGCTGGAACCGGAACTCGTCGGAGTCGAAGAGGAAGCGGGCGATCTCGGCGGCGCCCAACATCATGTCGGGCGCGAGCGTGGCGGGCGCGGTCATCGGCCCCTCCGTGCGCACGGGGCGCTCGGCTTGCGATCCGCGGCCTGTTCGCGGGCGATGAGCCAGTCGCGCACCGCCTCGATGCGGTAGTAGACGCGCCGGCCGATCACGACGAAGGGCGGGGACTGGCGCAGCTGGCGGTCGCGCTGACAGGTGCGCAGGGACACCCCGCGGCGGGCGGCGTAGTCCTCCTCCGAGATGAAGCCGTCGAGGAAATCGGGCGGCGGGGCGACGGGGGCGGGCCTCTCGGCGCCTCCGGATGCAAGGGATTGGGTCATGGGCGTCTCCTTCGTGCCAGGCGACGCAACGCGCCGCCGATGCCCGAGAGATGCCGACGTTCTCGATGGTCCGTTATTGGTGAGGGGGGGACCGTTATCTAGTGAGCCGGATCGGCTCAGTAGTCAGAAGCTGGGGATCGGCGCCTTGTATTCCAGCGCGGCCGCAAGGAGGTCGCCCGTGAGGGGCTGCGGCGTGCTCATCGCCTCGGGCCATGGCCGATACTGCGGCAGGATCCACGTTTCCTTCGGATCCAGCAGAATCTGCCCCTTGGTGCGGGGCGGCTGATAGGACAAGCCGAACTCGAGGTAGGCTTCCGCCTGCGACAGGAACATCATGAAGCTCTCGTTCAGCTCGCCCTCTATCGCGGCGCCGACTTCCTCGGGCGTCTCGTTGTGCGTGAAGGCGATCATGAACCAGTCGAACAGCACGGCGCAGAAATGTGCGACGGGCTTGTAGGTCTTCCAAGCCTTGCGCAGGTCGTGGCTGTTGCGCGGGACGTTGGGCAGCTTGACCCGTTCGAGAATGAACACGGCCTTGTTGACGCTCGCCCCGCCCGGCAGGTCGGCGTGATGCATGGCCATGCGCCGCACCAGCGCGAGGATGAGACCGGCCGCGAACCAGCCGCCCACGCGCTTCTCCATGTCCTTCTCGAAGAACCGGAAACCGGGCGCCATGCTGACGGTCGCATGACCTCCGGCCTCATCGAACCATGCCTCGAACTCCTCGTGCGTTGCCATCCACGCCTCGTGCTGCTCGATGGCGAGGATCGTGTCCTCCCACCCGTCTGCCGCCGCGGGGTCCGGAAGGGCGTCGCGCTTGGCCTTGAGGTCGGCCAGATGGATCGACATCAGCGTGGCGACATACTCCCGGCGGGATTGTTCGTCGGCAATGTCGGGCCATGCCATGACGGTGCGGACCGCGATCTGAGCGCGGTAGAGGCCTCCGGGTGCCAGCAGGTGTCCATAGTCAAGAACGGGCATCGTCGGCCTCCGCGTTTTTCTTGTTTATGATTTGTTCCGCGGGGCTCTGCAACACGAAGGCGCCCACCGTCTCGGCGGCCTTGCGCAGCGGATCGTCGAACAGATGGGCGTATCTTTGGGTCGTCTGGACCTGCGTATGGCCGAGCATCTGGCCGATCAAGGGCAGCGACGCGCCCGCCGACACGAGGATGCTGGCGAAGGAATGGCGGATGTCGTGGATCCGGACATTCGGCTGGAACTCGGTCCTGGGCTTTCCCTTGCGGTCGAGGACCGGCTTGCCCTTCGCGTCCAGCACCGGCACCTCCGCGCCGAGCCCCGCCCGGCGGCAGACCGAGACCCACGTCCGCTTGATCTCGGTGAGCGGCTTGCCGGTCGGGCCGGGGAAGACGTAGGGGCTGGGCGGCGTGCCCTCGGCCTCGGCCTTTGCCTTTGCGGCGGCCTTCATCTCGACCAGCAGCTGCACGGCCGGGCCCGAGAGCGGGACGCGGTGCAGCTTGCGCTGCTTGGTGTGCGCCGAGGGCTTGGTCCAGACGCCGTTCTCGAGGTCGAACATCTCCCATGTCGCGCCCAACGCCTCGCCGCGCCGCGCGCCGGTCAGCATCAGCAGCTTGATCGCGTTCGCGGACATGGGCTCCGAGTGGTCGTTCAGCGCCTGCGCCAGCGCCGCGATCTCAGTGCGGTTCAGATAGCGGTTCCGCTTCTCCTCCTGATTGCGGCGCACGCCCGAGGCGGGATTGTCGTCGCGCCATTTCCAGCGGATCGCGAGGTTGAACGCCTTCCTCAGCACCTCGACGGTCCGGTTTGCGCGCACGGGCGTGCCGCGGATCTCGGTGATGTCGCGGTGGAGCGCGTCCACATCGTCATGGCTGATCTGGGCGACCTTCATCTTGCCGAAGCGGGGCAGGATGATCTTCTCCCACATGATGCGCTCGTCGGCCTGACTGCGCTCGGCCTTCTTGGGCAGGTGCTCGCGGGCGTAGCGCTCCCACATCTCCTGCACGGTCGGCGCCTCGCGCTGCGCCTGCCGCTCGCCCATCGGGTCGTGGCCGAGATCGACCTCGCGCTTCATGTCCTTCGCGGTCTGGCGCGCGGCGGCCACCGTCCAGTCGGGCCAGGCGCCGATGGTGATCCGGCGCTGCCGCCCCTCGGCGCGGTAGTCCAGGACGAAGGACTTGGCCCCGCCCGGCGTCACCCGCAGGGCGAACCCCTTCACCTCCGCGTCCCACAGCATGGTCTGCCCGCGGACCGGCGGCAGGGCCTTCCGGGCGGCGGCTTCGGTCAGTCTCTCGGTCATTCCGGCATCCCCCGTGTCAACACTGTGTCAACACATCATATGGCCGTTTTTGTCGTTCGCTGGCGGCGAGTAACAGGCAGTCGCGCCAGATAGCTTTGATAAAACAGCCGTCTAGGAGACTAGGCCGGAAAACGCGTCAACAATCAAGGCTCTAGATGTTGTGTTGTATCTGGCTCATAACCTGAAGGCCGCAGGTTCAAATCCTGCCCCCGCAACCAGTCTTAGCGAAGATCCAGCCGCCTCATACGAGGCGGCTTTTTTGCTGTCCGCCGCCGACAGCAGCGCCACCAGATCGCCCTGCAGGTCGAGATCGTGGCCGCCGTCCGCGGCGTTCCACGACACATCGATCCGCGCGATCAGCCGGTGCAGCTCCTCCGACGCCCGGCCCACCACCTCGCCGCCCGAGAGCGTCCGGGCCAGATCCGCGACATGGGCGCGGTAGAGCGCGCCGAGATCCGCGGGAAGGGCGATCACCGTGCCGGCCTCGGCTGCGACCTCCGCCCGCAGGGCGGCCAGCTCAGCTTCCGTCTCGGTCAGCCCTTCGAAGAGCGAGGGGTTCGCGTGGCCCGCGGCGATCGCGTCGCGAAACCCCTGCCGCTTCTGCTCGAGGCTACGAATGGCACTGTTGCGCCGGGCGATGCGCTCGCTCGCGCCGCGGTTCTGCTCGGCCAGATGCCGGGAATGGTCCCTGCGGAACTGCGCCACGGCCTCTTCCGTCATCAGCGCCTCGCGCAGCCCGCTCAGGATGATCTCCTCGACCGCGGCCTTGCGCAGCCCCGGCATGCCGGGGCAGACCGCCGCGCCCTTCTGCTTGGCATTGGCGCAGTAGTAGCCCTTGGAGCGGCCGCTGCCGGCCACGATCAGCGCGCCGCCGCATTGCCCGCAGTGCACGAGCCCCGAGAGCAGATACCTGCGCCGCAGGGCCGCGCCGCGTCTTGCTCATGATGCGCCACTTCACTCAAGGGTGGGGCCTTAAAGAGGCTACCTGCCCAGCGGGCGCAGTCATCGCCATGGCCCGAGAACCCATCAATGACCAGGGTCGATCCTTACCTGATGTGCTCTTTGAGCATCCTGTCGGACTTGCAGATGACATAGGTCTTGTCGTTGATTTCCTTGACGTCGAGATAGACGTCGCCCTTGGCGGCAATGCGGCCTTCGGGATCCTTGATGCATTTCCGGGCCTCGGTCAGAGGGTGCTGGATCACCGCCGTCGCGGCGGGTATTCCAACGTTCTGGTTGACCCCGCGCTGGCGGTGCGGGTTCCGATACATGCCGAGAACGCAGGCAGCAGCCTGACCGGTTCACGCCAGCTTGTGCCGCAGCGGGATCAGACCAAGCGCCGCGACGAGGGCAAAGGCGGCGCCAGCAAGGAACGTCGCCTCGGACCCGAAGCCCTGCCACAACCCGCCAGCGATCACGCTGGCCAATAGCAGTGCGCCGCCGGTGATCAGGTTGAACATGCCATAGGCTGTCCCGCGCAGCTCGGCCGGCACCGCCTCGGCAACCAGCGCGGACAGAAGTCCCTGCGTGACGCCCATGTGCAGCCCCCAAAGCGCGATGCCCAGAGCGAAGCCGGTGAACCCAGGCGCCAGCGCCAGCATCAGATCGGATGCAATCAGCAAGCCAAGCCCCGCCATCAGCATCGCCGGTCGGCTCATCCGGTCCGAGAGCACGCCCGCAGGCCAGGCCGACAGGGCGTAGACCGCGTTCATCCCCACCAGAACCAGTGGCACCAGCATGAGAGGCAGACCCACCTCCTCTGCCCGCAGGATCAGGAAGGCCTCGGAGAACCGTGCGAGCGTGAACACGGTCGCCACAGCGACAATGGCCCAATACATGCCGCCCAGAAGGCGCAGTTCGTCGCGCGACAACGGGTTGCGGACCTTGCGCAGCCCTGCCGGGCGGGCGGGCTCCTTCACGGCAAACAGCATCAGACCAAGCGCCATGAAACCCGGGATGACGGCGACCCAAAAAACGGACCGGAAATTATTGGAAAAAGCCCACATCAGCACGATGGCCAGAAGAGGCCCCAAGAAGGCACCGACAGTATCCAGAGACTGGCGCAGGCCGAAAGCTGCGCCGCGCCGCCCTTCAGGGGCGAGGTCAGCGACCAGCGCATCGCGCGGTGCGCCGCGGATGCCCTTGCCGACCCGGTCGATGAAACGGGCAGTGACCACCCAGCCGATCGACGGCGCGAGCGGAAATACGGGCTTTGTCAGGGCGGCGAGACCGTAACCCATGGCGGCCAGCTCCTTGCGCCGCCCAATCCGGTCCGACAGCGCCCCGGAAAACACCTTGGTGATCGCGGCCGTCGCCTCGGCAATGCCTTCGATCACCCCGACAGCAAGGGCGGTCGCACCAAGTCCTATGGTCAGATAGACGGGCAAGAGCGCATGGATCATCTCGGATGAGATATCCATCAGCATCGACACGAAGCCGAGCGCCCAGATCCCCGCGGGCAATCCCCGCCAGGCTGATGCGGCCTTGTCCTCCGTCGTTTCTGCCATGGCGGCCTCCTCGGTCTGGCCTGGTGTTCCGGTCGATCAGTCGTGGCGCTGACACTCCGCCGCAGCTTCGGTCCGTGTCACACCGATATCGTCCAGCATCCGGTCCTCGAGCCGAGCCAACGCGGCGCGCTGCCTCTGCCGGTCTGCCCAAGCCAGCAATGGCGACGGTTTGCCGCTCGGCACCCCCGGCGGGAAATGCGGAAAGAAAGATTTCAGGCATGCGGTCCGGTTCATGTCCATCCTCCGGGATCAGCCGTTCTCGCCCTTCGCGTCGAAGACCCGCTTGGCGTAGTCATCCAGCACGGCCTCGCAGCCGTCCAACCGTGTTCGCGCTTCGTCGGCGCGCGCGGCGCCATAGAAATCGAGCTTCCCGATCTTTTCCAGCCAGCCCTGAAGCTTCTTCAGATCGACGTCGTTCTCTTCCAATTCGGCATAACTGTAATGGCCGGCCGCGATTTCCTTTGCGACCTCGCGTTCGAAGTCGTCGCATTTGTCGATGAATTCGGCATAGGCTTCGTCCCGGTCAGCCTTGAAGCGGGCCACAACCTTGGCCTCTTGCGCCTGATCCAGGGCCACGGTCTGAAGGATCACGCTCTCACCCTTGGCCTTGTCGATGTCGTTCTCGACCATCTTGAGACGACGGATATGGTCATCCGTTCGGGGCAGCACGCAGACGCCGTTCTGAAGATAGACGGCCCCCATTCCCTTCAGCTTGCGCCAGATGGCGATGCGTTTTGCCGATGGTTCGGCAGGGATCTTGTAGGTCAGGAGAAGCCATGTGATATCGTTCATGTGGACATTATTGATGTAACAGCAGTTACATGTCAATAGTGCAAGAATCGAATTGACATGCCCGCTTTTTGTGGCGGCGGCAGGGTAGAAGGAATTGCAGCCGGGCAGTCGACCGGTTGGCAAGCGTGAATCATCAGCATCATCAGGTTCGATTTCACCGTCACATCAACCTGTGATTGATTGCGCTGAGGCTGATGCTCGATCCCTTGTTGAAAGCGCCGCACTTACGCTGGTCAACCGTCGGCAATTGGAACCGGCAGATTTCGAGCATCAGGAAACAGGTGCGGTGCTGTTAACCGAACGGGGAAGGCGCGTTGTGATCGAGGCATGGCAGGCACGCAAGCGCAATGACCTCCGCCACGCCTGGTTTGACGAAGCGGCCCCACTTGGCCTTTTCCCGCAATTGCAAGCCCAGCTTCTTGCGCGGCACCTGCGGGGCGAGCTGGACGGCTACCCGGCGTTTGTGTGGGGATGACATGTTGGTGCTGGTGACCTACCATGTCCGGACGGACACCAAGGAAGGACGGCCCGCCTTCGACAAGACGCTCGGGCATGCGAGGATTACGGCCAGCGGGTTCAGCTTTCTGTCTTCGAGTGCGATCTCGACCCAGGCCTTTGTGTGCGCTTGCGGGCGCGGCTGATCGACTTGATCGACCCCGAGCAAGACTCTCTCCGCTTCTATGTGTTGGGCCGGGAAGGGCGGAGGCGGTCCGCAGATTCAGGCGGCCTTTTCCAGATTTTTCAATGCGGTATTGAAAGGCAGTCGCCCCCATGCGGGGGCGTGCGCTGCGGTGCGGGTCGGCGACTGCGAGCTTCTCGCGGCGATGGTGGGCACTAACCAGACGGAACACGTCAATCGTGAAAGGCACATCCCACCCCAGCTGAAAGCCAAGTCGTCGCTGGTCGGAACGGTAAGACCCAGAGCGCATTTTCATCGCCCTTGATCATCGCGGGACCTCGTTGCGGCGGTTCAGAACACGCCAAAGAGAAATCACGCACGATCTTTCAATTTGCTGGACCGAAAGGGTCGCGCCATGCGATGAAGGTCGCCTTTTCAATCCCAAGGAGGAATCGCCATGCGACCCGGTCGCACTCAGCCCCTGACCCTGACACGCCGCGCTCTCGGCACCCGGCTTGCCGGTGCTGCTGCTGCGATCGGCTTCGGGAATGGTGCTGCGGCCAGCAGCATGGCGACCCCGGTCCCCGTCCTCGACCCCGATCTGCGCGATGCGGCATTGCGTGGCCTGGCGCTTGCAGGTTACCGCGGCGATCCCGTCACTGCCGCCGCGGCCAATGCGGCCATCGAGCGGCTGGCCCAGACCGACCCCGAGAGCGCGATCCTGGCACGCCTATACCAGATGCTCGACGTGCGCCCGGCGCAATACTGGCCCGAGGACGTGCCCGAGGCGGCCGCCGCCGACTTGGCAACACTGCACGCCGCCATCCGCGCCTGTCAGCCAGTGTCGATCGGCTACACAGACCTGTCGGGGAACGAGACTGCGCGGACGGTCCTGCCGCTGGCGCTGGTGCACCCGCCGCAGGGCGTAAAGCTGCTCGCCTGGTGCGAAGAGCGCGGCGACTTCCGCCAGTTCTTCGTTCGGGCTATCCGCGATCTCACCCCGCGCGCGGGCAACTTCAGCGCGGATCGTCTGGCATTGCTGGAGGGCCTGCTTGAAAAGGAAACGGGGCGGGCCTGACGCCTCCGGCCTCTGCCGCCAGACCAGACGGCTTCCAAACCAGTGGCTTCCTCGAGGGTGGATTCCCTGGCTTCCCGCCGGGAATCCACCATCGCCACACACTGATTACGCAAGCCAGTGATCTGTGCAGCCATCGCGGATATTGCGCGCGTGGGCGTTCAAGAAAAGAAAGATAGTCGCCAAGGCAGAGGCAAACCTTGGCGCAGGTTTGAAAGCTGGAACCCTGATCCTGCAATGGAGCTTGCACTAAAGCCCCGCCATTTGTCCGAGCCGCTAACGGCACATGTTGGTGGCGTAGATGCCGACCGAGCGGTGAAAGGCGCGCAAGGGGCTGGACAGGATCTGGTTCTTGACATCCTGGGCGGGCTGGCCGGCGGCGTCCTTGAACTGGCTGCGCTCGGCGATGGCGCGTTCCATGTGGGCGGTCAACGCCTGCTGCAGTTCGGCCGTCCAGCCGGTCGGCGGGTCGGCGGCGAATTCGGCCACCATTTCCAGGATTTCGTCGCGCAGGCTGGCAAGGATCAACGCCTGGTCCAGTTCGTAGGACAAGGGCGGGCGAAAGCCCTGTGCCTGGCCCTGCGCGCGCAACATTGCATCGGTAACGCCCAGGGTTTCGTCTGATGGCACCACCAGGATGCGGATGTTCCGGTCCGGCTTGTGCTTGCCGGGGCGGCGGCTTTCGAACTCGATCCGGACGGTGGTATTGGCAAGGATCTCTTGCCGCTCGGCCTCGGTCAGGGGGGCGTCTCCGGTCAGGGCGGAAAAATCCTGAACGTTGAGCGCGTGCTTGACACGGTTTTCCAGCTCTCGCAATTCCGCAGGCGAGACGCCGGCCTTGCCGCGGGCCGACAGTTCGACCATCAGGCGGCCGATGTATTCGACGTTCAACGCCTGGCCGTCGCTGCCGGGATCGCGATCGATGCGGCCATCGGGGTGCAGCCAGTGCTCGGCCTGATCGACCTCGCATCCGACGACGATGTATTTGCGTCTTTGGGGCATGTCAGGGACTCCGGTTGCTGCGCACAAGGGTTATCAGTTCGAGCATGGTCGCGGGGCTTGGCATTGCCGCGGTTTCCGGGGCGGGCGGAGGCATCACCACCCGGTCGATGATGCCCTTGACCGAACTGCGCAGCAATGCGCTGCCCAGAGGGCCGAAGCCCCCGCGCTGACCGTGCAGATGTGCCTCAACCATCAGGAAATGGAACAGTGGCCCCCATGCCAGCGATTCCGGGGTGACGGCGGCCGGCGCGTCGGGAAAGCGGGCGGAAAATTCGGTGGCCAGGGTCGCGGGCGTGCAGGCGCGACGCCAGCGTGTCGGCAAGGCATCGATCGCCTGACGCATCGCGGCATTTCCTGCCCGCAGCGGATCGGCGTGATCGGCCGATTGCGCGTCCAGCATCATGATCGAGACGGCGGTGATGGGCACGCGCATTTCCGCCGCCACACTGGCAGAGATGCCGGTCAACGGGCCGCCCGGTTTCTGGCCGAAAAACAGCGGCCAGTCGATGTGCCAATCGGTTTCCGCATCGCTGATGCCATAGCCGCGCCGCAGCAGCCCGCCCAGATTGTGCAGCCCCGAGCGTCCCAGGTGATAGGCCGACAGGGGAAGCGCGTGGAACGCCCGGCACAGCCCGTGCAGCAGCGAATTTTCATCCAGCTGCCAGGCCGGATCCAGTTGCGTCGCGGACAGCGCGGCGATGTCGGGATGCAGAAAACGTGCCAGCAGGTCACCGGTGAGTATGGCGTGCCAGCAGCGCGTGACATGGATGCGCGCCAAGGCATAGGCGCGCAGCGGCGGCAGGCCTGCGGCCAGCAGCGGCCGGGCGATGAGGTTGTGATATTGCATCCAGGCCACGGCCAGTTCGTGCAGCATCAGGGAATCGCGGTTGCGTTCGTCGTAAAGCGCCCGGATCGGCTGCGGGTCGGGATCGGCCAGCGTGGCCTGACCTCGTGCGTATAGCCGCGCCAGGCGCGCGCCGGGGGTGACGCGGAACAGGCAGGTTTCCGGGTCAAAGACATGGGCAAGAAACGTCGGCCCGGGGCCATAGATCGTTTCCAGTGTCAGCGGATTGTCGATCAGGTTGTAGCGCAGGGGCGGCCGGTCCGGCAGCGCCCCTGCGGGGCGGGCATAGGGCACGGTTTCCGCCAGAACGGTGCTGCCGATGTCATGCCCCATCAACTGCGCCAGGTAGGTGTAACCCGACGGGATATGCGCCACCTGTCCCAGGCAGGCGCGCCGCCAGGCCGGGTCCGGCCGCAGCAGGATCTCTGGCCGTGCCTGTGCGATTTCGGGCGCAGGATCGCTGGGCGGCAGAGCGCCGGCGCCTGTTCCGGCGTCGGCGCGGGCGCGCAGCATGGCAACCGCCAGCTCGCCGCGGCGCGGTGCGCAACCGGCAGGACAGGCGCCCGATGGGCCGGATGTGGAGGTGTCGCCTTGGTTCATCGGGCTCCTGTCAGAAATAGGGCGATCCGGTTTCGGCAGTGAAGGGCGGCGGGGCAACGTCGGGCTGGCAAAGCCAGACGCTGAGCGGGGCCCCCGCACCAGTGATTTCACGACATTCCGGCCTCGGAGGAAAAGTGTTGACAGATTCCCTGCCGGGTGGGTCTGGCATGGAGGATCGCAGCAGCATCGGCAGTCGCCTCGTGTAGTCGCGAATGCGATCATTCACCGGCCGCAGCGCCGGCACGCCGCCGGTCGAACGCGCCGCCAGAAGCTCCATCAGGTTCAGCTCCATCAGCAGCAGTTCGCGCAGCGCCTTGCCTGCCGCGGCGACGGGATCGGCATGCGTGCCGAAACCCAGGAGCGGATCCTGACCCTCGACGCTCATGCTTCGACAGATCATGGTGATCGGACCTTGGTGCATGTCGATCTGCCACCAGTCCGTGCGCCTGCGCAACGCGGCCCCGTCGCGCATCTGTTGCAACTCGGCTGTCAGTCCGCAGCTGTCCAGCCAGAGCGGCGGCATCGCGTGGACACGGCTATGCCCCAGCCACCATTTGGCGACGGCGAAGCGCTCGCATGCCTCGTTCAGTGCGGCTTGTCGGGCAATATGCGGGTCGGGATGGGCAGCAAGCCCGTCACAGCGCGGATCAAACGGGCGGGATTGCCCGCCGCTGCGATCGCGGCTGAGCATGTTCAGGGCCAGAATTTCGGCGGTTTCGCCCAGACAGCGATTCAGCGCCTCTTCGCGGTCCATCCCGGCGCCGCTGGCGGTGCGCCCGTCGCGCGTCAGCGCCTGCAGGATGGACAGTCCGGGCGCAAAGAAACTTTCGCGCCAGTCGTGGCGCAGCCAGGTGGCAATCAGGGCATCGGCACTGTGCAGCGTCTGCATCGCGGGTCGGGCGTCCGTGGTCGATTCGGTCATCATCGGCGTCATGACCTAGCTTTACGTGCAAGGGTGTGATCGCGGCGTGAATTGTGATGTCCCGGCCCCCAGCTGCCAGTGCCCCAGGGTCAGATGCCGCCCCTGTCCCTGCAGACTGTCGATCAGGCGCAGTTCGTCGACCCGCCACAGGATCGGGGGCACTGCAATCGGATCCGGCCGCAGCGGCCGCCCGAAAGCCAGCGTCACATGCGCGGTCACATTGTGACATGCGACCCCAAGTCCTGCTGCGGTGAGCAGGCGCCAGCATTCCTGAGCCAGCGCGTCCGCCTGCGGATGCGGCTGGGAACATGTCAGCACCAGGGGCCGCGTGCGCCGTCGCTGGGGGCCGAAGGTCGTCAACCGGTCCAGTCGCAGGTCGAAGGCTGGAAAGCTGAGCGGTGCAAGTGCGGCCCGAACCGCCTCGATCAGTTCCGGCTCGGCTGCTTGCCTGCGCCATAGCGGCAGGATGGTCATGTGCAGGGTGTGCCCGCGAAAGCGCTCGCGCCGCCCGATGCTGCGCCATGCCGCCTCGATGCGCGCGGCGACAATCGGCGGCGGCACTGCCAGCAGCAGCAGAAAGTGCGGCAAGGGCGTGGAAACTGGATCGTCGGGCATGGATCGAGGATAGGCGAGACCTTGCCGATGGCAAAACGCTTTCGGGCGCAGCCGGGCTTTGTCGTTAACCCCATCCGTGTCACCATGATCCGGTTCGCAACCCAAGGGGATCAGATGGACCGGTTGACCGCGCGCCTTGAGGCGCTGGAAGGACGCGTGATCGCGCATAGACGCATCTTGCAGCAGCTGGTGACACTGGGCGGTGCCGATCTGCGTCAGAAGATGCTGCTGTGGCTGGACGAACGCGCCGTGATGCAGGACGCCGAGGAAGATCCGGGCGTTCTGCCGATCGAGGCTGCCGCGTTGGAACTGGCCCTGGCCGACGAGATGCGCCTGTTGCATGCTGCATTGGCCGAGCGGTCATGAGCCAAACTGCGCGCTTGCAAAGTTACCGCTAACATGTCAATGCGCAGCGTCAATAGGGCAGGGTCCATCCCTGCTGAAGGGTGAGGAGGACACCATGACCCCTGTTGAACCTGTCTATGGCACGGCTGGTCTGCTGCTGATTGCCGCCGCCGCGGTGCTGACGTTGCTGATCCTGATCATGCGCTTTCGCTTGCATGCCTTTGTCGCGCTGGTCCTGGTCAGCTTGCTGACGGCGGCGGTCGCGGGCATTCCGCTGGGCGATATCGTGCCGACCTTGCTGCAAGGTTTCGGCTCGACACTGGCCACCGTGGCGCTGCTGGTCGGCTTTGGCGCCATGATAGGGCGCTTGCTGGAGATCACCGGCGGCGCACAGGTGCTGGCCGACCGCCTCATCGGCAGTTTCGGCGCGCAGCGGGCACCACTGGCGCTTGGCGTCGCATCGCTGCTGTTCGGATTTCCGATCTTCTTCGATGCCGGGCTGGTGGTGATGCTGCCGATCATCTTCAGCGTGGCCACGCGCTTCGGCGGCTCGGTGCTGCTTTATGCGCTGCCTTCGGCGGGGGCATTCGCGGCCATGCATGCGTTGCTGCCGCCGCATCCCGGACCGGTCGCGGCCGCGGATCTTCTGGGCGCGGACATCGGGCTGATGGTTCTGGTCGGGCTGATCGTGGCGCTGCCGACCTGGTATCTGGGCAGCTACCTGTTCGGCCTGTGGTCGGGGCGGCGGATCGTTCTGCCGGTGCCGCAGATCCTGGGCGTCGTCGAGCCCAAGGACCAGCAGGGGCCGCCGCCGGCCTTCGGCACGGTAATGACCATCCTGTTGCTGCCGCTTGGGTTGATCTTTCTGAACACCGGGCTCAACACGCTGGCCACCATGGGGCTGGTCGATGGCAAGGCGGGCTGGGTCACGCTGCTGCGGCTGTTGGGCCAGACGCCGGTGGCGCTGCTGATCACGCTGCTGGTTGCCATGGCATTGCTGGGGCGCGGTCGCAGCCGCGCCCAGATCGAACGGATCATGGACGGGGCCCTGGCGCCCATCTGTGCCATCATCCTGGTCACCGGCGCCGGCGGCATGTTCGGCAGCGTCCTGCGAGCCAGCGGTATCGGCGAGGCGCTGGCCGCCAGCCTGGATGCCGCGGGCCTGCCGCTGATCTGGGCGGCCTTCGTGATCTCGACCGCACTTCGTGTGGCGCAGGGCTCGGCCACGGTGGCGCTGACCACCACCGCCGGCCTGATCGCGCCCACCGTCGCCGCCACCACCGGCCTTTCGGAACTGGACCGCTGCTTTCTGGTCGTCGCCATCGCCGGCGGGGCCACGGTGTTGAGCCATTTCAACGATTCCGGTTTCTGGCTGGTCGGACGCTTCCTGCAGATGGACGAAAAGACCACGCTCAAGACCTGGACAGTCATGGAAACGCTGCTGGGCAGCATCGCCTTCGGCTTCGCCCTGCTGGGCTGGTGGCTGCTGTGAGCGGCGGGCTGCAACATGTGGTGGTGATGGGGGTTTCGGGCTGCGGCAAAAGCACCACCGGTCAGGCATTGGCGCGGGAACTTGGCTGGGTCTTTGTCGAGGGCGACGCGTTTCACCCCGCGGCCAATGTGGCAAAGATGCGGGCGGGCACGCCTCTGACCGATGACGATCGCTGGCCATGGCTTCGGGCGCTTGCGGACGAGATTGGACGGCACGATCGAGCCGGCCAATCCGTTGTCCTCGGCTGTTCTGCCCTGCGGCGTTCCTACCGCGATGTGTTGCGCAGCGGGGCGGCGCGCGTGCGTTTTCTGCATGTCCATGGCAGTCGGGCACAGTTGATCGCCCGTCTGCAGGGGCGGAAGGGACATTTCTTTCCGCCGCAACTGCTCGATTCACAGTTGCAGACACTGGAAATGTTGCAAGCCGACGAAGATGGCATGATGATCGACCTGGGACTGGGGGTGGATCAGCAGGTGCTGCTGGCTCGGACCTGGATCGAGACGCCCGAGTCCTGCTAGCGCGCCCTTTGGGCGGTCGCGATGACAGGAGCAGGCCATGAGCTGGAATCCCGCCCTTGAACCGGGCTGTCCCGACGCCATCGGCGCCGATCAGATCGAGACGCTGATCATTCCGCGCGCGCGCGATCTTGGCGATTTCGAGGTGCGCCGCGCGCTGCCGGCGCCGCGCCGCCAGATGGTGGGGCCGTTCATCTTTTTCGATCAGGCCGGTCCGGCCGAGTTCCTGACCGGCAAGGGCGTCGACATCCGGCCGCATCCGCATATCGGGCTGGGCACGGTCACCTATCTTTACCGCGGAGACTTCCATCACCGCGACAGCATCGGGTCCGATCAGGTGATCCTGCCGGGCGCGGTGAACTGGATGGTGGCCGGGCGCGGGGTCACCCATTCCGAGCGCACATCCGAAGCCGCCCGCCAGGGGCCGCACAGCCTTTTCGGCATCCAGACCTGGATCGCGCTGCCCGAAACGCATGAGGACATGGCTCCGGTATTCGAGCATCACGGCAAGGACAGCCTGCCCGAGTTGCGCTCGGACGGGGTGACGGCGCGGCTGATCCTGGGCAGTGCCTATGGCGAACGTGCGCCGGCGACGCTTTATTCCGAAACCTTCTATCTGGATGTCACCCTGGCCCCGGGTGCGCGCTTTCCGCTACCGGACGACCACGAGGATCGCGGCATCTACATCACCCAGGGCGAGATCAGCGTGGCGGGCCAGGAATTTGCGGCCGGGCAGATGATGGTGTTCCGCCCCGGCGATCGCATCACCGTGGCGGCGGGGCCGCAGGGGGCGCGGCTGATGGCCCTGGGGGGCGCGACGCTGAACGGGCCGCGGCACATCTGGTGGAACTTTGTCGCCTCGAGCCGCGAACGGATCGAACACGCCAAGGCGGAATGGCGCGCCGCCAATTGGGGACAGGGCCTGTTCGACCTGCCCCCGACCGACCGGCAGGAGTTCATCCCCCTGCCCTGATTGCAAGGGGGCGGCGGCGCCCCCCCATCACCAACTATTCGGGCAGCACGCGGACAGCGCCCTTGTCGGCCGATGTGGCAAACTGGGCATAGACCCGCAGTGCAGGCGAAACCTGGCGCTGCCGCGGTGCCGCGGGCTTCCAGCCATGCGCGTCCTGTTCGGCGCGCCGGCGGGCCAGTTCTTCGTCGGCCACGGCAAGATGAATGCTGCGGTTGGGAATGTCGATTTCGATCCGGTCCCCGTCGCGCACCAGACCGATGGTGCCACCGGCCGCAGCCTCGGGGCTGACATGGCCGATGGACAGGCCCGATGTTCCGCCCGAAAACCGGCCATCGGTCACGAGGGCACAGACCTTGCCCAGGCCCTTCGACTTCAAATAGCTGGTCGGATACAGCATTTCCTGCATGCCCGGCCCGCCCTTGGGCCCTTCGTAGCGGATCACCACCACATCGCCGGCCTGCACCTTTCCCGTCAGAATTCCCGAGACCGCGGCATCCTGACTTTCATAGACCTTGGCCGTGCCGGAAAAGACCAGGATCGATTCGTCGACCCCGGCGGTTTTGACGATGCACCCATCCAGCGCCATGTTGCCCTTCAGCACCGCCAGGCCGCCGTCCTTGGAAAAGGGTGTTTCGGCCGAACGGATGACACCATTCGTGCGGTCGATATCCAGCGATGGCCAGGTCGAGGATTGGCTGAACGCGGTCTGGGTTGGCACGCCACCGGGCGCGGCGCGGAAAAGTTCATGCGCCTGCGGGTCGTTGCTGCGCGCGATGTCCCATTGGTCGATCGCTTCGCCCATGGTGCGGGCGTGGACGGTCGGACAGTCGCGATGGATCAGGCCGGCGCGGTCCAGCTGGCCCAGGATACCCATGATGCCACCGGCGCGATGCACGTCCTCGATATGCACATCGGCCTTGTTCGGCGCGACCTTGCACAGGCAGGGCACCTTGCGCGACAGCGCATCGATATCGTCCATGGTGAAATCGACGCCACCCTCTTGCGCGGCAGCAAGGATGTGCAGCACGGTATTGGTCGATCCCCCCATGGCGATGTCCAGCGCCATCGCATTCTCGAACGCGGCCTTGGTGGCGATGCTGCGCGGCAGAACCGAGGTATCATTGCCTTCGTAATAGCGTTTGCACAGGTCGACAGCACGTCTGCCGGCCTCAAGGAAAAGGTTCTTGCGATAGGCATGGGTCGCCAGTGTCGATCCGTTGCCGGGCAACGAAAAGCCCAGTGCTTCGGTCAGGCAGTTCATGGAATTGGCGGTGAACATGCCCGAACAGGATCCGCAGGTCGGGCAGGCGGCCTGTTCGATCGCTGCCAGATCCGCATCCGAGACGGAATCATCGGCCGCCGCCACCATGGCATCGACCAGATCCAGCGCGATGGTGCGCCCGTCGCCCAGGGTCACCTTGCCAGCCTCCATCGGGCCGCCCGAGACAAAGACCGACGGGATGTTCAGCCGCATTGCCGCCATCAGCATGCCGGGGGTGATCTTGTCGCAGTTGGAAATGCACACCATGGCGTCGGCGCAATGGGCGTTGACCATATATTCCACGCTGTCGGCGATCAGCTCTCGCGAGGGCAGCGAATAAAGCATGCCGTCATGGCCCATCGCGATGCCATCGTCGATGGCGATCGTGTTGAATTCCTTGGCGATCCCGCCGGCGGCCTCGATCTCGCGGGCGACGATCTGACCCAGGTCCTTCAGGTGCACATGACCAGGCACGAACTGGGTGAAGCTGTTGACAACGGCAATGATCGGTTTGCCGAAATCGCTGTCCTTCACGCCGGTGGCGCGCCAAAGGCCCCGTGCGCCTGCCATGTTGCGGCCGTGGGTGGTGGTGCGGGAACGATATGCGGGCATGGCTGGACTCTCTCGTCGTCTGCGGTCTTGCCGCAGCGTCCTATCACGGACCGGGCGCCGAGTTTATCCCCAAATGCAGCCATGAGTTCAGTTTCTTGGGAATGGTGAAAATCATGCGGCCCCGGCCAAGGGCCGGGGCCGGATTCGGGACGGTGTCGCCAAGGCCCTGGTGGTGGTGAAAACGGGGCGATGGCAGTTGTTGCGCCGTCCCGATGCAAACCGCCCTTATCCCAGCCAAAGATCGCGCAGCAGGGCTTGCGCCAGATGATCCACCGAACCGCCGTCCAGACGTGCCGCGCGTTGATGACCGCCGTAAAAGACACGGATCATGTCGCCGACCACCTCATATTCGCCGGATACCAGCGCCCCCCGGCGCGAGATCAATGTGACAGTTCCCTTCATGGCATCATCTCCTGACTGGCCATGGATCAAGATTGAGCGCCGCAATGGGTTCCATCAAGTTCCCCTTTCGGACAGCCCGGTTCAGCAACGGCCCGGCAAACAAGCGCCCCATGCCTGCACTGCGTGGGTCAGAACCGATAAGACAATGAAACATCCTAATATTTGTTAAACGCTGCGCACGCACGTTGCATCGTCATGGCGAATTGCCCGGGCTGCGCTCTTGCATGCGTTGTGCATTTTTGCGGCGAACTGTCACATGGACAACACAGAATCTTGCATTGTCGTGATGGAAGTGGCCTGTCCCCTGATTCGCGCATGACAGCGGGCAAAAGCAATCGGCGCGGTCATTGCAACCGCGCCGTATCCTTCCTGCAACTGCCGGATCAGAGCGTCGAACGCGTCGATCCTGCGCTCAGCCGTAGCTCGAGACCGGGGTGCCTGCCAGCGCCGCCATGTTCAGCAGGCCGCGGACGGTGACGCTGGGCGTGACGATATGGGCCTTGTTGCCCATCCCCATCAGGATCGGCCCGACCTCAAGGCCATCGGCGACAGATTTCAGCAGGTTGCGCGCAGCGCCCGCGGCATCGGCATTGGTATAGACCAGCACATTCGCGCGTCCCGTCAGCCGTCCGCCGGGGAACAGCTGTTCGCGCAGTTCGGGGTCAAGCGCCGCATCGGTATGCATCTCGCCTTCGTATTCGAACTGGCGGTCCTGCTGGTCCAGGATCGACAGCGCCTCCTGCGCAACCCAGCCGGAGCGGCAGTCACGACTTCCGAATTGTGACCCCGAGCAAAGCGCGATCTTGGGCTCGATGCCAAAGCGGCGCACGTGCCGGGCAGCGGCGATTACCGTCTGCGCCAGCTCGGGTCCGGTCGGTTCGACATGAACATGCGTATCGGCGACGAAAAGCGGCCCCTTGTCCAGCAGGATCAGCGACAAGGCGCCGGCCGGGCTCAGCGCTTCATTGGCCAGCACCTCGCGGATATAACGCAGATGCCAGGCATATTGGCCGACGGTGCCGCAGATCATGCTGTCTGCCTCGCCGCGACGGACCATGACCGCGGCAATCGCGGTGGTGTTGGTGCGCATGATCGTCTTGGCCAGGTCCGGGGTCACACCCTTGCGGCGGACGATTTCGTAATAGCTGCTCCAGTAGTCACGGAAGCGGGCGTCGCTTTCGGGGTTCACCAGTTCGAAATCGGTGCCGGGACGCAGGGTCAGACCCTCGCGCTCAAGACGCATCTCGATGACCTCGGGCCGGCCGATCAGGACCGGCTTGCTGGTGGTCTCTTCAAGGATGGCCTGCGCGGCGCGCAGCACGCGCGGCTCTTCGCCCTCGGCAAAGACGATGCGGCGCTGAACCTGTCGCGCGGCCTCGATCACCGGTCGCATGATCAGGGCCGAACGATAGACCTGGGTTTGCAGGCGCTGGCGGTATTCCTCGAGATCGAGTTGCCGCGTCGCCACGCCCGACTCCATCGCCGCCCGAGCGACCGCCACCGCGACGGTGGGCAACAGGCGGGGGTCAAAAGGCTTGGGAATCAGGTAATCCGGCCCGAAGGTCAGCTGTTCGCCCTGGTAGGCCACCCCCACCTCTGCCGAGGTGGTGGCACGAGCGAGGCCGGCGATCGCCTCGACGCAGGCAATCTTCATCTGATCGTTGATTTCGGTTGCGCCCACGTCCAGCGCGCCGCGGAAGATGAAGGGGAAGCACAGGACGTTGTTGACCTGGTTGGGATAGTCCGACCTTCCGGTGGCGATCAGCGCGTTGGGCGAGGCGGCGCGCGCCTCTTCGGGCATGATTTCCGGGGTGGGGTTGGCCAGGGCAAAGATGATCGGCCGGTCCGCCATGCGGGCGACCATTTCGCCGGTCAGCAGGCCGGGGCCGGAAACGCCCAGGAACAGGTCGGCGCCCTCCAGCGCCTCGTCGATGGTGCGCAGCGGCGTGTCGCGGGCAAATTCGGCCTTTTCAGGCGACAGGCCGTTGCGCCCGCTGTGGATCACGCCCTTGGAGTCCAGCATCAGGATGTTTTCTGCCCGCGCCCCCATCGATATCAGCATCTTGAGGCAGGCGACACCTGCGGCACCGGCGCCAAGCGCGACGATGCGGATATCCTCGAGCCGCTTGTCGGCAAGCTTCAGCGCGTTGACGGCTGCGGCCGCCGCGACAATTGCTGTGCCATGCTGATCGTCGTGAAAGACCGGAATCGGCATGCGCTCGCGGCAGATCCGTTCCACCACGAAGCAGTCCGGGGCCTTGATGTCCTCGAGGTTGACGGCACCGAATGTCGGCGCCAAGCGGCAGATCAGATCGGCAAGGCGTTCGGGATCGGGCTCGTCAACCTCGATATCGAAGCAATCGATGCCGGCGAATTTCTTGAACAGGACGGCCTTGCCCTCCATCACCGGCTTCGAGGCCAGCGCGCCGATATTGCCCAGTCCCAGAACGGCAGTGCCATTGGAAATGACGGCCACCAGGTTGCCCTTGGCGGTATAGCGACGGGCATCCTCGGCAT
The DNA here is from genome assembly GCF_009696685.2 of Paracoccus sp. SMMA_5_TC. Lineage (NCBI taxonomy): Bacteria > Pseudomonadati > Pseudomonadota > Alphaproteobacteria > Rhodobacterales > Paracoccaceae > Paracoccus > Paracoccus sp. SMMA_5_TC. Next base: position 84,001 of record NZ_CP102356.1, read on the forward strand.
TGGCGGCGATTTCCAGGCAGGCTTCGGCCACGCCGGGGGAATAGGCGCGGCTGAGGTCGCGGCCGGTGGCCATGGGCTTGGTCGCCCGGATCTCGAGCTTTCCGGGCTTGGGAAATTCGTGATAGTCAAGCGCCGCCTGCCGGTCAGCAGCGGCCTTCGTGGTGTCGAGCGACATGGTTCCCCCCTCGTTTCTGATGCAGCGCATCCCTGGCAAGGGGCGCTGCGCGGGTCGTGATGTGCCGGGACGGCAGCGACCTGACCGCAGGGTTGCGCAGCCTTGGCGCAGGCCGTGCAACCGCAAGCTGGTCGGTCGCGCCGCCGCAGGCCGCTTTTTGCAGATTTGCCCGCCGATGATTATATTCGTTTTCTTTAATCATCATTTGGTTTTTGTTGCAAATACGACGCTGCCTATCTGCGATCATCGCCGGCAAAGCCAGCAAGGCAAGCGATTTCCGCGTCCACGGCCGCATCTTGTCGCCCGCTTGGATCGGCAGGACGATGATCGCCAAGGCGCACGGCTGGCACAAGGGGCTTCACGGCCCGCTTGTCCTGTCTATGCTGGGCCCGGGCGGTTTGCCTGCAGCAAGCCAGGGGCGGGGCTGCGCAAACCCGGTGCTGACAGAAAGGGACCATCATGAACGACGCCACCGATCTTCAGAAAACGTCCGGATATGTGGGGCGCCAGGATATGCAGGTGGCTGCAGAGCTTGCGGCCTTCATCGAGACAGAGGCGCTGCCGGGCACCGGCGTCGCGGCCGATACGTTCTGGCGCGGATTGTCGCATCTGGTCCATGACTACGGTCAGAGAAACGCGGCGCTGCTGCGTCGGCGCGACGAATTGCAGGCACAGATCGATGCCTGGCATCTTGCCCGGCGCAATCAGCCGCACGACCGTTCGGCCTATAAGGCGTTCCTGACCGAGATCGGCTATCTTCTGCCCGAGGGCGGTCCCTTCACCATCGAAACGGCCAATGTCGATCCCGAAATTGCCACCGTCGCCGGGCCGCAGCTGGTGGTGCCGATCACCAATGCCCGCTTTGCGCTGAATGCGGCCAATGCGCGCTGGGGCAGCCTGTATGATTGCCTTTACGGCACCGATGCGATGGGCAGCGCCCCGCCAAAGGGGGGCTATGACCGCGGCCGTGGTGCCCGGGTCGTGGCCCGCGCCCGGGTGTTTCTGGACGAATGCTTCCCGTTGCAAGGGACCAGCCACGCCGATGCCCGCCGCTATCACATCCACAACGGTGCCTTGCTGGTGGATGACATGCCGCTTGTCTCGCCCGAGAAGTTTGTCGGCTATCGCGGCCACCCGCGGGCGCCGGACGCGGTTCTGCTGCGCAACAATGGCCTGCATGTCGAACTGGTCTTTGACCGGACGCATCCGATCGGCAGCCGCGACCAGGCCGGGCTGGCGGATGTGCGGCTGGAAAGCGCGCTGTCGGCGATCATGGATTGCGAGGATTCGGTCGCCTGTGTGGATGCCGAAGACAAGGTCGTGGCCTATCGCAACTGGCTTGGCCTGATGCAGGGCAATCTGGTCGAGACCTTCGTCAAGGACGGTGCGCCGATGACGCGACGGTTGAACCCCGACCTTGAATTCACCGCACCGAATGGCGGCACGGTGACGGTCAAGGGTCGGGCGCTGCTGCTGGTGCGCAATGTCGGCCATCTGATGACCAATCCGGCGGTCCTGGACCGCGACGGCAACGAAGCCTACGAGGGGTTGATCGATGCGATGGTTACCGCGCTGATCGCCATGCATGACCTGAAAAAGACCGACGGTCCGCGCAACTCGGTCGCAGGCTCGGTCTATGTGGTCAAGCCCAAGATGCATGGTCCTGACGAGGTTGCCTTTGCCGACGACGTCTTTACCCATGTCGAATCCGTGCTGGGCCTGCCGCAGCATACCGTCAAGCTGGGCGTGATGGACGAAGAGCGCCGCACTTCGGTCAACCTCAAGGAATGCATCCGCGCCGCCAAGAACCGGATCGTGTTCATCAACACCGGCTTTCTGGATCGCACCGGGGACGAGATCCACACCTCGATGGAGGCTGGCCCCTTCAGCCGCAAGGATTTCATCAAGCGCAAGGACTGGATCATCGCCTACGAAAACCAGAACGTCGACATCGGGCTGGAATGCGGTTTTTCCGGCCGGGCGCAGATCGGCAAGGGCATGTGGGCGGTTCCCGACCGCATGGCGGCGATGCTGGAAAGCAAGATCGAACATCCCAAGGCCGGCGCCAATTGCGCCTGGGTGCCCAGCCCCACCGCCGCCACCCTGCACGCCACCCATTACCACAAGGTCGATGTGTTCGCCGTGCAGGCGGCGCTGGCCAAGGGCGGCCGCCGGGCCTATGTCGAGGCGATCCTGGAAATTCCGATCGCCAGCTATCGCAAATGGACCTCTGACCAGATCCGGCGCGAGGTGGAAAACAACGCGCAGGGCATCCTGGGCTATGTGGTGCGCTGGATCGATCAGGGCATCGGCTGCTCGAAGGTGCCCGATATCAACGATGTCGGCCTGATGGAGGATCGTGCCACTTGCCGGATTTCGGCCCAGCATATCGCCAACTGGATGCATCACGGCATCGTCTCGCAAGCCGAGGTGATGCAGATCATGCAGCGCATGGCCCAGGTGGTGGACCGCCAGAACGCCGGCGATCCGCTGTATCGGCCAATGGCGCCCGGCTTCGACGGCATCGCCTTCCAGGCGGCCTGCGATCTGGTGTTCAAGGGGCGCGAACTGCCCTCGGGCTATACTGAGCCCGTGCTGCATGCCCGCAGACGCGAACTGAAGGCCAGCCTGAGGCAGTGATCCGCGCAGCCAGCGCACAGCTGTCATGATCGTTCGGACCGGCAGCACCGTTGCCGGTCCGATCCGGTCGCTACAACGGAACCGGACGCGCGCTGGCGGGGTTCATGACTGGCAAACTTGCGCTTGCCCCGAACCGGTGTGCTTGTCCCGCCGACGGCCTGCGCATATCTGGGCCGGAACATTCGCACAGGTCCGTCCCGATCCTGGGGCGGGCATGAAAGGAGTATGCCATGCGTCCCCTTCCGCTCTTGCTGGCTGCACTGCTGGCTGGCACTGCTGCCCTGGCCGAGGATCGCGGCGTTGTCATAACCAATTTCCAGTCCCAGGACAGTGCCGCGGCCGCGCAATCGGGTTCGGCGGTGGCCGAAGCGATGAAGGCTGCCGGCTTCCGCGCCGTCTCGGGTTCGGAGCTCAAGGCTGCCGATCTGCGCGAGGCCTTGTCGGTGCTGTTGCAACCCGACCCTGAACCCGGGGCGCGAATGGTGGTGCTCAACGGGCGCTTCCTGCGCAGTGACCGCGGCGGCTGGTTCATGGGCACCGATGCCGATACCCCCAATCTGCTGAACGCCGATGCGCAGGGGATTTCGCTGTCGGCGGTGTTCGACCTGCTGAAAACCGCGCGTCCCGGCGCGGTGCTGATGCTGGGAGAGACCGCGACCGAACTGCCGGCGGGCGAGGGGCTGCAAGGCGGGCTGGGCGATCTGTCCCCGCCGGAAGGGGTCACGGTCGTCACTGGCCCTGCGGCCGCCGTTGGTGCAGGCGCAGTGGCGCTGTTGCAGCCGGGGACGACGCTGGCGCAGGTGTTGCAGGCGCATCCCGATCTGACGCTGGTGCCGGGGGGCGATCCCGATCTGAAGCTGGTCGCGGGGCCTGCGACTGCCGACGCAGCGGCGCCGGCCGACCCCAAGGCCGATGATCGCGCCGTCTGGGCAGATGCCGCCGCCGAGGACACGGCGCTGGCCTATCGCCGCTATCTTGATCGGTTTCCGCAGGGCGCCTATTCCGCGGCAGCGACGGCGCGGCTAAATGCGCTGGACGCCCAGCAGACCGACCGCAACCTGTGGGCCGATGCGGCTGCAAGGAATACCCCGGAAGCCTATCGCGATTACCTGAACCGCTATCCGCAGGGCGAATTCGCCCAGGCTGCCCGCAAGCGCCTGGACGAGCTGTCGCCGCCGGCCCAGCCCGCCCCGTCACCCCGCGCCGCGCAACCTTCCGCCCCCGAAATCCAGCAGCCGCGTCCGGTCGCGCCGGCACCGCAAGCGTCGCAGGCAGAGCTGGCCGAGCGCCGGCTGGGCCTGTCTCGGGGCGACCGGGTGGTGATCCAGCGGCGGCTGAATGCACTTGGCTATTCGACCGGCGGCACCGATGGCGTGTTCGGCTCGCGCACGCGCTCGGCCATTCGCGGCTGGCAACAGCGCAACGGCTTTGCGGTCACCGGCTATCTGACCTCGACCCAGGTGGCCGAGATGCGGGCTCAGGCGGGTGCGTTGACGCCCAGCCAGGAACAGCAGGACCGCGCCTATTGGCAGCAGACGGGTGCCAAGGGCGGGGTGCGCAACCTGCGCGCCTATCTGGACCGCTATCCCGATGGCATCTACGCCAATACCGCCCGCCGCCGCCTGGCCGAATTGCAGCAGGATGTGGTGACGCCAGGCGAACGCGAGGACCGCGCATGGGCGCGTGCGCGCCAGGTCGATACGGTCCAGGCCTATGATCTCTATTTGCAGAACTGGCCACGTGGCGAACATGCTGCGCAGGCGCGTGCCCGCCGCAGCCAGTTGTTGAACCAGGGGCGTGTGCCCGTCGACCCGGCGATCATCGGGCTCGAGGCGATCATCCGCGAATTGTCGAAATAGCAGCGTCCCAGCCTGAAAGGCCTGAAGTTTTCGAGGCCGGTCCCATTGGGCCGGCCTTTCGCGCATGGCACGACGACACGCATTCATCGAAAATCCGTCAGAAATACAGTGTGTATTTTTTATTTGATTTAACCTTTGTGCCTGTCGATAGTGGGACAGGAGAATCGGCACGGACGAAGGCCGATCGCACCGACAATCGATTCATCAGGGAGATGACGGATGAAAACCCCCATACCTGCCGCCGCTGCGCTGCTTGCCGCTGTGCTGGCCATGCCCGCAGCCGCCGACAAGCTTGATGACATCATCGCCTCGGGCGTGCTGCGCTGTGCGGTGGTGCTGGATTTTCCACCCATGGGATCGCGCGATGAAAGCAACAATCCCATCGGTTTCGATGTGGACTATTGCAACGATCTGGCCGCTGCACTTGGCGTCAAGGCGGAAATCGTCGAAACTCCATTTCCAGAGCGTATTCCGGCGCTGATGTCGGGGCGGGTCGATGTCGGCGTTGCCTCGACATCCGATACCCTGGAACGCGCCAAGACCGTGGGCATGTCCATCCCCTATTTCGCCTTCGAGATGGCTGTCACCGCAAATGACAAGGCAGGCATTGCCAGCTTTGACGACATGAAGGGCAAGACCGTCGGCGCCACGGCCGGCACATTCGAGGCAATCGCGCTGGAAAAGCAGATCAAGGAATGGGGATCGGGCACCTTCCGGCCCTATCAGACCCAGGCGGATGTGTTCCTGGCCCTGAGCCAGGGTCAGATCGACGCCACGGTGTCCACCTCGACCGTGGCGCAGTCGAACGTGAAATCGGGCAAGTTCCCGGGAATCACGGTTGTGGGCAAGGCACCTTTCGACATCGATTACGTGGCCCTGTTCACCAATCGTGAGGAATACGGGTTCCTGAACTATCTCAACCTGTTCGTGAACCAGCAGGTGCGCACGGGCCGCTATGCCGAACTTTATGACAAATGGGTGGGCGGCGATCTGCCCGACCTGACCGTGACGGGCGTCTATCGCTGATCTGAAATGCGGGCGGGTGCCAGCAATGGCGCCGCCCGCAGCCCGGGGGCGCGGATGTTCAACTATACCTTTCACTGGAACCAGGCGCTGCGGGCATTGCCGCAGATGCTGGAAGGCGCGCTGGTTACCTTGCAGATCGCGCTGCTGTCGATGGTCATCGGTCTGGCCTGTGCCATCGTGCTGACCTTGTGCCGGATGTCGGGCAACCGCCTGCTGGCGGCGCTGGCAACAGGCTGGGTCGAGGTGGCGCGCAACACGCCGGCGCTGTTTCAGATATACATGGCCCATTTCGGCCTGGGCAGCTTCGGCCTGCACCTCAGCCCCTTTGCGGCATTGCTGGCCGGAATTGCCTTCAACAATGCCGGCTATCTTGCGGAAAACTTTCGCGGTGCGCTGAAGGCGATTCCCGAAACCCAGACGCGGGCGGCGCGATCGTTGGGCATGACCGGCTTGCAGGCGTTCCGCCTGATCGTCATGCCGCAGATGCTGCGCGTGGCCTTTCTGCCGGCGACCAACCAGATGGTCTGGGCCATCCTGATGACCTCTCTGGGCGTGACCGTCGGCATGAACACCGATCTGGCAGGGGTCACGCAGGAACTGAACGCCCGCTCGTTCCGCACCTTCGAGTTCTTCGCCCTGGCTGCGGTGATCTATTACGCCATTGCCAAGATCGTCACGCTGGGTGCGCGTCTGCTGGCCTGGCGACTGTTTCGCTATTGAGGGGGACGGCCATGTTCGAGACCGCGCTGAGCGTCAACGATCTGTGGTTCCTGGCCCGCGGGGCTGCCATGACACTGGCTGTGACCGGGGTATCGGTCCTGGCCGGAACAATGCTGGGCGTCGTGTTCGGGATCTTGCGCGTGCAGCTTGGCCCATGGTGGGCCGCGCCGCTGACATTCGTGCTGGATGTCTTCAGGTCGGTGCCGCTGCTGATCCAGCTGGTGCTGGGCAATGCGTTTCAATCCATCGCCAAGCTGGGCTGGGGGCCGTTCACGACCTCTTGCGTGGTGCTGTCGCTGTATACCGCGGCCTATTGCACGGAGATCGTGCGCGGTGCGATCGATTCGGTGCCGGCAACCACGCGGCGTGCGGCCCGCTCGCTGGGCATGAGCTGGCGCCAAGACATGCAGCATATCGTTGCGCCGCTGGCAACGCGCGTGGCCCTGCCTTCGTGGATCGGGTTGACGCTCGGGGTCATGAAGGACAGCTCGCTGGTATTGTGGCTTGGCCTGATCGAGTTGCTGCGTGCCTCGCAGATCCTGGTGACGCGGCTGCAAGAGCCGCTGTTCATCCTGACCCTTTGCGGGGCAATCTATTTCCTGCTCAGTTTCCCCATAGCCCGGCTGGGCGGTTATCTGGAAAAGCGGTGGTCCGATGATTGAGATCCGGAATGTGCGCAAATCCTTTGGCCAGCTGGAGGTGCTGAAGGGCATCGATCTGACCGTGGCCAAGGGAGAGGTTCTGACAGTGATCGGGGGGTCGGGATCGGGCAAGTCGACGCTGCTGACCTGTATCAATGGCCTGGAGCCGATCGACAGCGGGCGCATCCTGGTCGACGGGATCGAGGTGCATGCCCCTTCGACCGATCTGAACCGGTTGCGCCGGCGCGTCGGCATTGTCTTTCAGCAATGGAACGCCTTTCCGCATCTGACAGTGCTGGAAAACGTGATGCTGGCCCCGCGCAAGGTTCTTGGGCTCAGTCGCGCCGAGGCCGAGGTGATTGCGGTCCGCCAGCTGACCCATGTGGGGTTGGCGGAAAAACTGAACACCTATCCGAACCGCATGTCTGGCGGTCAGCAGCAACGCATGGCCATTGCGCGCGCGCTTGCCATGTCGCCCGATTACATGCTGTTCGACGAAGTAACCTCGGCCCTGGATCCGCAGCTGGTGGGCGAGGTTCTGGATACCCTGCGGATGCTGGCGAGCGAGGGCATGACGATGATCTGCGTGACCCATGAAATGAAGTTTGCCCGTGAGGTATCCGACCGCGTAGCCTTCTTTCATCAGGGGATCATGGCCGAGATCGCGCCCCCCGCCGAACTGTTCGACGCACCCCAAAACCCGGAACTGCGCCGGTTCCTTGCGGCAACGCACTGAAACGAAACGTGGAAGCCTGATGACGAAAGAACGAGTTGCCTCGCCTGCTGCCGCCATGCGACAGCCGGAGCCCGCCGCTGCAAGCCCATCGAGGGCCTGCAGCGGCGCGGGGGGCCTTGCCCCCCGTTCCGGGCCTGCGCCCGGCGCGGTGGTGGTCATTGGCGCCGGGGTCATCGGGCTGTCGATCGCGATAGCACTGCAGGCGCGGGGGATCGCGGTCACCGTTCTTGATCGCGAGGGACCGGCGGCCGGCGCCTCGGCGGGAAATGCGGGGGCATTCGCCTTCAGCGACATCCTGCCGCTGGCGTCGCCGGGGCTGCTGCGCAAGGCGCCGATGTGGCTGCTGGACCCGCTTGGCCCGCTGTCGGTGCCGCCGGCCTATGCGCTGCATGTCGCGCCCTGGATGTGGCGGTTCTGGCGGGCCTGTGCCCCGGAACGGGTGGCGGCCTCGACCGTGGCGCAGACGGCATTGATGGATCTGGCCAGGGCCGAGCTGGAACCTTTCATGTCCCTGACCGGAACCCTGCCCATGCTGCGCAAGGAGGGAAACCTGCAAGTCTACGAAACCGAGGCCGAGTTTCGCGCCGCGTTACCGGGCTGGCAGGCGCGCGCCGATCACGGCATTGCCTTTGAACATCTGGACGCCCAGGGCATGGCGGCGATCCAGCCCGGCCTGTCGCCCAGGTTCCGGCGCGGCACCTTCACGCCCGAATGGTATTCCGTGCTGGAGCCCCGGCTTTATACCCTGGCACTGGCGCGACATTTCTGCGCATGCGGTGGACAGCTGCAACGGGTCGAGGTGCGCAGCTTGCAGCCCCGGGCCGATGGGATCAGCATCGACGGCGGCCCGGTCGTCGAACACGTGGTGCTGGCGGCCGGCGCCTTTTCCCACCGGATCGCCCGGACACTGGGCGAAGGCCTGCCGCTCGAGACCGAACGCGGCTACAATACCACCCTGCCACCGGGGGCCTTCGATCTGCGCACACAGATCACCTTCGGCGGGCATGGCTTTGTCGTCACGCGCCTGGCCAGCGGTATTCGCGTGGGCGGTGCTGTCGAACTGGCGGGTCTTGAGCGACCTCCGAACTTTCGGCGGGCCGAAGCGATGCTGCGCAAGGCCCAGGATTTCCTGCCGGGGCTGGATCCGCGTGCCGGCAGGCAATGGATGGGCTTTCGGCCGTCGCTGCCCGACAGCCTGCCCGCCATCGGACGGTCCAGGGCGACGCCCTGCGTGACCTATGCCTTTGGCCACGGCCATCTCGGGCTGACGCAATCGGCTGCCACGGCGCGGTTGGTCGCCGATCTTGTGACCGGCCGCCCCCCTGCCATCGATCTGACCCCGTTTTCGCCTCAGAGGTTTTCCAGCAGATGAGCCTGCACACTTTTTCCTGTATCGATGGTCACACGTGCGGCAATCCGGTTCGACTGGTGGCCGGTGGGGCGCCCCCGCTGCAGGGCGCCGACATGCTGTCGCGACGCGCGCATTTTCTGCGCGACTATGACTGGATACGCACCGGGCTGATGTATGAACCGCGCGGCCATGACATGATGTCCGGTGCGATACTTTACCCGCCGACGCGCCCCGACTGCGAAGTGGCGGTGCTGTTCATCGAGACATCGGGCTGCCTGCCGATGTGCGGGCATGGCACCATCGGCACCATCACCATGGGGATAGAAAACGGGCTGATCGTGCCGCGGCGGCCGGGCACCCTGTCCATCGAAACTCCGGCGGGCAAGGTCGACATCAGCTATCGACAGGAAGGCCGCTTTGTCGAGGAGGTGCGGCTGACCAACGTGCCTGCCTTTCTTTATGCGCAGGGGCTGACGGCAGAGGTCGAGGGCCTGGGTGAAATCGTGGTCGATGTGGCCTATGGCGGCAATTTCTACGCCATCGTCGAACCGCAGCGCCATTTCCGGGATATCGCAGACCACAGTGCCGGCGATCTGATCGGCTGGTCGCCACGTCTGCGCACGGCACTGAACCGCAAATACGAATTCGTGCATCCCGAACTGCCGCAGATAAGCGGACTAAGCCATATCCTGTGGACGGGGGCCGCCACGCAGCCTGGCGCACATGCCCGCAATGCGGTTTTCTATGGCGACAAGGCCATCGATCGCAGCCCATGCGGCACCGGCACATCGGCGCGCATGGCGCAGCTGGCGGCGCGCGGTCAGTTGCACCCCGGTGACGAATTCTGGCATGAATCCATCATCGGCTCGATCTTCAAGGGCAGGGTCGAAGCCGCCACGACGGTCGCAGGACTGCCGGCCATCGTTCCGTCGGTGGCGGGTTGGGCGCGGATGACCGGTTACAATACCATCTTCATCGACAGTCGCGATCCCTTCGCCCATGGGTTCGTGGTGCGATGAGCGGGCAATTGCTGCTGGGGGGCGCTGCCCAGGGCCCGGTTCTGGCCAGCACGCAGGGGCTGAGCTTCTGGGGAGGGGTCGATCCCGCAACCGCGCGTGTGATCGATGCCCATCACAGCTGGCACGGGCAGGATCTGGCCGGCAAGGTGGTGATGATGCCGACAAGCCGGGGATCCTGCACGGGATCCGGGATCTTGCTGGATCTGGCCCTTTCCGGAAAGGCGCCCGCGGCGCTGGTCTTTTGCGAGGCCGAGGATGTGCTGACCTTGGGCGCCATCGTGGCCGCGCAGATGTTTCAAAGGCCGATTCCGGTCGTGCGCCTGTCCAGAGATGACTTCCTGCGTCTGGCCGATTGCCCCTGGGCCCGGATCTCGGAACAGGCGGTGACGGCGCCGGGGCTGCATCTGCCCCTGTCGTCCGAACTGCCGGGCAGGCTGACGCTGAGCGCGGCCGAACAGGCGATGCTTGACGGAGCCGAGGGTCCGGGCGTGGCGCTGGCCATGCGGATCCTGACAGCCATGGCGCGCCATCAGGGGGCGGCGCGTCTGCTGCCCATCAGTCGCGCCCATGTCGATGGCTGCATTCTTGCCAGCCGCGCCAACCTGACCTTTGCCGAGGCCCTGGCCGAAACCGGCGTGCGCGTGCGGGTGCCGACCAGCACGAATGCCATTTCGGTCGAATATCTGCACTGGCGCGCGCAGGGGGTGGACGCGGACTTCGGCCGGCTGGCCCAACGCCTGGCAGATGCCTATCTGCGCATGGGTTGCCAGCCCAGCTTCACCTGTGCGCCATATCTGCTGGATTCTCCCCCCGCCAAGGACGAGGCGATTGCCTGGGCGGAATCGAATGCCGTGATCTATGCCAACAGCATCCTGGGCGCGCGGACGCCGAAGCATCCCGATTTCCTTGACATCTGCATGGCCGTGACCGGGCGCGCCCCCTTGGCGGGGGTCTATCTCGACACCGCGCGACAGGCACAACGGCTGATCCGGTTCCGCCCGCCTGCCCGGATCGACGACAGTTTCTGGCCGGTTGCGGGATACCTTGCCGGCCTGGCCTCGCCGGACCGCATTCCGCTGTTGCAGGGGCTGGCGGAACTGGCGCCGGGCAAGGATGCCCTGAAGGCGCTGTGCGCGGCCTTTGGCACCACCTCCGCAGCGCCGATGCTGCATATCGAAGGCATCACCGCCGAAGCGGATCGCATCGCGCCCCATGCCGACAGCCTAGAGATCGGCCCGACGCAGCTTCGTGACGGCTGGCAGACGCTCAATCCCGGGCCGGCAGACGTCGATCTGATCGCCATAGGCAGCCCGCATGCTTCGGCCGCAGAATGCCGGCTGCTGGCGGCGAACCTGTCGGGCAAGCCGCTGCGCGTGCCGGTCGTGGTGACATTGGGGCGCAGCACGGCCGAGGAGCTGGCCGGTGATGGCACCCTGGCCCTGCTGCGCGAACAGGGCGTGAGGGTTGTCACCGATCTGTGCTGGTGTTCGATCACCGAACCGGTGCTGCCGCCGCAAGCCCGCCATATCCTGACGAACTCGGGCAAATACGCGCATTATGGACCAGGGCTTTCAGGGCGCAGCCTGCGTCTGGCCAGCCTGGCGGATTGCGCCCGTGCGGCGCATGGGGGGCGAGCGCCGGACAATCCGGCGTGGTCGGATTAGGCGGACCTGCCCACCTGCGCCCGGGCGGGGACGACAACGGGGATGATGGGGTTGCGCTTTTGCTTTCCGCGCGCGGCGTCTCGCGCTATCTGCGGTCGGGCAAGGAAAACGGAATGATCGAGATGGCCGGAAAACGGGAAAAGACTCTCAAGCGCGGATCGGGCGTTCAACACGCTTATGATACCCTGCGCGATGAAATCCTTGACTTGACGCTGGCCCCCGGCAGCCCGATCGACGAAGTGCAACTGTCCGAGCGGCTGAAAATGTCGCGCACTCCGATCCGCGAGGCGCTGGTGCGCCTTGCGTCGGAGGGTCTGGTCAGCACATTGCCGAACCGTTCGACCATCGTGTCCCATATCGATTTTCTGAATCTGCACAGCTTTTTCGATGCGATCACGCTGATGTATCGTGTCACCACCCGTCGCGCCGCCGAATTGCACAATGCCGCCGATCTGGTGGCAATTCGCGACTGTCAGGCCCGCTTTGCCCAGGCGGTGGCGGCGCAGAACGCCCTGGCAATGATCGCGACCAATCGCGATTTTCATGCGGCCATCGCACATGCGGGGCGCAACCCCTATTACACGGGGCTGTTTGCGCGATTGCTTGATGATGGGCGGCGACTGCTGCGGCTTTACTATCAATCCTTCGATGACCGTCTGCCGCATTGCTATGTCGAGGAACACGATGCCATGATCGCCGCGATCGAGGCGCGCGACGCGGACCGTGCGGATGCCCTTGCCGCTGCCCATGCCGAACAGATCGTCCGCCAGATCCAGAGGCTGCTCGTCCCTGATCGCAGGTCCGAGGTGCAGCTCTAGCGGGCGCATTGCCGCAGGCGGTGTCTCGGCCCTTTCGCCTGCGCAGCCCGGCATGATAGAAGCCGGTCAGAGATCAGGGGGGACGAACGCAGTGAGGGGCAGGGTCGGCCGGTCAGAGCAGTCAGGGTGGGCGGCCGCGCGGCTGCCCGTGCTGCTGTTGCTGGTTCCGTTCCTGTTGCTGTCGCTGATGGCACAGGGCACGATGCTGACCCGGGATCCGGGTGGCCAGCAGGTTCTGGTCGTGCTGTGTGGGGATCATCAGCCGACATCAATGATCCTGGCAGCCGATGGCAGTCTGCGCCCCGATGCCGGGCGCGGGCATGGTGCCGGCGACTGGGCCGGCGAGGTCTGTGTCTGGGCCACCACGCATGGCCAGCCCATGCTGGCCCTGTCCGAACCGCCGCTGCTGCCAGAGCGCCTGCCGCACTTGCTGCGCCGACCCGCGCCCGAGACAGGATCCCAACTGCGCTTGCGGCCGATCCTGGCCGCGCTGGCACGTGCGCCGCCGACGCAAGCCGCCTAGATCGCAGCTTTTCCTTGTTATCGGTTGCGCGGTGCGCGGAACGAACGCCGCACCGGCGCACAGCACCCAGGATCATGAGATGACCCAGAAATATCTTGGCGCCGCGCTGACCGCGGTCGCATCCCTTGCCCTTGCCGCGCCGGCCTGGTCACATGCCGGCCTGCAACCTGCCGAAAGCCCTGCGGGCAAACCCTATCGTGCCGTCATCAGCATCGGTCACGGCTGTGACGGGGCGCCCACGCAGGTCGTTCGCGTCGAATTGCCGGATGGATTCTACAATGCCAAGCCCATGCCGAAGCCGGGTTGGCAGTTGCAGGTAGTCACCGGGCCTTATGCTCGCCCGTTTGACAATCACGGAAAGCAGCAGGTCGAGGGCCCGCGCACCATCATTTGGTCAGGCGGCACGCTCGAGGACGGATGGTATGACGAGTTTGTCCTGCGCGGCGTCATCGGACCCGAAGTTGCAGCCGGGGAAAGGCTGTTCTTCCGCACCGTTCAAGAATGCGGCAATGCCCGTGCGGAATGGACCGACACCAGCGGAAGCCACGACGTGCCCAACCCCGCCCCCTATGTCACGGTGACGGCGGCGCCCGCCAAGGCGGATCAGACCCATGCCGATCAGCCGGCAAGCCATACGCTGGGCGACCTGACGCTGACCGGCGCCTTCAGTCGCGCAACGGCGCCCAAGGCACCGGTGGCGGGTGGCTTTGTCAGCATTGCCAACAAGGGTAGCACCGACGACCGGCTGATCGCGGCGCAGTCGCCGGCGGCAGCACGGGTCGAGATCCATGAAATGCGCATGGACGGCGATGTGATGACCATGCGGGAGTTGCCCGAGGGGCTGATCCTTCCCGCCGGCGAGACCGTGGAGCTGAAACCGGGCGGCTATCATCTGATGTTCATGGAGCTGAAGCAGCCCTTTGTCGAAGGCGAGACCGTGCCGGTCACGCTGACATTCGAGAACGCGGGCTCGATCGAACTGCCGTTTGCGATCGGCCCGGTCAGCGCGCGGTCGGCTGGCGCAGCAGCCCATGATGGCCACGCCGGACACAGCGGCCATTGAGCAGACGGGCGGCGCCGCTCAGGCGGTGCCGCCCCACCAGTGTTGCGTGCGTTCGCTGTGGTGCGAGATCGCCTCCAGCGCGGCGGCCAGATCCCGCCGCTCGAGCGCATCGATGATGCGCAGATGTTCCTGCATCGAAGAGCCGATGCGCTCGGTCACAAAGGGGCGCACGCGCTGGATGATTGCAATGCGGATGCGATTGGTTTCGTAGCTGGCGCGCAGCACTGCATTATCAAGCCCCTCGGCCAGGTAATCATGCAGCGACAGGTCGACGGCGGATGCCTGGGCGGCAAGTTCGGCTTCGGGTCGGCGCGGCAACTGGGCCAGAATGTCCTGATGCGCGCGGCGCAGATCGTCCAGCCCATGCAGGCGGTCGCAGCGGATGCGTCGTCGGGCGCCTTCCTGATCCAGCACCATGCGCGCATCCAGACTGTCGCGAATGGTTTCCGACCGTGCCTCCAGCACCTGGACCCCGCGCTTGGGGATGATGTCCAGCCAGCCGGCTGCGCTGGCATGGCGGGCCGCCTCGCGGACGGCGGCCATGGGATAGCCCAGGATCTGCACCAGCTGCGGCATCGACAGGAACTGGCCGGAGCGCAGATCGCCCCTGCGCAATGCCTCGGTCAGCGACACCTGGGCGCGCGTGTTCAGCATTTGATCATCAGACATGGCGTGACCTCTAAGGCTATCTGACACGATTCGCCGGCCCTGGATTGTCAATAAATCCAATAAGGTGTTTTCTGATATGCTGAGTAACAGCGTTCACGATATTTCTACTAACATTTTACCAGAAACACCAGAAGGCCGGGCGCGTCGCAGATTGCCTACCGGCCCATGTCCCAGCCAGGAGGTGCGAATGTCCCATCACCACAACCCGTCCCCGCAGGATGGATCCCTTTACAACGAGGATTTGGCTCCAATTCCCGCTGAAAAGCGACAATGGGGCGCGTTCGAGATATTCAACGTCTGGAACAACGACATCCAGAGCCTGTTCGGCTATTCGCTGGCGGCGTCGCTGTTCATCAGCTACGGGTTGAACGGCTGGGCGGTTTTCGCAGGAATCGTGTTGGCGGGCTTCATCGTCATGTGGCTGGTCAACCTCAGCGGTCGGCCGTCGGTGCGCCACGGTGTGCCTTATCCGGTGGTGGCGCGTGCCTCGATGGGGATTTACGGGGCAAAATTTCCGGCGCTGATCCGCGGCATCGTCGCCATTTTCTGGTATGGGGTGCAGACATATTTTGCGTCAACCGCCGTTGCATTGCTGCTGCACACGCTGGTGGGCGGTGAAAGCGGCCCGGGTTTTCTGGGCATGAACGGCATCGACTGGCTGTCCTATGTCATCGTCTGTGCCTTTCAGGTAGGGCTGTTCATGATGGGCATCGAATGGGTGGGGCGGTTCCTGAACTGGGCCGGCCCGTTTGTCTATGCGGTGATGATCGCGCTGATGCTGGTGATCTGGTGGAAGGCGGGCAACGGCATCTTTGCCGCTCTGGGCAACATATTCGAGGGCGGGGATGTCGCCGACCCGCGCGGTCCCATTGCCGGCTTTGTCGCTGTCGTCGGCACGATGATCGCCTATTTTGCGGCGGTTGTGATCAATTTTGGCGACTTCTCGCGCTTTGTCTCGAACGAGGGGGCGATGCGCCGCGGGAATTTCTGGGGCCTGCCCGTGTCGATCGCGCTGTTTTCCTTCATCGCGCTGTTCGTGACGGCGGGAACGGTGGTTCTGTTCGGCGAAAAGCTGGTGAATCCGGCCGAGATCGTCGATCGGGTGGACAATTTCTGGCTGACGCTGATCGCGGCCATCACCTTCTTTGCCGCGACCGTCGGCATCAACCTTGTCGCGAACTTCATTCCGCCCGCCTATGACATTGCCAACCTGGCGCCCGAACGCATTTCCGCCAGAACGGGTGGCCTTATTACTGCGGCGATCGCCTTCTTCATCGGCGCACTGTGGGTATCGTTCATTTCGACCGTCGGGATCGCCGCCTTTGTCGATACGCTGGGTGCCGTTCTGGCGCCGCTGTATGGCATCCTGGTGGCCGACTATTATTTGGTGAGAAAGCAGCAGCTGGATCTGGATGCGCTGTTCAGCGCCGATCCGCGCGGCCCATATTACTATGAAGGCGGCTGGAACAAGCGCGCGATCACCGCGTTTGGATGTGCGGCGGTGTTCTCCGTGGCGACGGTCTGGGTGCCGGCCTTGGCGGCCCTTTCCGGCTTCGGCTGGATCATCGGCGCCGTGCTGGGTGGGGCCTTCCACGTCATGCTGGCCCGCAACGGCACGGCCCCCGCCCGCGCCGTATGATATAGGCCGCTGCGTCCTCCCCCGCAGCGCCTGAGACAAGCCCCGCCGTCCTGCGGCGGGGCTTGCGCATTTATTTTTCAGCGTGGGTGGCCGAACTCTGCGTCAAGGCGCGCCAATATGCTGGGGATGAACTGCGGGGCCGCCATGAACTGCTGCACCGTGGCGGCTGCTGCGCCGTCGTGGCTGCGAATGCTGCGGTCATGGGCATCGGCGATCAGGTCGTCCCAGGAGCCCTGCCAGCCGGCAAGGTCGCTGTCGTCGCGCATTCGGTCGCGCAGCAGCCAGCAACGGGCGTCGCGCGCCGGCGCCAGCGGCGGGGCGATGGCCAGATGCGGCAGGCGAAATTCGGGCGCGACCTGCGCCAGCGCCGTGGCCGCCGCCGCCCCCAAGCCTGCCGAGACCACCTGCATAGGCCGGTCGAGCGTTGCCGCCGCCAACGGCAGGACCGCCAGCGCATCGCGCAGGATGCGTCGGGCGGCCAGCCGCGCCCCATGCAGGTGAAAGCCGATCTGCGCCTGCACCATCGGCCGCAGCTGCCGCAGCAGCGCCGCATCACGCAGACCGCCTTCGCGCTGGTAACGTGCCTGAGCCTCGGCCATCTGGCTGGAAATCCGCAGCCTTAGCCCGGCCAGTTCGTCGCTGCCGTAAAGGATGTGCAGGGGATAGACGCGCCGCGCCTTCAGCGGCAGCGTCAGTTGTTGCGCCAGCCGCGCGATCTGGTCGTCATCCAGCAGCGGCGAATGAAAGATCAGCAGGATGCGGCGATACTTTCGTGCCCCCTCGGACGAGCCCAGATAGGCGGCGGTCTCGGCGATGCCTCGCAGGCCCAGCCCCAGCGTGCCTTCCTCGACCAGGCCGCTGCGCTCGGCCCGGATCATGTGACCCAAAAGCGCCTGGCGGCGGGGCGGCGCGGACCCGGTCGCGGCCGCGACCGGCACGGCAAAGGCGCGTTCGGCCGGCGGGGCCAGGCGCAGCACCCAGGCGTCGAGGCAGTTCGCCGCCCAGTCCTCGAAGCTCCACAGCGCATGGCCGGGGGCGCCGCGATAGCCGCCCCAGCTGCGCCCGCGCGAATTCAGCACGATGAAACCGTCGCGGTCATAACCCGTGATCACAAAGGCATGATGGCCGAGGGTCCGGGGCGGGCGCGCGGGGTGAAAGCCGATGCGCCCCCC
The DNA here is from genome assembly GCF_009696685.2 of Paracoccus sp. SMMA_5_TC. Classification (NCBI taxonomy): domain Bacteria; kingdom Pseudomonadati; phylum Pseudomonadota; class Alphaproteobacteria; order Rhodobacterales; family Paracoccaceae; genus Paracoccus; species Paracoccus sp. SMMA_5_TC. Next base: position 101,716 of record NZ_CP102356.1, read on the forward strand.
CTTGCCCAGCCGCAGCCAGCCGCGATGCACGCGCGCGGTGACCATCACCGCCCCGGTGTCCTGCACGGCCATGAGCATGTCGTCCAGCGTCAGCGCCACCCGCAGATAGGCGCCAAGGGTGATGTCGCGCGCCTGTCTGGCCAGGGGCCGCGTCAGGAAGAAATCGGTCTGCCAGGGCAGATAGGGGCAGTCCGCCTCGCGGCAGACACCGTTATGGTAGAAGCCTTTCAGCACCGCGCGCAGGCTGGTGCCGTCCTGGACATCATCCAGCCATTCGTCGTGGCGTCGTGCCATGCGATCCAGCATCCGCACGCTGGCGGTGAATTGCGGCCATGGACACAGGGTGTAATCGTCGCGGTCCTGCAACTGTCGTTCGATCGCGGCGGCGACGGCAAAGGCGGCGCAGCTGCCTTCGTGGAACTGGTTGCCGACCGGGCCACGCCATGGCGCGACCGCGGCCAGGCTGCGGCCGGCGCCGGGCTGATACATGCGGTCGCGGGCATCGGGCCGGTCTGCGACCACGCCGCTGCCGTCATCCGGCGCGGCCTGCGGCAGGCCGAAGGATGCCAGCGACAGCAGGTCGTCCTGCATCTCCAGCGGCCGCGGCTCGGCCCCGCCGATCCAGTGAATGATTGCCGGGTCCGGCGGGGGCTGATGCAGATTCCCCGCGATGATCTGCCCCAGCCAGCCTTGCATGAAGGCGAGGGTCCAGACCGCGTCGTTCCAGTCGCTGGCGCCGGGGCTGCGCAGCATGGTTCCGCCGCCCGATCCCTGGAAATGCAGCCCGATGACCTGGCCGCTGGTCCGGTCCAGCACCGGACAGCCGGAATAGCCGCGAATGGTGGTCGCGTCGTGTTCGAAAACCGGCGCGTCGGGCGGCCGTGTGGTCCGGCGGCCGCCGATGCCCAGAAACAGCTGGCCGGCATAGCCGGGATAAAGTTGTTCGTAAAAGGCCACATTGCGCTGCAAGGCATAACCGATCACCACCAGATCCCCTGGGGGTCCGGCAGGCGGGGTCAGCAGCAGGCCGGGCGGGGGCGGCTGGCCCTGATCCAGCCTGATGTCGAACACCGCCAGATCCCAGCCGGCGGCGCAGATCCAGCGATCGATCGCGTAGGTCATGCCATTCGGAAACACCACCTGTCCCGGCCACAGATCTTCGCCGGCCAGGGCGGCTGCATGGGCCAGGGCCTGCCGGCTTTTGCGAAAGACCTTCAGCATGTGGCCCGCGGTCAGGAATCGCAGCGAGGGTGCGGGGTTGTCGAAACTGCCCTGGGTGGTGACTGGCCATGCGGTGCCGATCGGATGCGGAACGCCGTTGAAGACGACCTCCAGCCGGGCCACGCGCGGCGCGATCCCGCGCGCCAGCCGCGCCAGCGCGGGATCGGGGCTGGCAAGCAGGCTGGCCGCCGGAAAGAACGGCCGCTGGCTGTCGATGATCGAGCGCGCGCGCTCACATTCCGCGCCTATGGCCAGCAGTCGCCGCGCGGCGGCAAGCCTGTAATCCATGGGCCCCTCGACACTGCCATGATCGCCAAGCACTTAAAAATTATTGCGATCATCACCGATTCGCGGCAACATTATTTCCAGTATCGGCCCAGGGAATAGCAGAACCAATCTGTCACAGGTCCAAGCCGGGGCTGCCACCCGCGACGACCGTTTCGGGGGTTGTCATGTTCGGGATGCGTCGCATCGCAGCCGTGTTTCTGATCGCCACGACCGGGCCGTTGCCCGTTCACGCGCAGGGGGTTTCAGCACCGCCGGATTTTCAGGCAACCTGCGCCCAGGCAGGGCAGGGGCTGGAGCGCCGGGTGGTTTGCGCCGATCTGGTCGCGCTGGATCAGACGCTGGTCTATAACCGCTTCGGTTCCTTCAACCCGTTCGGCATGATCTTTGCGCTGCGCCGCGACGTTGTCGCGATGGGGAACGGGGCCCCGGAACTGCCCGATTGCACGGGCGACACCGGAACGCAGGCACCCCCTGCGGATTTGCGCGCCGGCGCGGTGCGGCTGCGCGACTGTCGCCGCCCGCGCCCGGTGGTGCTGCGCGGGAATGTCGGCGATCTGATGCTGATCCGGCTGACCAACCTGTTGGCGCCACCGCCGGAACGGCCGCGAGCCGGCCAGCCGGACGACCTGCTGGCGCGCGAGCTCAGCCGCGATTTCTGCGACAAGGGCACATCGCCGCTGCGGCCGCTGGTGTCTGACGGCTCGCAGACCATGCGCGACCATGGCGAGGCGCTGTGCGAGGATCCGCAGCAGACCGCGCTGGAGGCCAAGCAGGCGGGCGCCCAACAACCTGCCAAAACGACAGAACCCGACGCCGGGCTGATCCATGCCGATTGGCCGCGCACGCGGGGCGTCAATCTGGCGATCCAGGGGTTGATGCCGGTGCCGATGCCGGGTCAGGGCCAACCCGATCCCGCCTGCCTGGCGCTGGACGCGGTGGCCCCCGGGCGCAGCGTCGATTGCCTTTACGAGCTGGTGCACGAAGGCACCAATTTCCTTGCCAGCCGGGCGGCGCCCGCAGGTGGCGAGGGCGACGGTGGCTCGATCACCCACGGCCTGTTCGGTGCGGTTCTGGTCGAACGTCCCGGCACGCGCTGGTATCGCAGCCAGGTGACGGCAGCGGCGCTGAATCTGGCCTGGCCGGGCAAGGATCAGCCCCGCCACGCGCGCCAGGGGGTCATCGACTATGACGTTGCAGTGGACGGGGTGCCGGTGCTGAACATGGCGCGGGTGGTGACGGGGGGCGATTATCGCGGCGCCCGGGCGCTGGAACTGGTCCATGCCGATCTGAACGCGATCATCTGGTGCGACGCGGATTCGGACGCGGCCAAGGCCGCGCAACCCAAGGGCTGCGCCCAGCAGGATGCAGATTATGGCGTCACCCACGAACAGCCCTATCAGGCGTTTCGCGAGTTTTCTGTATTCTTCCACGACGAACTCAAGACCTTCTACACCCGCAATTTCGATGAGCTGGCGCGCTTTGGCCAGCTGGCGGGGGTGCGCGACGGCTTTGCCATCAACTATGGCGCCAGCGGCATGGGCACGATGCTGCTGGCCAATCGCAAGGGCATCGGGCCGGCGGCCTCCTGCATGGAATGTCTGTATGAGGAATTCTTTCTCAGCTCATGGGCGAATGGCGACCCGGCGCTGCTCGAGTGGTATCCCGACGATCCGTCGAACGTGCATCATTCCTATCTGAACGACCCGGTGGTGTTTCGCAATTTCCATGCCGGGCCCAAGGAAACCCACGTCTTTCACCTGCATGCGCATCAGTGGTTCGCCGGCAATGACCCGGCGCGCGGCAGCTATCTGGACAGCCAGACGGTGGCGCCGGCCCAGGGCTTTACCTACAACATCTATCACGGCGGGCGCGGCGGCGGGCAGGGCGGCTGGGCGGTAGGCGGTGCGGGCAACCGCAACCGCACGGTGGGCGATTCCATCTTTCACTGCCACCTCTATCCGCATTTCGCCCAGGGCATGTGGGCGCTCTGGCGCGTGCATGACGTGTTCGAGGACGGAACCCGCAAGCTTCCCGATGGCCAGGCCCAGCCCGGATTGTCGGCCACGATCCGCACGCCCGAGGAAGCCCGCTTTCGCCGACTGGGCAGCGTCGACAGCCGGTCCGGCGCCTGGATGGGCGAGGATGATCCGGCGACCCCGGATATCGAGGGGGCCGGCACGCCGGTGCCGGCGCTGATCCCGCTGCCGGGCGAGGCGCTGCCGCCGCTGCCGACCTATGGCGATGCTGCCCCGGCGCCCGCCGATCAGGCCCTGCAGCCGACGGCCCCCACCGACCGGGGGGCGGCGCTGCTGCCGCGTCGGGGCGGGCCGGCGCGGCCCCTGGTGGCGGTGGGTGCCGGCCCGGAACGGCTGATCCGCACCCAGGCCAGCGGTGCCGAAGCGACCGTGACATCGGCCCTGCGCGATGAAAGGCCGGTGCCGGACGCGATGCCGGGCTATCCCTTCTACATCGCCGGCATGGCGGGTCGGCGGCCGCCGCAGGCCCCCTACGACATCGCGCGCAAGCTGGACAGCACCGAGGCGCCGACCGACGAATTGCTGTCCGGGGGGCTGGGCCGGCATATTGTGCTGGAGGGCACGCGCAGCCTACCCTTTGACCTGCCACAAGAGATCGAGGCCGAACAGCAGCGGCTGGAGGCCGCGCTGGACCAGCCCGACGAGGCGCGGCGTCTGGAACGCTTGCGCGGGCAGATCGTCGCCAAGGCGCTGGCGCTTGGCGACATGACCCTGCATCTTGACAGCGCCCGTATCCTGACCCTGAACCCCGAAGGCGAGCCGCTGGAACGCGCTGCCCAGGCCTTTCACCACGACGGGCGCGGCCTGACGGTGCTGGCCCCTGATGGCACGCCCCTGCCGGCGCGGGTCGAAAACGGCGTCAGCTATGCGGCCACGAATGGCGGCTACAAGCTGCCGCGCGCGCCGGTTCCGGGCAGCACCGCGACTCAGCCGGGCGAATATCAGGTGAACGGTGCCCCGCCGGCGCCGGGGGCGCCCTTTGCCGATCCTTGCGGTGGCGCGGCGAACCGGGACGGCGACTTGCGCGGCACCGATCCGCTGACGCGTCGGGCCGATTACGTCGTCGATCCGGCGCTGCTGGGCTTTCGCCGTTACGAGGTTTCGGCGGTGCAACTGGACCTGGTGGTGAACCGGGCGGGCTGGCACGACCCGCAGGCGCGCATCGACGTGCTGACCCGGCCTTGGGCCGAGCAGGCGGGATCGGACCAGTTCAAGCTGGACGATGATGACGGCAGCCGCATCTCGCCCACCACCCGCGACGATGCCGAACCGTTCTTCTTCCGCGCCCGTTCCGGCGAATGCATCGAATTCCGGCACACCAACGAATTGCCCAAGGAATTGCAGCTCGACGATTTCCAGGTGCGCACCCCCACCGATACCATCGGCCAGCACATCCATCTGGTGAAATTCGACGTCACCTCCTCGGACGGGTCGGGCAATGGCTGGAACTACGAGGATGGCACCTTTGCCCCGGACGAGCTGATGGCGCGGCGCTGCGCGGCGGTAGGCGGCGGCCTGCTGACGCCGCAACAGGTGGACGCGGGCCTGTTGGGGCCATGGGGCACGCGCACGCCCGCTGCCGCGGATTGTCCCCGTGATGCACAAGGGCATTTGAAACTGGACGGCCAGATCTGGCGCAAGAAGCTGAGCAGCCACCGCGATCTGTTCCAGACCACGGTGCAGCGCTGGTTCGCCGACCCGATCCTGACGCGGATCGACCCGCAGACGGTGCCCGACCGGACCTTGCGCACGGTGTTCAGCCACGATCATTTCGGCCCGTCCTCGATCCAGCAGCACGGGTTCTATACCGCCCTGCTGATCGAACCCCCGACGCGGCTGCTGGCGGACGGCCGCATCGACACCACGGCCGAGGTCTGCGACCCGCATCGCCCCGATGCCTGTTCCGAGCCGCTGACCACCTTCGACCGCTTTGCCCTGCACCAGGGAACGCCCGATTGGGTGGGCTCGCACAAGATCGTGCGCTATGCCAGCAACGACCCCTTCCATCCCGATTATCGGGAATTCGCGCTGGCTGTCGCCGATTTTGCCGTGCTTTACGACCCGCGCGACCGAGAAGAGGCCAGCGCGATCGAGCCGCGCCCCGGTGCGCATCTGACCGGCATGGCGCGGCTGTATTGCGAGGCGCGGCTGGCGCAGCAGGCCAACCCGGCCACCGCGATCGCCGATCAATGCGGGGGGGTGTTGGGCCCGGAACCCGATGTCGCGCCCGCCTATTGGGCGGCGGGGCTGCCCGGGGACATCGAGCCGCATCGCCGGTGGATGTCGGGAACCACCCTGATCGACGAGGCGACGGCGCTGCGCCAGCATCTGCTGGACTATCGCCGCCGCGCCGCATCGCCGCACGGCGCGCCGGTCTCTGGGCCGGATCTGGCCAAGGCGGTGGCGCCGCCGGAACGGCCGGAATCGATCTCGGTCGATCATCACGACCCCTATCTGGTCAACTACCGCAACGCGCCGCTGCCGCTGCGCCTGGCGGGCAATCGCCGCGATGGCAGCGTTTCGCCCGACTGCCTGCCCATGGCCATCACCCAGGCCGGCCTGCGCATGGACCCGCAAAACCCCAGTGAGGTCGTGCGCAATCTGACCCAAGGTCGGATGCCGCGATGCAGCTACAGCTATCAGCTGGCCGGGGCGCGCGGCGACGCCGGCAATGTGCTGAGCTCGTGGTGGCCGGACCAGACGGCCGGAATGCCCGAGCGCGAGCCCGAAACCCCGCTGTTCGAGGCCTATCAGGACGAAAGGCTGCTGTTCCGGCTGGTTCAGGGCGCGCAAGAGGTGCAGCATGTGTTCAACATCGCCGGGCTGGCGGCACCGCGCAACATCGACCAGCGGTTTTCGCAAGGCATGCGCGATCTGGCGGTCTCTGCGCCGCCGGCACGCCAGGCCTGCTTCACCCGCCTGCGCCTGACGCGGCCGCAGGATTACGAAGAGTGGCTGAACCATTCCCCCAGCCGGCGCAGCGGACCGGCCAGCCTTGCCTATACCGACGAACAGCGCGACTGGTTCGCCCGGCTGGAACGGGCGCTGGCACGTTGCGACAATGTCGAAGGCTATACCTTTGCCCAGGAAATCGGCATTTCCGAGCATTTCGAAATGCGCGGCCGGCTGCGCAGCGACCTGTCCACCTTTGAATTCGACAGCGCCAATCCGGCCGGCATGATGACCCAGCCGGCCCAACAACCCGTGCCCGGTCAGGGTCTGACCCAGGCATCGGATTATCTTTACAATTTCGGCACGCTGGATGCGCTGTGGAACGGGGCCTGGGGGCTGGTGCGGGTCTATGCCGATCCGCAGGCTCGCGCCCAGTTGCTGCGGGACGCCTGGCCGGACCATCCCGCGCCAAAGGCACTGGTCCCTGTCCGACCCCAGGCCGAGACCGAGGAATCCGATACCCAGCCGCAAGGGCCTGCCACTGGCCCCGCGGTCGAAGCCCTGGCCGCCGGGGCGGTCTGCCCGATGCCGACGCGCGAATTGCTGGACGCGGACGCCCAGGGCGATGGCGCGCGCCAGCTTGGCACCAATGTCGCGGCGCTGGTGGTCGCCTTGCGCACCGCCGATGTCTGGCCCGAGCAGGCTGGCACGGATTACGGCGCGCATCGCAAGGATCCCGACGGGCTGATGCTTGCGCTGCTGAACCCGGTTGCGCTGTCGCGCGACATCAGCGTCAAGCAGGACTGGCAGCGGCTGACGCGATCCGAGGTGATCGCGGCGGTGCGCCGGCTTTACAGCCGCCCCGAGCCCTTCGTGCTGCGCGTCAATGCCGGCGATTGCATCACCCTGCGCTATGTGAACCTGCTGAGAACCGATGCCCAGGGCAGCCTGCCCGACGCCCTGGGTGATGCGCTGTTGCCGCCGATCGCGCCGCTGAACGTCGATCCCGCACCTCATGTCGAGGGGCGCGACGCCAACGGCCTGCGCGCGACGCTGCAGCCGACGGTCGCGGACGGACCGGCGACGGGGCTGCGGCCCTCGGGGCGGCTGGGGCTTTCGATCGGTCTGCCGGGCGGCGATCTGTTGCGCGAACTGCCGCTGGGTTACGGCATCAACCGCTGGTCGATGCCGGCGGCAGGCGGCGATCTGGCCGAGGTTTCGCCCCCTTACCAGTTTTATGCCGGGCGGCTGCGCATCGACATGCCGACCGATCAGGATTTCGACGACGTGGCGCAGGAAACCGTGAACGCGATGGCGTTCAGTCTGACGAACTGGGGCATCGCCGCAGCGGGGGCCACGCGCGAAAACACCGGACAGGCCGCGCATTTCAGCCTGCTGGGCCGGGATTACTGGGTAGAGAAAACCGCTGTGTTGCAGCCCGACCAGATCCAGCTGATGCAGGACATGGCGCAAAGTCGTTTGCAGCGGCGTTTCCATTTCATCCCCTATGCCTTCGGTGCGGTGCCGGTGCGGGTTACGGGGGATATCGTCTCGCAGCCGGCGCACGGGCTTTTTGGCATCATCGACGTGGTGCCGCAGGGCTGGGCGATCCCCGCCGCGCTGCAACCCGCGATCACCCCCCCGCGCAGCGCCACGTTGCAATTGCAGCGGCTGGCCGGATTGGGGCTGATCGATGCCGATGACACGCGGCTGCCCGCCTGGCGCAGCGCGCCGCTGAGCCTGGCGCAGGCCGGGCCCGGCTGGCTGCAATTCGGCGCCCCGGTCACCTATCACGGCGTGGTGCTGGACCCCGAACGGCCGGCGAATGCGCCCAGGGTCCGCATCCGCGAATTCGTCATCTTCTATCAGGATGGGCTGAACCATCACGACAGCCGCTCCAAGATCGTCTGGCGGATGAACGACCGGGCGATGCCGGAATTGCGCCTGACGCCGGATTGCCCGGTGTGCGACGACAGCTATGACCGTGGCGAACAGGGGGTCAGCTATCGCTCGCGGCCCTTTGCCAGCCTGCTGCGCTTTGCCGACATCGGCCGCGACGGCCGGATCGAGGCCAGCGACGATCTGAACGCGCTGCGCTTTCCCGACCGCTTCTTTGCCGGCCAGGGCTCGGGTGGCGGGCCGACGGAAGCCGCGCGCCAGCCGCTGACACTGGGCGCCTGTCCGGGCGATCAGGTGCTAATCCGGGCCGTTCATCCCGGCGGCAGGGCCAGGCAGCGGGCCTTTGCTCTGAACGGGTTGGGTTATGACGATCTGTTCCCCGGCTTCGGCTTTCCCAACGCCGCGCTGCTGGCGCCGGGCAAGGCGGTATCGGCCTGGGTGCATCCGCCCGCCCGGCTCTTGCGTGCGGGCCCCGGCCAAGCCGCGCAGCGCCAGCCCTTTACCGGCAAGGTGCTGTGGCACGATGGGCCGAATTTCCTGATGGCCGGCGGCACCTGGGGTCTGCTGGAATTCGACCCGCGCCATTGCGAGGGACCGGCGAAATGACAGCGGGCTGGCGGGCGGCGGTCGCGCTGCTGCTGGGGCTGGCCAGCGCGGGCACCGCGCAGGAGTTGAAAGAGCCTCTGACCGCCAGCGCGGCCTTTGTCGACGACACCGGCCAAAGCTTGGCCGAGATCACGCCGGGCGTGCCCTTTCGCATCCGGCTGCAGTTTCAGGCGGCCATGGGCTCGGTCCCCTCGGACTTGCGGCCGATGGCCTGGCTGCGCCAGCCCGGCCAGGGCGACCTGACCTGCGCCGAAACCGCCGCCGCCTATCGCGCCAGCGGCAGCGCCGCCTTGGGCAGCGTCGATCTGAACGGCCCGGTTCTGGCGGTGCTGGCCCGCGACGGGGCGCTGTCGGTGCTGGACCCGCAGCGCTCGCTGGGCAGCGCCAACCTGCTGGCCGCGCATCTGTTTCAGGAGGGTGCCCCCGCGGATATGGTGGCCGATCCCCAGAGCGGGCGGTTCCTGCTGAGCCTGCCCGCGCGGGGCGAGGTGGTGGCCATGACCCCCTATGGCCAGATGCAGCCCGTCGCCCGCGGCCTTGATCGCCCGGGCGCCTTGCTGGCGGCCGCCTCGGGCGGGGCCTGGCTGATCGAGGAGGGCAGCGGCGACCTGCTGCGGCTTGGCGCGGGGACAACCGCGCGCTGGCCGCTGGGCGCCCGTGCCCTTGTCGGCGACGCTGCCGCGGGGCCGGCGCGGCGGGTGGCGGTGCTGGCGGGCGACAAGGTGGTAGTCCTGCAGGACGATGGCACCACGCTGCTGAACCACCCGGCGCCCGGTGCCCTGGCGGTCGGTCTGGGGCCCGACGCGGTGATGTGGCTGCGTCCCGGCAGGCTGCATCTGCTGTGGCTGGATACGCCCGAGCGCGAAGTGCAGATCGCCCTGCCGGGCAATTTCGACCGCTTGGCAGTCAGTCCGCAGGGCCGCATGATCTATCTGTTCGCCCATGATCGCAGCGGGTTCGCCGTTCTGGACCTGGCGCTGGGGCGCGTGGTGCAAGGGGCCGAAACCGCCAGCCCCGTGGCCGAGGTGGCGTTCCTGCCCGACACCGCGATGCTGCGGCTGCAGGACCAGTCTGTGGTCGGGGTGATGGATCTGCGCCTTGTCCGCCCGGATGCCGAGGCCGCGATGGGGCAGGTGGCGCTGGGTCCGCCGCAGCCGGTCTGGGACGGCGGCTTGCAACGCCTGCTGGTCCCGCTGCTGCCGGAGCCGGCGATGCTGGCCATTCACGCCGACAGCTTCACCGGCTTCGTGCTGGACGCGCGCAACGCCCTGAGCAACCGCCCGCCGATGGAGGCGATGCGCTTGCGCGGGGGCATCCCCCGCATGGCCTCTGTGCTGGACCGCAGCCTGCGCCCGCAGGGTCCGGGCCAGTTCATCGCCGCGGCCAGCCTGCCCCGTCCCGGTCCCTGGCAACTGGTGGTCAGTGCCGGGCTTGGTCAGGCGGCGTTCTGCGCCCTGCTGCCGGTGGCACCGGGCGAACAGCCGCCCGCGCTGCCCCAGGGACGGATCACCGCCCAGACCCAGCCCGACGGCACGCTGCGGTTGCGCCTGTTGCGGGACGATGGCCAGCCGGTCGCGGACCTGACCGGCTGGGTGGATATGGCGGCGCTGATCGGCAACTGGCGCCAGCGGCAGCCTTTCCAGACCGATTCCTCGGGCCTGACGCGGCAAGGCTGGAAGCTGGACGGCATGCGGCCGCTGGTCGTCACCGTCAGCGCCGACACTGCGGTCGAATTTCCCCCCCTGATGCTGGAGGAGCCGCGATGATCGCCCGCATCCTTCGGTGCGCAGCCGTGGCCGGGACGCTGGCGTTACCCGCGCTGGCGATGGACGAGTCGCCGGCGGCAATCGCTTTGCGCGGTGATCGCACGCGCGAACACTTGCTGTTGCCGGATCTGCCGGTGACCGACAGCACTGGCCACCGGCAGGGGTTCGTATCGCGCTATGCCGATGCCGGGCCGGTGCTGATCGCCTTTCTCTATACCAATTGCACCGAATATTGCGGGCTGACGATCTCGGTGCTGGGGATCGTCGACATGCTGCTGCAGGAGCCAGGGGCGCCGCGGCTGCGGGTGGTGGCGATATCCATCGATCCGCGCCGTGACACCCCGCAGGTTCTGGCGGAAATGGCCGGATTGGTGCAGGCGAGCCCGCGCTGGGACTGGGTGGTGGCCAGCCCCGCGGACACGCCCACGCTGTTGCAGGCCTTTGGCTTGCCGACCGGGCCATTGGAACAGCATCCGGCCACCTATCTGCTGGGCGATCTGCGCAGCGGGCTGTTCCAGCGCCTGCCGGGCGATGCCCAGCCCGAGGATCTGCTGGCGCTTGCGCGGCAATTGCGATGAGGACGGCATGGATCGCGCTGTGGCTGCTGATGCCCGCAAGCCTGCCGGCGCAGGATGGGGCGGCGATCTATGAACGCGGCCAGGGGCTGACGGCGCATCTGGGCTCGCTGGAGGGTGCCGAACTGCCGGCGGCGCGGGTGACTTGCGCGGGATGTCATGGCCGCGATGGGCGCGGCGGCAGCGAAGGCGGGGCCCAGGCTGCCCCCGCCATCGGCTGGTCGCTGTTGTCGGCGCCGACGCCCGAGCGGCCGGGTTACGACGCCGAGGCGTTGGGGCGGTTGCTGGCGCAGGGCGTCACGCCTTCGGGGCGGGTGATTTCGGGGCGGATGCCGCGTTTTCGCCTGGCACCCGAGGCTTTGCCTGCGCTGATCGCGCATCTGTCGGCGCTGGACGCGCAGGATCGACAGGGGGTTGGCCCGCAGACCATCGCCGTTGCCCTGCCCGACGCGCCCGAGGCGGCGGCCGCCGCGCAAGCCGCCATCGCCGCCTTCAATGCCGAGGGGGGCGCCTTTGGCCGCCTTATTGTCGTCGGACAGCCAGAATTCCTTGCGCTGGACGATGTCATTGCCATGCTGGTTCCCCGCCTGCGCGCGGCCGAGGCGGCGCGTCTGGATCAGATATGGCGCGAGAATCCGGCGCTGAAACCCCCTGTCGATCCGTTGCCGCCCGAGGCCCCGCAGAAGGTCGCGGGGACGCTGGACGAAATCGGCCCGCAGCTGCCGCAGTTGCTTGGGGCCAATGCCGATGTCACCGTGATCGGCCCCTCGGCCGAGGCGATGCGTTGGGCGATCGCCGCCGGCTCTACCGGCGCGGGCGCCCATGCCTATGCGGCGGTGCGCGCCGCGCTGGACCTGCTGCGTCAGCAAGGCCGCGATCTTGGGCGTGCCCGCTATCTGCGCGATCTCGAGCGGCTCGATTACGGGGGCCTTGTCGAGACCTACCGCCAGTCCCAGACGCGGCAACCGTAAGCGCTCGTCCCCTATCCTGTTTGATTTAACACGATATTTTTGGCGCAGCCACCCCAGATATTGGCACCATAGTCCAAGACCGGACAGGGGGCTTCATGCTGTCCTTGGCCAGGAGGCGGCGGAAGGTCACAGCCGTGGGGGAGTGCATGAAAACCTTGGCCATACCAGCCGTCACGCTGGCCGAACTGCGCGCCTGTCGATCCGCCCGACGTGTCCGATCCGCGCGGTCGGGCGCTGCCCGATGCCTGAGCCCCGTCCACCCCAGAACAGCAGGTTGCCAATGAAAACATATCTTATCGCAACGGTTTCGGCCTTGGCGCTGTCGGCCATGCCGGCACTGTCGCAGGACAAGGACATCCAACCCGAAACGCTGACGGTGCAGGAACGCATTCCCGAAGGTCCGCATGTCTATGTGATGGATTTCGGAATCAACGGCTCCAGCCCGATTTATGTGCTGGATGCGGACGATCTGTCGCTGGTGGGCAGCATCGGCACCGGCACCTTTGCCCAGATGATGATGACGCCGGACAAGTCGGCGCTGTATTCGGCGTCGGTCTATCTGCGGCGCTATACCTATGGCGATGTCGAGGCGGTGATCCATGAGTGGGATCCCCAGACCCTGCAGATGCGACGCGAGGTCATGGTCTCGGACAAGATTGCCCAGGCGCTGAGCCAGCGCGGCATCATCAACCTTTCGGCCGATGGCAAATACATGGTGGTGCAGAACGCCACCCCCGCCACATCGGTCGATATCGTCGACATGGCGGCGGGCAAGCCCCTGGTCGAAATACCGACCCCCGGCTGCTGGACCGCCTATCCCAGCGTGGAAGGCACGGCCTTCACCACCCTGTGCGGTGACGGCACCATCGCCAAATACAGCTATGGCGCCGACGGCAGCTTCGGTCAGGGTGCGAAATCCGACAAGATCTTCGACCCCGACACAACGCCGCTGTTCGGCGATGCCCATCGCGTCGATGGCAAGCTGGTCTATGTGTCCTACACCGGCAGCCTGTTCGTGATCGACGACAGCGGCGACAAGCCGGTGCTGAGCGCCGAGCACAAGTTCGCCGAAGAAGGCTGGGCGCCCTCGGGCTACAACCTGATGGCCTATCACCAGCCCAGCAACACCATGTTCGTGCTGATGCATGCCAATCCCAGCGACGGCTCGCACAAGATGCCGGCCGAAGAAATCTGGGCGGTCAGCATGGCCGATGGCAAGGTTGTCGGGCGGTCCAAGGCCCATGGCGAATCCAGCATCACCGTCAGCCAGGATGACAAGCCGGTGCTGGTGGGGATCGACCACCTGGGCGGCGTGCATCGCTATGACGCCGAAATGGGCGATACGGTGACCCTGACCGAAACCAAGGCCCGGGAACAGGTTGCCACCTTCCCGACCATCGTTGCGACCGATTTCTGACATGGGCGCGCAGGCAACTTTGGCGTCGGTTACGATCACCGGGTTTCTGGCGATCCTGCTGGCGCGCAGCCTCTGGCACAAGACCGGGCGGTTTCTGGAAACCGTAGGCTTCGCCCAGGGCTATGGGCTCTTGCCCGAGGCATGGACCGCGCCCGTGGTCCGGCTGTTGATCGCGGTCGAGGCCACCAGCCTGCTGGCGCTGCTGTGGCCCGGCCTGCGCCAGACCGGCGGCGTGCTGGCGGCGGCGCTGTTTGCCGGTTACGGCCTGGCCATGGCACTGGCGTTGGCGCGCGGGCGCAGCCGCATCGAATGCGGTTGCGGCGGACCGCCACAGATCGTGTCGGCCTATACGCTGATGCGCAACGGCGTGCTGACGCTGCTGGCGCTGGCTCTGGCGCTGCTGCCGGCGGGCACGGTCAGCCCGGCCGAGGCCGCCGCCGCCATCCTGGCCGCGCTGATGCTGTCGGCCATCCACGCCACCATCGAACGTCTGGCCTCGCATTTGCCCAACATCAGAACCGGGGGATCGGTAAAATGAACCTGCTCGTCTTTTCCAATGTGCTGCTGTGGATCATCATGCTGATCCAGCTGGGGGTCTGCTTTGCTCTGGCGCGGCAGATCGGCATCCTGTTCGAGCGGGTCTCGCCGGTGGGCGCGATGATCTCGGACAGCGGGCCCGAACTTGGCGATCAGGTGGCGCCGCTGGAGCTGCCGAACCTGAACGGCCCCGGCCTGACCCTGGGCCAGGGCGGCGGACGCGCGCAGCTGGTGTTCTTCCTGTCCACCAGTTGCCCCATCTGCAAGGCGCTGCTGCCGGCGCTGAAATCCATCCGCGCCGACGAAGGCAACTGGCTGGACGTGGTGCTGGCCTCGGACGGGCGCGAGGCGCTGCATCGCCGCCTGATCGAGGCCGAGGGGTTGCAGGCATTTCCCTATGTCCTGTCGCCGGAACTGGGGATGCGCTTCCGCGTCGCCAAGCTGCCGTTCGCGGTGCTGATCGATGCCCAGGGCCGCGTGCGCGCCAAGGGTCTGATCAACAGCCGCGAACAGCTGGAAAGCCTGTTCACCGCATCCGAAACCGGCATCCCCTCCTATCAGGCCGCCATCGCCGGCGTCACTTCGTAATTCAACCGACATCAGCAAGGGAATCGATCCATGCCCCGCTTTATCGACAATCTCTTCAAGCGCCTCGACAAGACGGTCGAACGCAATGTCCGCAGCTCGGCCCGCCAGTTCGGCCGTCGCTCGTTCCTGGCCAAGGCCGGCACCAGCCTGCTGGGTGCGGCGGTGCTGACCCCGGTGCTGCCCTTCGACCGGCGCGGTGCCATGGCCTCGACCGATGCGGCGGATGCCTGCAGCTATTGGCGGCAATGCGCCATCGACGGCTTTCTGTGCGCGGAATCGGGCGGGTCGCTGACCAGCTGTCCGCCGGGGTCCACCGTCTCGGCCGTGTCCTGGGTCGGCACCTGCCATAACCCCGAGGACGGCAAGGACTATCTGGTCAGCTACAACGACTGCTGCGGCAAGCCCGCCGTCGCCACCCATGCCACCTTCTGCAACAACAACAAGGGCGAGCGCCCCGGCTATCGCATGGGCCTGTATAACGACATCAACTGGTGCATGGCCAATACCGACAAGGGCTATCATTGCACGGTGTCGGTGGTGGTGGGGCTGGCCGAATGATGCGTGCCCTGATCGCGACATCCATCCTTGCGGGCCTGCTGGCCGGGCCCGCATCCGCCCAGGACGCGACCCTGGACCCCGCCGCCCAGTTCGAGGCCCATTGCGCCATGTGTCACAATACAGCCGGCACTGGCACGGCGGGCCTGGCGCCGGCGCTGGACCGGCCCGAGTTCTGGCAGGCCTTGGGTGACAATGCCGGCAAATATGCGGCCGGCGTGGCGGCCAAGGGGTTGAACATGGCGATCACCGTGCGCGGCGAAAGCTTTCGGGGCATGATCATGCCGCCCCCCGCCGGCATCCCCGACGATCAGCTGGCTGCGGCCGCGACCTATGTCGTGGCCACGCTGGGCCAGACCGACCATGTCGTGACCGCCGACGATATCGCCGCCGCGCGCCAGGGCGTCAGCAACGACGATTTGAAGGCGATGCGACCGCCAAGCGAATGAGTTGAGGAACGCCATGGCTCGATACCTGTTGACGGCCTGCCTTGTCCTTGGCGCAAGCGCGGCCCTTGCCGACGGGGCGCCGCACCTGGGCAAGCCGCGCGCCGATTACATCCTGCACTGCGCCGGCTGTCACGGCATGACAGGCGAGGGCACGGTTCAGGGCGGCGTGCCGCCCTTTCCCGGGTCGGTGGGCCATATCGCCGGCAGCGACATCGGCCGCAGCTACATCATGCATGTGCCGGGGGTGATCTCGACCGGCATGAACGACGCCGAGATTGCCGAGGTGCTGAACTATATCCTCGACAACTGGGGGCAGGGGGCCGAGCCTTTCACCGCGCAAGAGGTGACGCGCCGCCGTGGCATCGACATTGGCGATGTCGTCGCCTATCGCCGCGAGGTGGTGGCCGATCTGCGCCGCGCGGGAATCGAGATCGCGGAATACCCCTGGCCATGACCATTCCCTGACGACGCGCAGCGGAAACACTCCATGTCCATGCTTGCCGCCATGATCGCGGGGATATTCGCCCTGGGGTTCCTGACATTTCCATGGCTGGGTGGCGGCTGGTTCTGGGATCTGGGCAATGGTCTGGGGTTTCTGGCCTATGGCGGGCTGCTGTTTCAGGCCATCCCGGGCCGCCGCGGCAGGATGCTCAGGCGGCATGAAACGCTGGGCTATGCGGTCCTGGGTCTGGTGCTGGCACATGGGTTCTGGCTGCTGACCGGTGACGCGGCGGTGCGCTTTTACCTGCTGCCGGGAGCGCCCATCCATATGTGGCTGGGCCTGACAGGCGTGATCCTGCTGTCGGTGCTGACGGTCCTGGCACGCCTGCCCGATCGCCGGAACCTGCACCGCGACCATGGCAGCTTCCGGCGGTGGCATCGCGGGCTGGGGCTGGCGGTGGTGCTGGCCGCGGCCGGGCATGTCCTGCTGAGCGGCTTTTACCTGCCGCATTGGTGGCAAGTGGCTGGGCTGTTGCTGCTGAGCCTTGGCGCCGGGCTGGGGCGGGGCGCCTGGGCCCGGCTGGGTCCGCCGCCGGCCGCGACCGTGCGCGGCTATCTGGGGCTTGGGCTGTTGGCCGTCGCGGCTTTCGTGACCCGCGGGGTCTGGGGTCATGAAGCTGTGGCTGGCCTTTGCCTTTGGGCTGTGGCTGGGCTCGGTGCTGCTGGGCTGGCCCGGCATCGGCCCGCCCATCCAGCGCGCGCCGCTGCCGGGAACGACCCTGGCGGTGCTGCCCATGCGTTTTGGCCATGACGACCATCTGGGCCTGCCTTGCGCGGGCTGCCACCACGAATTCGTCGATGCGACCACCGGTCCGCCCTGCCTGACCTGCCATGTCACCGATGTGAAGGTCTCGCCATTGCTGCGCGAGCAGTTCCACCAGCTTTGCCAATCCTGCCACACCGAAACCCGGACCCGCGGGCAAGCCTCGGGGCCGATGCGTCGCTGTGGCGATTGCCATGTGCCCGACACCGAATTCTAGGCCGGTCCTGCCCGGTCACGGCGCCGGCAGTCCCAGCCTTGCGCAGTCCTCGGCCACCCAGGCGGTGATCAGCGCCATCACCTCGTCGTCAAGGCGCGGCGCCGAATTGGCGGTGATGTGCAGGTCGATCGGGGTGCCCGGCACGCCATAGGCATGGATGCCGACACAGACCGGCGCGTCCTGGCCATCGTCCTGCACCCAGACCGGGGCGCCGGATTGGCCGCTGACGGTATCCACGTCGTAAAACAGCCGCCGGCGGGTGACGGCCATGATCCGGTTGGCGTGGTGATATTGCGTCCGCGCCAGATCCTTGTCGGTCGGATAGCCCGAGATGTTGACCAGCCGCCCGATCAGGTCGGCATCGTCGCGCACTTGCAACGGGAACCACCCCGTGCGCTGGCCCAGCGGTTCTTGCAGATGAATGGCGGCGATGTCGTAATCGGCCGCCTGTCCCTCGATCCACAGGTTCAGGGTCGAGAAATATTCGGCCCTGATCTGGCCAAAGGGAAAATTGCCGCCGCCGCGCCCGGCCGCGACCAGGACGTGATCGGCCCAGCCTGCAAAGAACGGCGGATAGTGCAGGCAATGCCCGGCGGTCAGCACCGTGGCCGGGCCGATCAGAAAGCCCGTGCCCTTGAAGGTGCCGCGGCTGCCGATCAGGTCCAGCTGGCAGATGCGCCGCCAGGGATCGGTGCTGGCATCCGCGACCGGCTGGCGTTCGTCGGTATCGCCGATGATGGTTTCAAAGCCGGTCAGCGGGTTGCGTTGACGGGTGCCTGGCAGCGGCGGCCCCTTGCCCTGCACCGGCACAGGATTGTCCGAAACCTTGCCCGTCGGCGCGGCCGCCACGCCGGCCTCGGGGGCGGCGGGCGGCGTGGCCGGGTCTGCCTCTGTCGCGGCCGGCGACGGGGGCGGGAAAGGCTTGTTGCTGACGCTGAACAGGGCCATGGCGCTACCTCAGCAAGGCGATGCTGGACACGGTGACCTGCGGCGCGGGGCCGGCCTCGACGCCGCCCTCGGTCGGGGTGACGCGCGGCACGATTTCGACACCCACCGGCCCGCCTTCATAGATGCCATCCTGGATCTGGCGGTCGATCAGCCCGCTGACATCGTAGCTTTCGCTGTAGGTGTCATCGCCTTGCGGCACGCTGAACGGGGCGAACAGGCCGACGAAATAGCGCGGGTCCATATCGCGGGCGCCACCCTCGGGCGGGTTCAGATAGACCTCGAATATGGTGCGGGGCGGCGCGTCATAGCGAATGTCGCCCAGGCGCAGGACCACCGGCCGATCCAGATCCTGCGGGCTGGTGGTGGCGAACAGCTCGGCCCCGCCGGCCTCGACCAAGGGCTGCGCCTCGACCCGGACGGGCTGGCGCGACAGCGTTACCGGGGCCGATGTGGCGGCCAGTTCGGTCACCATGCCGCCGGCCTCGATGCCGCTGCCGGCCTGTGCCAGCACCACGGTGCCGGCCTCCGGCGCGCTGGCGTCGTCATAGCGGTAATCCAGCCTGGTGACGGTATCCATCACCTCGCGGGTGGTCATTTCGACCAGGTTGCCGTCCTCGTCCCAGAAACGGTGAACGCGCGCCAGAAAGGCGGAATCGGTCGGGTTGGTGCGCCCCTGGGCAATCCAGCGCGTCCACAGCCTGTCGATGTTGCAGTGATGCAGCCAGAATATCGGGTCCAGCGCCGCCGTGGCCGGGTCCGACATCAGCCCGTCATCACCCCCCAGCGCGACATGGATGACGTTATGCGGCTGGCTTTCGATCATCTGATAGAAGCCCGGGCGGACCCCGGCCGGTGCTGCGACGGTTTCGCGCATGGCCGCGCTGGTGCTGACGGTCGCGGCACCCAGCGCGGTGCCGCCATTGATCCCCGCGGCGCGTTCGGCCCGGAACAGTGCATTGCCGGCCGGATTGTCCTTGTCTCGGAAGGCCTCGGGCAGGGCGCGCTCTGCCACGGAATCGGTATAGTTCCAGTAGGGCAGCGCGAAATCTGGCTGGTTGGCGGCCTTGCGCAGGATGCGTTCAAAGAAATACAGATACATCCGGTGCCAGGGCAGAAAGCGCAGGTTGCGATGCTGGCACAGGTTCCCGGGCGCCAGATACATCTGCAATTCCGGCGGCAGGTTGGCGAAATCGGCCGCATCGGCCGGGTTGGGCAGGTGGATTGCCGCCTGAAAGCGCCAGCTGGTGACATCGCTGAAGGGCTTGGCCATCATCGCCTGCACCCCGCGCCGATAGGCGTCGATGGTGGCGCGACCCTCGGCGGTCTGGGCCAGGGCATAGATGTTGCGCCGCACCCGGCTGCCCTGGGTGGTGCTTCCGCCAGAGCCCCCGGAACCGCCCGAGCCACCACTGGGCTGGGCGGGGGCCTGGGCGGCCCAGAACAGGCCGGCTGCTGTGCTGCCGATCGCTGCCGCGCGCAGGAAGCCGCGGCGCGACAGCGGCAGGACGGGCGGGAAAATCGGGGATCTGGTCATGGCAAAACTCCGACTGTGGCGGCGGGCTGGGGATGCCGGCCGACGGGAATGGATAAAGGCGGCCGGCCGTCCGCCATCAGGCGCGACAGCCAGCCGTCGGGGTGCAGATAGACCGCCGCGCGCAGCCGGCCACGGCGATCAAGCGTCAGGGTGTGCAGGCTGCGCCGCGCCTCGCCCGCACGGCGCAGGTCGGTCATCAGTTGCAGCAACGACTGGGGGTCAAGACCAAGGTTCGTCGCCCAACCGGCCAGCGCCGCATATTCGTGTTCTGGCCGCCAGATGACCTGCCGTTCGGCGCGTGTGGCCAGCGTCAGATCGGCGCAGATCCCGGCCTGCGGGTCCAGCCGCACCGCCAGCCCCGAGAGCACGCGCCCGGCTTGGGCATGGCTCAGCAGGCCCGGAATCGTCGGATCGAACCCTGGGGGCAGCGACATGCCCAGACACGCGGCCGCGCGGCGGGTGGCGACTGGATCATGCGCGGGCAGTTCCCAATAGATCTTGGCCCCCACCCGGGCCTGGGGGGCCACGGCCAGGCCGATCTGCTGAGGGCGGGCGGTTGGCGCCATGGCGGCATCCAGGTCGGCCAGCCCGTCGCGGATTCGGTTCCCACCCAGGGCAAGGTGAACGCGTTCAGCGAGATCCAGCCTTGCGCCGCTGTCGGGGCCGGCATGGGCCAGGTTGGCATAAAGTTTCAACACCGGGATCAGCCGGCCATCCTGCCAGGTCGCGTCCAGCCCGCCCCATAGCCAGAAACGATCATCGCCCACCGGCGCGGCGGCAAACGCCGCCATCAACGGGCACAGCGCCGCGACCATGGGGGCCGCATCCAGCCCCAGCCACGCGGCCGCGCGCAGCAGCGAGCCCTTGGCCACCCGCGCCCGCGCCGGACCCGGCAATCGCGGATCGCCCAGATCGCAGGCCAGCCGCAGTGCCGGGTGAGGTTGCGGGGACAGCGGGGCCGAAAACTCCAGCGGCCAGCCCCGCGCCAGGCTTGAGACCGCCGGGTTCGGCCATGGCAGCGGCGCCGAGATCAAGGGCCGCAGCAGCGCCATGGCGGCCTGCGTCAGGGTCGCGGCCGGATCGGTGGGCAGCCCCTGGGCTTCGGCCAGTTCGCGCAGGCCACGGGCCAGCCCTTCGACCCGCGCCGGCGCGGCGGGGCGCGGCGGCCTGACACGCGGGGGCAGTTCGCAGGCGCCCAGCGCACGCATTGCCGCCGCCAGGGTAAAGACCCCGGCGCCCTCCAGGCTTTCCTCGCCCCGCGCGCTGGCCGGATAGCGCGGCGGTGCCAGCAGACGCGCTTCGGCCGCCGGGAACGGCTGCGGGCGTGCGATTTCGGCGATCAGCGCTGCCGAGCCGCCCGCGGGGTCCAGCAAGGCCCGGGCATGGGCGATCAGCAGGCGGTCAAGGCTGGCGGCCGCAGGGTCAGCAGGCTGGGGCCAGCGCGGCGGGGGCTCGGGCCGGCCGGCGGCATGCCAGAGTTCGATGGCAGTCACGGTGGCAACGCCCGGTCCCGGCCACCAATAGGCGCGCCAGTGCCCCGCCTTGTCCTGCAGCGGCGCCAGACGCTGGCGCCACAGCTTGCACAGCGCCGCCGGGCCAAGCGCGCCCGCCCCCGCCAGCGCCAGCCCGCAGGCGGCGTCCACCTCGGGGCAGGGCAGCGACCAGGCGTCCCAGCGCCGCATCGGGCCATAGGTCGCCCAGCCGTCATGAACATCGCCCTGCGCCAGCAGGAAGTCGGAGGCGGCTGCGGGCGGCGGTCGGTCCAGCGCCGCGAGCAAGCGAAGCACCGCCGCGGTGCTGTCGCTGTCGGCGGGCAGGTCGGGGTGATAGCCCCAACCGCCGGCGGGCCGCGCCATTGCCAGCAGCCGATCTGCCGCAACCCCCGCCGCGTCCAGTGCCCGCGCGGCCAGGGGCGCGGGCAGACGACCGCTGTGCCCGGCCTGGGCCAGGGCCAGCGCCGCCACCGCGCCCACCCATTCCCGGCTTTGCCCCGGACCCATGCGGAATGCCCCCCACAGCCCGTCGCGCCCTTGTTGGCGCAACATATGCCGCGTCAGTGCCGCCAGCAGCGGTGCAGGGGTCGGGTGTGTCATGTGCCGCCCCCGTCTTTTGGCGGCACAAACACGAACAGCGTATCGCCGACATGTTCGGCCTCGGTGCTCCAGGGGCCGAAACCGTCCGCCCAGACGCCGCGCGCGCGCACGCTTAGCCGCAGGAAACCATCCGCCTGCGGGTCGGCCGCGCCGGTCAGGTCGTCCAGATTGCGCGGAAAAGTCAGGCTGCGTTCGGGCGTGCCGGCCATCAGCGTCGCCTGCACAGGCGCCCGCCCCGGGCGCGCCATCTGCACCTCGACCGCGATGGGCTGATCGGGGGCGGGTGCGGCGGCGGCCGCGGCCAGTTGCGGGCTGATGATGCGCAGCTGCCAGCCGGCGCCACCGGCGGGTGCCAGCGCGTGGATGGCGCGCAGCGCGACATCGGGGTCCAGATCGACGGCCAGCCCGGCCAGCACCGGCACCACGGCGTTCCATATCGCCCCCTCGGGTGCCGAGACCGGGGCAAAGGTCAGCCCGGCCTGAGCCCCGGGTGCCAGCGTGATCGGCAGGCTTTCCGCCGGCTGAGCAGCCAGCACATTGGCCGGCAGCAACGCATTGGCATCCAGCAGCAGCAACGCTGCCTGCGCCTGGGCCAGGGTGACGGGCTGGGCGGCGCGGTTGGTGATCTCGACCCGGTCGGGATTGATCGCGGCACTGGCGACGCGCCGTTCCAGCGGCAGCGCGCCCAGCCGCTGGAAGCTGAGGCTCAGCGGTATGCGCCGGCTGCTGGCCGGGCGGTCGCCGCTTGCCGGTGTCAGCACCGCCTCGACCCAGCCGTTCAGCCCGACCGGACCGGTCAGGATGGTGACCAGCAGCGCGTAATATTCCTCGCTCAGGTCCAGTGTCAGGTCGAAGGGTGTAGTCACGTCGACCGCCAGCCCGTCCCCCGCGCCATCAAGGGCGATGTCCTCGGGAAAGATGGTCAGCAATTGCAGCCGCGCCGACTGGATGCCGCCGCCGATCACCTGCGGATGCAGATAGGCGCCGCCGGTCTGTCGTGACAGCGCCGCCTGCAACCCGGCCACGCGGGTGGTGTCGAACCAGGGTTCGGCCCGCAGGATGACGCGGATGCGGCGGCTGCCGTCGCTGGCCTGATACTGCACCGGCAGCATATGCGGCAGGCCGCGGGCGCCGTCATAGGACAGGCGGAATTCATGCGGCAGCAGATAGACGGTATTGACGAATTCGGCCGGGCATAGCGTGCCCCATTCGCTGTCCTGCCATTCACCGGGCAGTTCGGCGCGGCCGGCAATGGCGCGAAAGATCGCGGCGTGCTGATCCAGGCTGCGATCGAAGAAAAACGCCAGTCGCCGGCTGAACCGGGTCTCGACCCGCCGCTCGCTGCTGCTGTCGGGTGGCAGGGTCAGTTCGGGAATGTCGATCAGGCGGCGGTCGCGCCAGCGTTCGATCAATTCGGGTGCGATCACCGCCGAGGCGCTGACAAAGGCGCCGTCGCCCAGCCTGACGGGCGCCACCGCCACCCTGGGGCTGTGTTCTGCGGCCACCAGCAGCCCCGACAGCTGTCCGGGCGGCATGGCCAGCGTGCCGGTGACGCCGGACAGGTCGGTGGGCAGGGCCACCACCTCGCCAGGGTTGGGCCGGGGATGTTCGATCAGCACCGGCGGCAGGCGCGGCAGTCGCTGCCAGGGCCGGCGCGGCCTTGGGCCATGCGGGTTGGTGTCGGCGGTGGTGCGCAACAGATAGCTGGCGACATGGTCGATGACCAGCACCGCCCCGGCATGGGCATCGGTCATTGCCGCCACCAGCCGCGCCACGTCATCGGGGGTCAGCCGCGCCAGGATGCGCAAGCCGCCGCCATCGACGGGTGTCGGTTCGGGCAGGGGCAGGCTGCCGCCGTTCCAGTCGATGCGGGGCGGCCCGACCGGGCTGCCCAGCGGCAGGGCGCCTTCGGGCAGGCTCTGGACCAGGCCGATGTGCAGATAGGTCGCGCCGTCGAGTTCGCGCAGGAACATCACGTCCGGTCCCGGAAGGCTGCCCTGACGCTCGCCCAGGCGCAGATCGGGTCGCGCATAGCTTTGCCCGTCCAGCGCCCGATAGCTGCGGCCGTCGGCCACCGGTTCTTCGGCGCTGGCAAACACCGGCTCGGCGGTCATGGCCATGCGCGCGGCGCGCATCACCATGCCCATGTCGGCTGCCGCCGGCCGCGGCCGCGGGCTGATCTCGACCGCCGCAAGCGGAGCCGGCGAAACGCTGAGAATGGCCTTGTCCATCGGCACACCTATCGCAGGATGACAAAGGGATCTTCGGTATCGACCGGCGGTTCGGTCAGGTCGTCGGCGGGACTGCGACCCACGCGCCGCACGCTGTAGCGAAAGCCGCGCCGCGCCGGATCGGCCAGCAGCACCGTCCAGCTTTGCAGCTTGAGGCCGGTGTCGGAAAACAGCATCGGCTTGCGCAGGGCCAGGCCGTTGTCGGGATCGGCATAGTCCAGCGTCACCATCACCCGCGCATAGCGCGCCCAGTCGACCATTTCCGCATCGACGATGATTTCCAGCGCATCGGCGCCGGTCGGCCCGACGGTGATCACGTCCCCCAGACGGCCACGATGGCTGCTGCGGTTTTCCGAGCCGTTGCGCCGCAGCACCTGCACGTCATAGGCAAAATCCAGCAGATCCTTGTCCGCCAACCGCACGGTCCAGGGGGCGGTGCGCGTGGTGCCGTCCAGCGTCAGGGTGATACGCTCGGTCAGGTCATGGGCGGGGTCGGCATAAGTTGCGATGACCAGGATCGATTGCACGTCATTGGCGAAATCGCCGCGGCCGACGAAGGTGGTCGTCACCCGCGCCTCGAAGGGGCTGGTGATGGTCAGCGTCTCGGCGGCGTTCTCGTCGGCGGGCAAGGACAGGGTGGTGCCGTCGGTCATGCGATAGGTCCGCTCCACCCGATAGGGTCGGATCGGCCCGCCCGCCGGGACCGACACCAGCCAGCTGCCGGTGGGCTGGGCCTGCGACAGTGTCAGCGTCTTGACCGCGCCGCGCGCCGCCGGGTCGGGATAGGTCAGCGTGACATCGACCGAGGCGACCTCGGGCGGCATCGGCGCCAGCAGCAGATCGACCTTCAGCTGTCCAAGCTGGGCGTAGCTGATGACCAGATATTCGCTGCTGGCGGTATTCCACCCCCCGGCCGGGGGATGTTCGGCCGTCACCATCGAGCCGACGAAATGGATCACCGTGCGATAGCGATAGTCCAGCTTGGGCGTGCGGTCGGTATTCATGGCCAGCTCGAAGGCGAATTGCTGCGGTTCGCCGTTGCGGCTGAGCTGCAATTGCCGTTGCGTGCGGATGCGCCGGCCGCGGATGTCGTCGAACTGGTCATAATCGACGAACACGCTGACGCTCTGGATCGGGTCGATCTGGAAATTGATGTTGGGCGCCACCGTCAAGCGCATGATCGGAATATTGGCCTGGCTGAGGTTGGCATAGACGATGGCGGCGGCGGTATCGGCGGGCGTCAGCTCGGCACCCAGGATCGCGTTGGCACCATGTTCGATCTGCACCACGTCGCGGCGGCTGATGGTGACATCGACGCTGCCGGTGTCTGTGGTGGTTTCGCGAAACCAGTAGCCGCGATCCTTTTCCGCGTCGGTTTCGTCCTCGGCGGGGATGGCGCGTTCAAAGAACCCCGGCAGGATGTTGTTCTGCAGGATGTTCATGGCCATGCGTTCCAGTTCCTGGGTCAGATCCTCGGACGGGTCGGCGTCGCGGAAATCGCCGTCGTCGATTTCGACCGTCAGGCTGTGATGGCTGCTGCGAAAACTGGACAGCGTCGGCGGAGGATACCAGACCGGCCGCAGCACGATGCCGCCGCCCAGGGTGACATAGCGACGCATGATCGCGTTCTGTCGGGCCTGTTCCAGGAATTCTTGCCGATCCGCGCGGATGCGGATGGTCAGCGCCGGAATGCGGGCAATCATCATCAGCCCCTGATAGCGGACCTGGATGGGCAGGACGCCCTCTTCCATGGTCTGGCGCAGCAGGCGGGCGCCGCTTTGGGTCAGCTGATAGGAAAAGCTGGCGCTGTTGACGCCCGTGGACATGATCGGGCAACTGCCCTGGGCGGCGATCTGCAGCTCCTCGCCAAAGGTGGTGGCAACCGCCGTGCCGCCGATGAACTGAGGGGCATAACCCAGTTCGGGCTCGCCCGGAAGCACCGGCATGCCCAGAAAGCGAAAGCCGCGGTCGACCTCTTCTGCCAGGCGCTGGCGCAGGTGATCGCGGATGCGAGTCTGTTCGGCAAGCGAAATCGCCAGCCCCACCGTCATCTGCAACTGCCCGCGTTCGACATCGTCGTTTGGCGGCCGGGGCTGGGACAGGTCGCGGACATAGGCGATCAGGTCCAGCATCGGCCGGCTGGTCGGGTCCCGGGGATCGGCGCGCAGGATCCGCGGCTTGCCCGAGACCATGTAGAACTTGCGCGGGTTTTCGTCGTCGCGATACAGCACGACATCCGGCACCCCGGGAACCGTGAAACTGCCATAAAGGGAAAGCATACGGTTCTCCTTTTGCTAGGGGGCCGAAAATCCGGCCCAGAGAGACGGCGGCAGGCCGATGCCCCCGTCGCCGTCGGCGGCGCGGACCGGCCTCAGGGGTGCCAGAGCCAGTTCGCCGGTGACCCGACGACGGCTGTGAATGCTTTCCTGGCGGGATTCGTGGCGTATCTGGCCTGGCGCCAGGATCAGCCGCAGCCGCTGGTCGCTGAAGCCGGATTCGACCGCGCTGGAAATACCCTGCACGCGCAGCCGCATGGTTGCCTGCAGATGCGGCAGTCCGGCGTCCCAGTCGCGTGCCAAGGCGGCGCCCGCCTCGCCGACGGGAACCTCGCCCGACAGAACGATGTCGCTGCCCTGCCAGTTCGGAGCGTCATGGCGGACCACCACGCCGGCGTCGGCAGACAGGGTCACGCTGAGATCCAGCGCCGCCACCACCGGCGACAGGCGCAGCTGGTCGGGATCGCTGCCCAGCCAGGCCGCGATTATCTGCCGGCGCTGCATCGGCGGTGGGCAGGCGGTGAGCGGCAGATTGAAGAAACCGCCCAGGATCGCGCGTGGCTCGTGACGGGCGCCGCGCCCCATCACCGTCAGCGTGGCGCCTTCGGCCACACGCAATCGCAGCGGCAAGACATGGTGCAGCCCGAGATCGCCGTCGTCGTCAAATATCACCAGGTCGTCGCGATCGGGCGGCATCCGGGCAGAGGACAAGATCAGCATCGATAACCCCTCTATGATCCAGCCGGCACGCCGATATTGGCGGCAAGCATCAGGAACAGATCGGTGCCCCAGTTCTGGCGACTGTCGATTTCAAAGAGCGCATCGGCGGCCAGGCGTTCGACCGTGGCCAGGGCCGGCACCGCCAGGGGCGTGCGGATGCGCTGCAGCACGCCCTGGCTGCCGCCCTCGGGGATGGCGAACCAGCGGTCCAGCGCCGATGCCAGATCAGGGGCGGGGGCACCGAAGATGCTGTCCCAGAGCTGGCGGCGAAAGGCGGGAACGGCGGCCTCGGCCTCGTCCATGAAGGCAAAGCCGTGCTCGAAATCGGTGAATTGCGAGCGGACCGAGAAATTCGGCGAACCGACGAAAGCCCATTTGTCGTCGGCCAGCGCCAGCTTGCTATGCACCACCTTGGCCGAGTGGTTGAAGATCCCGACCCGCGCCTTTTGCGCCGGGCCAAGGCCGCGCATCAGGTGAAAATTGATGGCGCGCGCCCGGGTCCAGGCGCCGATGTCGCTGGGCGGGTCGTTGGGATCGAAGCGCCCGGTGACCAGGATCACCCGGAAATCGTCGTCGGCCAGCAGGCGGGCGTTCAGCGCATCGCATAGCGGCGCCGAACTGAGCATCTGATCCTCGACATAGTAATAGGTTTCGGCCCCGGCGATGGCCGCGCGCCAGCCGCGATCAACCTCGAACACGCCGGCGGGGGCAAAGCTGCAAGGGTCGTTCATCGGCACCGGCGACAGGCCCAGCAGCGAGGGGAAATTGAACTGCGGCACCGTGCGCAGCGACTGGGCATGGACCCGCCCGGCCGAGGCGCGACCGACGCTGCGCGCGGCGATGGCTGCGGTGGCGGCGGTGCGGTTGTCCAGGCTGATCGCGTGGGTGGCGCCGTTCAGCGTCACCGAAAACGACAGCGGCCGCACCGGGCGCGCCTGGATTTCGTTCCACATGTCGCGAAAGAAATCATGCGCGGGCTGGGACGCCGGCCCGGTCAGCCGCAGCTGCACATCGCGCCAGATCGGGTCGTGGCGGTCGTTCACGCAATCCAGCCCGCCGGTGAACACCGTCATCTGATCGTCGTTGCCGACCAGCGCCAGCTTGGCATGGACCGCGCCGGCGGGGTGGGACAGGGTGTTGCACATCACCTTGTCGGCCAGGGTCGGCTCGCTGCGCAATTCCTTGATGAAGCGCATCGTGCCGTAACTGGTGCGAAAGGCATCGGGCGCGCGCCCCTGCACCAGCGCCGAGGCCATCATTTCCGGAGCCAGCACCCAGCCCAGCACCCGCACGTCGATGCCGGCCCGCGACTTGGCCTTGAGCAGCGCCGTCATCTCGGGGCCGCCGGTCATCTTTTCCAGCGAGAACAGCGGCGTGAACCACCACCCCGCCAGCCAAAGGATGGGGTGGCCGGCATTGGGCAGGGCGTCGATGGCGGCCTTGAGCCGGGCGAAATAGGCCGGGCCCATCAGCAGCGGTTCGACCTCGTTGGCCAGATGGATCGGCACCACAGGCTGCGCCAGCGCCGCCCCCCCGGCCGATCCCAAGCTGCCGCTGCCCTGCACCGTTTCGCTGTCGAACATGTAGCGCTGTCTGTCGGTCTCGAAACTCATCGGAACGCCTCATGGTCAGGGGGTGGCGACGCGCAGCAGCACCAGGCTGGCATCGGTGGTCACGGGCGGCAGTTCGCGCTGTTCGCCGGTTTGCAGCAGCACGACGGTCTGGTAGGAAAAGCGCCGCTCGCCGCGCTGTTTCAGCCGCACCAGCCAGCGCGCCGGCTCGCTGCCCTCGACGAACAGGTTGGCGGTCTGGGCAAATTCCGGGTCGGCGTCCTGGGCGGTGTAGGACAGGTTGACCAGCAACCCGACGACGCCCAGCGTGGCCAGCGGCGGGCCGACATAGCGCAAGGTGACCTCCATCACATCGCCGGCCGGCACGCCAACCACTTGCAGCGTGTCGCTGAGCACGCGCCAGGGCAGGGTTTCGATCCCGCCGCTGGCAAAGATGCGGCGTTCGCGCAGCCGCACCTCGGGGCGCGGCTCGGCCGTGGGCAGGATCACTTGCACCGGCATGGCCTGCAGCGGCTCGGTCACCTCGATCCCGCCGCTGCCGACCAGGCTGCCGTTCTGGCGCACCTCGTAATCGACCAGGACCGAGCGCAGCTCGTCCAGCGGGTCCGACAGCATCACC
Source organism: Paracoccus sp. SMMA_5_TC (assembly GCF_009696685.2). Lineage (NCBI taxonomy): Bacteria > Pseudomonadati > Pseudomonadota > Alphaproteobacteria > Rhodobacterales > Paracoccaceae > Paracoccus > Paracoccus sp. SMMA_5_TC. The sequence goes on from NZ_CP102356.1 coordinate 130,989, forward strand.
GAAAACTGCGCTGCCGGCCGGCCCGGCACCGGCATCAGCACCAGATCGGTGGGGCGCAGCCCCTGCGGATCGGGGCGGATCTGTTCCGGCAGCGCAAGGCTGCGCCCGTCGGCAAAGATCGCCTCGGCGGCGATGCGCACGGAATCATTGGCATCGGCAAGGCGGACATGCACGGTCACGCCCGGCTGGCCGGGCAGCAGCACGAAACTGCGGCTGTCCTGGATCAGCCCGTCGGGATCGCTGTAGGTGACGCTGGCGCGCACCTCGGCCAGGTCGGGGGGCACCGCGCGCGGCAGCGCCAGGGTGATCGGCTGGCGCCGCGCCAGCATCGACGGATGCAGCGACAGCTGCCGCGCCTCGGTCGGGGTCCAGGGACCGGTCAGGGTCTGCCGGGTATCCCCAAGGCCGAAGCCCGGCAGGTAATGCAGCGTCAGCTGATATTCGTAGCCCATGCCGGCGCCGGGGTCGCGGGCAAAGACAAAGCTGGCGCGATCATCGGCACTGTCCAGGATGAAATCGGCGGATTCGCGCGGCTGGCCGTCGGGCCGCCGGCCATAGCGCAGCCGCACCGTCATCGCCCGGATGCCTTCGGCGGCGAAATCGGTGCCGCCGGCGTCCACGTCGATGCGCAGCCGGGCAAAGAACGGGTGGTTCAGGCTGATCTTGTGGATGCGGCTACGGATCTCACGCTCGGATCCCATGAACAGCAGCGGGTTCTGCGGCCCGGTGGACCGCTGCATCGCCGTGGTGCGCGACAGGTCATAGACCACCTTGCGCAATTCGCGCTGTTGCAGGCGGCGCATGGTAAAGGTGGCGCGCGGGTGCCCCATGGCCGAGGATTGCGCCGCGACCTGGCTGTTGGCGGCCGGCGGCGGCGTGCCCTCGCCCGGCTCGGGGGGCGGGGTGTTGATGTCGGTGGGCCCGGCCATTTCGCGGCTGCTGATCGCCTGACCGATGGCCTGGCCGATCGCCGCCGGCATCCCCTGGCGGAACAGCCCGACCGAGCCGTCGCTGGCCGGCGCCGCGAACACCTCGCTTTCATTCACCGACGGATCGCCCAGCTTCAACGACGGCGCAAAGAAGGCGCCGGTGGCCAGTTCCTTGACCAGCGCGTCGATGCGGGTCTGCCGCTGGGCCAGCGCCTCGGGGGTGGATAATTCCAGGCTGCGCACGGTGTCGTCGATCCTGATCGACTGATTGTCGCGCAGCTCTTCGACGATGTTGTCGATTTCGCCGGCCACGACGATGGCGTTGAAGCCCAGCCGCGTGCGCAGGAAATCATAGACCCGCGCATAGTCGATTTCGATGCGCAGGCTTTCGACCTCGAGCAGGCCGGTATATTTCAGGTCGTAGATGGCGATCAGCGGCCGCGCCGCGCGGCCCTGTTCCAGAAGATCGGCGAAGAAGGCCGCGCCCTCTTCGCTGAGTTGCAGCGAGAACACCGCGCGATTGTCGCCGTCAAGATTGGGAACAGCGGTGCCGAATACCTTTTCGACCAGGCGCAGGCCGGTGGGGCCGGGGTCGCTGGCCGGCGGGCCGCTGCCGTCGGGGTTGATCGGGGCCACGCCGGTATCCAGCCCCGCCAGCCGCACCGAACCTTCGGTAAAGGGGATCGAGACCAGCCGCGCCTGGCTGCCATACTGGCGGCGCAATTCGCGCAGCAACGGCTGTTCCAGCGCCCCCAGCCCGGTGGCGACGGCCAGCGTCAGAAAGCCGCCGGTCTGCAGATCCTGCGCCTGCCCGCCCTTTTCATAAAGCATCAGGTCGAACATCAGCCCGGCGCGGTCGCGCGGAATGGTCGGGTTCTGCGGCAGGTAAAAGAACACGTCGCGCTGGTCGGCGTCGCGATACAGCGTCACGCCCATAAGTTCGAACCGGGTATCGAGGTCCAGCATGGCAAGCTCCGGTTGCGGGGGTCACAGAGTCCTTAGCGAAATGATCAGTTGCAGGCCGTCGGTGCGGGTCTGCCAGTCGCTGACGGCACTGTCGCCGGTGCTGCGAAAGGCATGGGTGCGGAATTCGTAGCTCAGCGGCTGGCCGGGGCGGCGGATCAGCGTGGCCTGCGCGGTCAGCGGATCGCCGGGGCCAAAGAACAGTTCGGTCAGGCGCGGTTGGCCGGTTTCGTCGGGGGCGCGCAATTCGACCAGCACCGCGTCGAGCCCCGCCGCGGCCAGATCGCCGCCGATCAGGCGCAACGTCAACAGGTCTGGGCGCGCCGCGTCGGTGCCGACGATGTGGATGGTTTCCGGAGTTTCCACCCAATCGCCGCGCGACACGATGCCGCCTTCGCGCACGGTGGCGCGGATGCGCACCTGCTGTCGCGCCGGGTCGAGGATCGACCAGCGCAGGGTCAGGGCGGCAAAGGGCGGCGTCAGCGTCGCGCGAAAGCTGCGGGCATAGGCGGCGGCGGGATCGTTGTATTCCACCTCGACATCGATCCCCTCGACCGAGGGGGACAGCACGTTGGGTTGCACGATCAGCTGGCGTTCGCCGCGAAATGGCGCGTCCAGCGTGTGCAGGGGCGCGCGCGCCTGGTCGCTTGCGGCGGTCCAGGTGCCGCCCTCGGCAAAGACATAGGTCGGGCGCAGGTCGAAGCGGCCAAAGCCTTTTTCCCGGGTGCGGATCGGCCAGTCGGCGCCTTCGGGCGCCACCTCGGCCACCGGCCGGTCAAAGGGCGCCAGCAGGCGAAAGCGGCGCTCGGCCGCAAACCCGCCCGAGTCGGTGCGAAACCGGGCCTCGACGCCGATTTCGCGCACATCCGCCGGGATGCGGCCCGGGCGCAGCACCAGCCGACGATAGCCGAAATCGCCGCGCGGATCGATCATCACCGCCCGGGTGCTAGACGTTTGCCGCGGGGTGACATAGCGGCTGGCATCGACGGTCGCATCGACCGGATCGTCGAATTCATAGGTAATGTCATAGCTGACCGCCATGCTGGGCCGGCCGTTGCGCAGAAAGGCCAGCAGCCGGTGGCGCTCGCCGCCGGGACGACAGATCAGCGGCGGCTTGATTTCGGGCGGGCGCTGCGGGTCGTCGTCGCCATAGCTCATGCTGACGACGGCCTGGCGCAGGTTCAGTTCGGCAAAAACCGCGTCCTCGGGCAAGGACACGATGGCTTCGACCCGGTCGAAAAACGCCGATGCGGTGCCCAGGTTGATGACAGTGGTGTGGCTGGCGTGGTCCTGTGGCGCAATCAGCGTCTGCAGAAAGGCCTGCGGCGCGTCGGTGCGGGTGCTGGGCATGCGCGCGTCATAGCGGAACTCGCCCGACAGATCGGCGGTCTCGTGCTGGAATTTCAGCGTCAGCCCCAGTGATCCGCCGGTCGCTGCCGCAGCGGCGGCATTGCCGGCAGCGGCCGCGCCCCCGCCTGCGGCCGCCCCCGCGCCGCCAAGCGCGGCAATGGCCTGGCCCAGCCCCTGGCCCGGCGCCGGCTGCGGCGGCTGCGGCAGGCTGGGGCGGAAAAGGGTCTGGATGATGTCCTCCTTGAACAGGGCGAGTGCGCGGGCCTCGGCCTCGCGCGCGGCATCGGCATCAAGCAGGATCGAACTTTCGATCTGCACCGCATTCGTCTGCACCAGCTGGTCGATCGCGGCCGAGACATCGGCGCGGAACCATTGCACCTGGCCTTGCAGCCCGCCGCCGAAATGCTGGCGCAGCTTGTCCATATCGGCGCGGACAACCACCTGCACCGCCGGCGACAGCCCCTGAAAGCTCAGCTCATAGACCACGCCCACCGGCATGCCGCCATTCTCGAACATGCCCGACATGAAGGCCGCGCCGCGGTCGCTGAGCGAGATCGAAAAGATCGCCTGCAAATCGCCCAGCAGCGCCGGCCGGCCCGCCCCCAGCACCGCGGTGACAAAGCGCGGCCGCCCGGCCGCCGGCTCGCCCGCGCCGGTGTCGCCGCCTGCGCTGACCGCATCCAGCGCGATCAGGCTGACCTTGCCCTCGGAATAGGGGATCGGCGACAGCGTCACCCGGTCCTCGTCGTCAAGCGACAGCGCCCGCGCCACCGCCTTGCGCGCCCGCCGCAACGCCGCATCGTCATGACGGCAATTGACGCCCAGGGTCAGAAAGCCGCCGCCCATTTCCTGCGGAATCTGCGTGCCGCCCAGGAAACTGTGGACCAGCGCCTCGGTATAGATCCACAGGTCGAACATCGGCCGCCGGCCGGGGCCGATGGCCAGACGCGGGTCTGCGGCGCTGTAATACCACAGCAGCGGATCCTCATGATCGGGGAACAGGATGATGCCGTCTGCTTCGACATGCGGGGTTTCGAAACTCAGCATCGGCGTCCTCCCCTATAGCTGAAAGCGCATCTGCGGGACGCGGAACAGCGCCAGATCGCGGTCCAGCCCTTGCCAGCCGGTGCTGTCGGGAAAGCCGTCGGCATTGCGCCAGTCGGCCCGCACCCGCAGGCCGGAGACGGGCGGGACGAAACGCGGAAAGCTCCAGACGCCCAGATCGCCATCGGTCCGGTCGGCGTCGACCAGGACACTATGGGGATGCAGGGACACCGCGCCGGGACCAATGGCCTCGGCCGACAGGCGCAGCTGGGCCAGGCCGTGCGCGGCCAGCGGCAGGCCCAGCACCCGAAGGCGCACGGCGCGCATCTCGACCAGTTCGCGGCCAAGAACGATGGTGGTGTCGGTGGTCTCGCGCCAGTCGCCCTGCACGAAGCCGCGCCCCAGGATCAGCGCGGTCAGCCGGAACTGCAGCCGATCCAGCGCCGGGTCGGCGACGGCGTAATCGCGGTCCACCACCGGCTGATCGGAGCTCAGGGTCACGCGTTCGTCGATGTGCAGCCCGTTGGCGTCGTCGTCATAGCGGATCTCCAGAAAGGCCAGGCCGACCTCGGCCCAGGGCAGGCTGACGAAGAAGGTCGCGCGCCGGCGGTGCGGCAGCGGGTCGGGCAGGGTGATGCGCAGGCCGGTTTCATCCTGCCAGTCGCTGATCACCGGCCCGCCTTCGGGCATGGGGCGCTCGAACCGGGTGCGGAACTGGAACCGTTCGGGCTGGGCGCCATGGCCGCGAAAGATCCAGCGCGCCTCGGGCGTGTCGGCGCGCAACAGCAGCGCGCCGCGCTGGGTTTCGACGCCGTCCTCGACCCGCCGCAGATCGATCGAGACCTGCGGGAACTGCGCAAAGGGAAAGCCGGGCGTCACCGCCAGCAGCGGTGCGCGCAGCCGATACGGTCCGTCGACGCGCGGATCGACGATCAGCTCGCCAGCACGGCCCTGGGTCCAGGGGCCTTCCTCGGTCGGGCGGGGGCCGAAGGCGCTGGCGGGATCGTAATGGCAGCGCAGGCGATAGTGATAGGGATCGGTCAGCAGCCGCGCCGGCTGGTCCAGCAGGTTGACGGCGTAGAGGTGCTGCTGGTTTGCGTCGTGAAACACCACCGTGCGCGGGTGCAGCGGCACGGCCGCATCGGGTGCGGACAGCGCGATGTCCAGCTCGACCGCCGCAAGCCCGTCGCTGGCGAACCGGTCCATGATGCCCAGTCGGATTTCGCGGCGCGGGATGGCGGCGATGTTCACCCCGCCGATCAGCCGGTCGCGCAGCGAGGGCCAGTCGGCGCGTTCGACGCCGGTTTCGTCGATGCGGCGGGCGTTCAGCTCGGCCCCCAGGGTGGCCTGGAACACCAGGTCGCGTCGCCGCGCCAGCGTGCGCTGCAAGACGGCGTGAACCTGGCGCAGATCCTCGGTCCGGCGGGATTTCAGCTTGAAGGAGGCGCCGGGCATCAGCGTGTCGAACAGTTCCGCGACACCGCCCAGCAGGCCGTCCACCAGGCCGGCGGCGGGCCCGGCCGGGGCAGGTGGCACGGGCTGTGGATCGAAGAAGCTGTCGGTGATCCAGTCCAGCAGCGCGCGTTCGGCCGCCGCGGCATCGTCCTGGGCGGTTTCGTCCATGACCACGGTATCGACCCGCACCCCGGCCGCGGCCATCGCCAGCCGGGTTTCCCGGGCGATGTCTGCGCGCAGGTAATAGACATTGGCACGAAACCGCGCGTCCAGTTCGTCTTGCAGACGCGACAGATCGCCATTGACCTGGATGCGATAGCCCGGTTGCAGGCCGGTCAGTGCCATGCGGTAGATCACCAGCGCCGGCAGGGTCGGGTCGCCAACCGCCGCCTCGATGAAGGCGGCGGCGGTGTGGTTCAGCGCCACCTGAAAGCTGGCGGCATTGCGCCCGGCCATCGCGGGGCGCGCGCTGCCCAGCACATCGACCTGAAAGGGGCCGGGATTGCTGCCGGGGTCGGCGCCGCTGGCCTGGCCCAGCAGCACCAGCTCGACCTGGCCATCGTCGAACAACGGTTGGCTCAGTTGCACGACCCGACCGATCTGATCGGCCAGTTGCTGGCGGATCAGTGCCTGAACGCCGTCAGGCACGGTCAGTTCGGTGGCAAGCGACAGAAACCCACCGGCAAGCGCCGCCCCCCCGGCATCGTCGCCCAGATAGCGCATCAGCCCAAAGGCCGGGTCGCCATTGGCGGCCAGCGCCAGCGCCGGCGCTGCGGGCAGGACATGGAACAGGTCGGCGCGGTCGTGGTCGGCCAGAACCGGGTGGCCGGCGATCAGCCTGATCGGAGGGGCAAAGGACAGCATGGCGTCATCCCTTGCCTCAACCGTTGGGGGGAGGAACAAACAGCCAGTCGTCGGGGTGGGCAAAGCTCGCGGTCTGTTCCTGGCCGGCGATCCGCTCGCCCGAGGCCATGAAGTAGTCGACCCGATAGCGGTATTCCAGCCGCTGGGGATCGGCCAGCGCCACCGACCAGACCGAACTGTCGCCGGGATTGCGCAGCAGCACGCCATGCGTATCCAGAACGTTGTTGACCGGATCGCTATAGGACAGCGACACCGTTGCCCGCCGCACATCCGTTCCCAGCGCCAGATCGTCGCCCGAGACCGTGACCCGGTAAAGCCCGCCCGGGGCATTGCCCACGATCACCGGCACACCGCTGGCCTGCACCACGCGCGGGGCGAAATTGCGCGCCACGCCGCTGCGGAACAGATGAGTTTCGCTGACCGCGACCGTGCGCCGCGCCGGATCCTTCAAGGGCGCGAAAAAGGTCTTGATCTTGCCCTGATCCTCGGGGGCAAAGAACAGCGACTGCTGGGTGCGCAGGTCGTTGTCGGGATCGTTGTATGTCAGCGACACCAGGATGCCGGCCAGCTCGCTCCAATCCGCCGAAGGCACCACATCCAGCATCAACCGGTCCTCGAACGGGGTGGGCACGCGCAGGTTGGTGGTGCCGGCCGGGGCCTCGATCCAGGGTGTCGAGACCTTCTGGTTGGGGAACACATGGGTGAAACGATAGCGGAAAGGCTTCAGCTCGGGCGAATAGACCGGGCGGCGGATGACGACCTGTGGTGCCTCCTTGGTCAGGCTGCGTTCCTCGACAAAGGGGGTGACGCCGCTGCGGCGATCCTCATAGGCCAGTTCGATGTCGATCGAGCGCAACTCGCCCTCGAACCCGGCGGCGGGGGCCGAGAAGGTGACGTTGATTTCGCCCGGATTGGCCACAGCGATGACCTGGGCCGGAGCCACCGATGTCGCATTCAGCAACCGCTGCTTCAGGATCGGGCCGTTGCGGTAATGCACCTCGGCCGTGACCTGGTATTCGTTGCTGCGCCCCTTGGCGGTGACGAACTTGCGCCGGCGGTTGTCGTCCTTGGTAAAGATGAAGCTTTCCGCCTTCTGGATGCGCCGGCCGGTATCGTCGGGGCTGTCATAGGTCAGGTCCACGACGATGGAATGAACGTAATCGTCGAAGCGCTCGAAATCGAAACTGGTCGAGACATCCACCTCGAGCCGCTTGAAGAAAGGATGCGCCAGCGTGTCCACGATCAGCAGATAGTCCTTGATATCCGCCGAAATGAACGACGGGTTGATTGTCGCGCTGGGGTTGTATTGGCGGATCACCACATCCGATTGCGTCAGCGTCAGGTCGAAGTTCTTCTGGAAGTCCTCGTTGATGAAGGTCAGCCATTCGCTGCGCAGTTCCTCGGGTGTCAGAATGCCGCCGACATTCATCCACTGTTCGTTGATGAACTTGTCCATCGCGCCCAGGGCAAAATCGCGCAGATCGGCGATCATGTCGTCGTCCAGTTCCACCTGGGCCGAGCCGGCGCGAATATCCAGCGTCACCAGATTGTTTTCGCGCAGGAATTCGCTGTAGCCGGTGCGCTTTCGCACCTGGGTCGTGGTATCGCCGCCCCAGAAATCCTCATCCACGATTTCCTGTTCGGTATAGGTCGCCACCACCTCGCGCACGCGGCCGGCGTCGATATGGGCCTCGATCACCACGGCGGGCAGGCGCACCTCGAATTCCAGGTTGTATTCGACCGCGGCGATGGCGCCGCCCTGGCGCAAAGTGTCGGCAAAGACCTCGGCCCCCATGAGCGGAAAATCGGCCACGACCGAAACCGTGTTGCTGCCGATCAGCGATGGTCGGCCCAGATCGATGCGTTCGACCAGGCTGTTGTTCGGCCCGCGCGCGATGCGCAGCACCGCCGTGCCGCCGGTGAAGGGCACGGAACGGATCTTGGGCGTCGGAATCGGCGCGCCCGGCGACGGCGCCTCGGCCCGCAGGATCGCCTGTGCGCGGTCGGTCGCCTTTTGTCCGACCACATCGGCGGGCGCGGTCAGCACCGTGGTCATCACCAGAAAGCCGCCGCCCTGCTGCTTGCCCTCGATGGGCAGGCCGGCCTGATACAGCACGAACTGGAATTGCGGCGACCCGTCGGGATTACGTGCCAGGGCGACGGTGCTGGGCAGGTAATAGAAAACCTCGGGGGCTTCGTCGTCGCGAAAGAACTGGACGCCCTCGATTTCAAAACCATCCGTCAGGGAAAGCATGCCAATACTCCGTGCTGGGCTGACCCGCTGGAAGCAGGGGCCGGAACAGACAAATCTTTCGTACCTGGGATGGGTCGATCATGCCCCAGTGGCCGCAAAAAGTAAAGCAATGGCTACGCTTGCGCCGGATCAGAACGCCGATTGCACCAGATCGCCCCAGGCGGTCTGATCGGGTGCCAGCGGGCTTTGCCGCCAGGGGGTCGGGCGGGCGCGCATCGCCCGTGCCGGCAGGCCGCCGCGGCTGTGATCGATTTCGGCGGCCATCAGATCGCAGACCAGCGCCACCCGTGCAAAGCGGTGCTGGCGGTCCGGGGCGTCGTTGACCAGCGCCAGGCCGTTGGCGAAAGGTTCATCGGGCAGCAGCATGTCGCCCAAGAGCGGCCGCGCCCGCCGGTCGCTGACGATCGAGGCGGCGCTGGCGCCGCGCAGCGCCGGGGGCAGGGCGATGCCGGCACCGCTGCCGCGCAGGGCGGCAGCCAGAACCTGCGGGTCGCGCATGCCCAGTTCCGCCGCCAGTTCCCGCATCAACCCCGGCGTGGCCGAAAGCTGGGCCATGACGCCATCATTGCGCAACAGCCGCTCGGCCTCGGCCACCAGGGTTTCCGGGGCGGGTCCGGGCAGGCCGCGGCGGTGGCGGTGCAGTCGCAACAGCGCCATCAGGCTGCGCAGCCGCGCCGGCGTGTTTTCCGTCAGTTGCGCCAGGTCCACCGCGCGCCTGGCGGCCTGTCCCGCGCGCAACAATGCCCGGCGGGTTTCATGGATCAGCGTTTCCACCAGCAGCAATGCCACCTGCGTCAGCCGGTCGCCGGCGGTTTCGGCGCTGGCGATGCCCTGACGCAGGATCTGCAACGCAGTTTCTGGCTGACCCAGCATGACCAGCGCCTCGGCCTCGGTCAGGAACAGCGGCGATGCCGGCAGCCGTTGCTGGCGCTGGTTCAAGACCGACAGCGCCTCTTGCGGCAACTTGTCGCGCATCAGGGCGCGGGCGGTCTGTTCGGCCGAGGTTTCCCAGGATTGCTGGTCGGCCAAGTCCTGCCATTCCGGGCGCAGGTCGATGCGCAAGCGGTTGGCCAGCCATATTTGCGCCCGGGGCGGCAGTTCGTCCAGCGCGCCAGAGAGCAGCGGCGCTGCCGCCTCGTCCCAGCGGGGGTCCAGCTCCTCGGCCGGGCTGTCCAGCGCCAGCAGGTGATAAAGCTCCTCGGCTCTGGCCAGGGCACCCGGGCGGTCGCGGTAATAGCGCACCGCCGCGCGATCGATGTCGGCGGCAAGCTGCGGCTGATCGCGGCGCAGGTCGGTCAGCACCAGCCGGCGCACGTCCTCGCGATAGCGCAGCGCGCCGGTGCCGGGTTCGGGCTGCACCAGCGCAACCTCATGGCCGAAGCGCGTGAACAGATCCTGCGCTGCATCGCTGTCGGCAATGGTCACGCCGCAGGGTTCGGCCAGAACCGCCAGCAGGATGTCGGGGGTGATGCGGCGCAGCACCAGCCCCGGATAGGCCAACCGTCGCACCTGTTCGTCATGGATATGCCCCAGCACCCGACCGTAAAGCTGCGCCTGCACCTTTTCGGTGCGAATCTGCCCAATCAGTTGCGCCATCCGGGCGCTGTCGGCAAAGGCGTCGCGGCCCTCGGTCGCCAGAACCCGGCCTGCCAGATAGGTGGCCAGCGGATTGCCGCGCGCAATGGCATAGACCTGATCGGCGACCGCTTGCGGCAGCGGCCCCAGCCCGGCGCTTTTTTCCAGCACGGCGCGGGCCGCGATGGGGTCCAGTGCCCGCAGCGTCACCTTTTCGGCAGGCAGACCATCTTCCTGCGCGCGTCCGGCGATGATGACGCGCAGCCGCGGGTTGCCGGACTTGAGGCTGTCGACCAGTTGCATCAGGCGGCTGACGGCGCTGGGGCCGGTGGTCTGCGCTTCCTCGAAGGTGTCGATGACCAGCAAGACCGGCTGGTTGCCGGGAATGATGGCCATGGCCGCGCGGGCGATGCGGCTGACCTCGTGCCAGTCAACGGCGCCGCCGGTGACGGATTCCATCGTCTCGGTCGAGCGGCTGCGCAGCCGCAGCGAGGCGATGTGATCGCGCATCCCGTCCAGTTCGGGGTTCAGTTCCGGGTGCTGGATGCGCAGCTGGCGCCCGGCCTCGAGCAGCAGGGTGAACGGGTCGTCGATGACCAGTTGCGGATCGTCCAGGTTCAGCAGCAGCACCGTGGGCGGGTTCGGATCGTGCTCGACGGCGTCCAGAATGAATTTCGCCAGCACGGTCGACTTTCCGACGCCGCCCGGTCCCTGGACCATCAGCACCGCGCCGGGCGGGGCCAGGCGCAGGTGATCGGCAATCTGCGCCAGGACATCGGCGCGGCCGGCGAAATGGCTGCCCACCAGCTTGCGCAGCGGTGCCAGCAGACGCGCGCGTGCCGCCTGCTGGGCCACCTGCTGCGGATCTGGCAGGTCGGGCAGGATGCCCTGCAGCCAGGCGAGGGCCTCGGCCAGGGCGGCCAGCTGCCCGGGATCCTGCGACCGCAGCAGCGGCTCGGTGGCCGACGGCCCGGCGATCAGCGCGGCCAGTGCCTGCTGCGTCGGGTGGTCAGGCTGCGGGTTCAGTGCCAGCTGGGCCTGCATCGCGGCGGCGTTGCCCAGCCCGGCCAGCGCCTGACGGCGTGTATCGTCACGCAGCCGGCGCAACTGACGGGCGGCAAGGCTGGGCTGGGACAGGTCGATCAATTGCGGGATTTCCGGTGACAGCGGCGACAGGAACCCACTGCGGGACCGCAGCGTCAGCGGGTCGAAATGCACCAGCACCGCCGCGGCTTCGACCCAGGGCCAGACATCCTGAGGGGTGGCCTCGGCCGTCGGGGCGGCGGTCAGGCTGATGCGGCCCAGCGATTCGCGCAGGTTCATGGCTGCCCCCCCTGGGCCGCCTGGATCGCGGCCAGGGCGACCAGCTGGATCCGCTGGGTCAGGGCCTGCGCCCGGGCATAGGGTTCGCTGTTGTCATCCCAGCCCTGATAGCACAATGACAGGATGTCATCGGTGCTATGCATGTCTGCCGGCATGGCGTATTGCCCGATCAGAGCGTCAAGGTAATCGCGCAGATCCTCGCGGGCAAAGGCGCGCAGGCCCTGTTCCAGGATCCTTCCCGGCGGCGGGCCGGAAATCGGTCGGTCCCAGCCCAGCAGGAACAGCCGCATGCGTTCGGGCTGGCCATTGCCGATGCTTTGCGCCAGGCCGTGCATCAGCATGGTCACGCTGTCGTCGATGCGCTGCGAATCGAAGCCGTCCAGGATCAGCCACCAGTCGCGATCCAGCTTGCGACCCATGGCCGCCAGCCAACGCACCATCCGCATCACCGCCGTCGAATCCTGCGGCTGGTCGGCCAGGGACGGCGGCGCGCCCAGGTCCATGAACAGGGCCATATCCTCGACCAGGTCGCGGGCGGTGGTCGTCGGCTCGACCATGGGGATATGATAGACCTCGGCCCCGATGCTGCGGGCGACATGGCCGATCAGCGTCTGGCTGTAGCTTTTGCCGCTGGCATTGGCACCGGTGACCTGAAGAACCTTGGGGCCGAAGGATTGGGTCATGGTTTGCAGCACATGGCGCAGCGGGTGCTGATTGACGAAGGGCGCGCCGTCCAGGACCAGTTCCAGATGCGGCTGCGGCGCGGCGGCGGTGCGCGGCCCCGTCAGCCGGTCGATCAGCGCCAGCAGTGCCGGGTTGATCGGATCGGCCTGGCGTAACCCCTGGCACAGCCGGTCCATCCAGCCTTCGTCATTGGCCGCCTGCACCAGGCGATGATACTGCACGTCCAGCGTATCGGGGGCGCTGATGCGCGCCAGCGCCCGCTCGATCGGCGGGGCGGTCAGGATCATGTCCAGCCGGGCCGCCTGCGGGAAGGCGGCGATCAGCGCCCGCAGCAGTTCCTGACATTCGGCGCCGCTCAGCCTCATGGCGGCACCTGGGTCCAGAAGGGATCGACCTGGCCGGTCAGCCGGCCGATGATGGCGGCAAGTGGCACCGCCTGGTTGAAGGCGGCGGTGCGGGCAAAGTTCGGGTCGCCCGCATGGTGCAGGCCGATCAGGTCGAGGTTGCGGTTGAACACCGGCGCGCCGGAGGATCCCGGTTCGGTCGCAACATCGTGCCGCCAGCGCAGCCCGTGGGCCCGCAGCTCGGTCAACCTGCCCAGGCCCAGTTTCAGCGGCGCGCCCTGCGGATGCTGCAGGATCAACAGATCGTCGCCGGCCCCGGCGGGAATGGTCGGGTCGATCGTCATCCAGCCGCGCGGTGGATTGCCCGGCCCCTCCTGCCCCTGCCGGGGCTGCTCGCCCAAAGGCTCTGCCAGGCGGAGCAGGGCGAAGTCCAGGTTTTCCGGCTCGGGTTCCAGGCTTTCGTCCAGGCTGGAATCGGCGGCGTCGGGCGGGGCCGAGGCCAGCAGCCAGTCCTCGGCCAAAGGTTGCACCCGCCCCGCGCGCACCTCGACCCCTTGCGCATCCGTCAGATAGTCGAAGCGGCAGAGCAGCCGGTCGGCTGGCGTCAGATCGGCAATCACGTGCTGGTTGGTCATCACCAGATCGGGCCCGACCAGAAAGCCGGTGCCGATGGCCTTGGGCGCCGGCAAGGCGCGTTCGATGCGGCAGGTCTGGCCCTCGAGCCCGGCCAGACGCGCCATGAAGGCGGCAACATCGACGAAATCGCTGCGTTCCCGAACCAGCCGCTGCAGCGCGCTGTCGCCCGCCGCAGGGCGTTGGGTCAGGGGGCGGGCGCTGCTGAGCCCCTCGGCCAGGACCAGATCGGCCAGCAGCGGATTGCCCGGCACCGATTCATAGGCTGCCCGCGCCAGTGGCAGCAGCCAGCCTTCGGCCTCGGCCTGGGTGATGATCTGGAAATATTCGACATCCAGCGGGCCGGGGGCGGTCAGCGTGGCATAGTTGCGGTCGAAATACTGGGCCAGCAGCATTGCCATGCGCTCGCGCAGGGGAAAGGCAGCCAGCAGGGCCTTGCGCAGCCTTGTCTTGTCCATGGTAAGCCCGATGTCTTGACCAAAGAACGAAAGTGACAGGGAAATCCTAGCGCAGAAGCCCCGACCTGTCACCCGCAAGTCATGGTTGCATCAGCCGGCGGGAAGGCGATCGCGGAATTGCTGATAGGCGTCCAGTGCCCTTTGTCGGCCCTGGGCGATCAGCTCGGGCGCGGCCGGCCGCCAGTTGCGGGCCAGCTGCCAGTCGGGGGGCAGCGTCTCCAGATAGGCCCGGGCCTGGGGACTGTCCGCGGTGCCGCCCTGCGGCAGCCAGGTCTTGCGATAGCGGCCGTCGGGGTCGAACTGCTCGGCCTGCCGCAGCGGGTTGAACACGCGGAAATAGGGTGCGGCATCGGGGCCGCAGCCCGCCACCCATTGCCAGTTCATCGCGTTCGAGGCCGGATCCCAGTCGGTCAGGCTGTCCTGGAAATGCGCCAGCCCCAGACGCCAGTCGGTCAGCACATGCTTGGTCAGCCAGCTGGCGACCACCATGCGCACGCGATTGTGCATCCGCCCGGTCACCCGCATTTCCCGCAGCCCGGCATCGACCAGCGCCACGCCGGTTCGGCCCTGCTGCCAGGCGTCGAAGGCCGGACCGTGCCCCTGCCAGGGGAAATCCGACCATTCCGCCCGCCACGGCGCGCGGTCCATGCGCGGAAAATCGATCAGCAGATGCCAGGCAAATTCGCGCCAGATCAGTTCCGACAGGAATTTCTCGATACCCTCAGCCAAGGCAGGTTCGGATGAGGCGCGCGCGCGGGCGATCTGCCAGATGCTGCGCGGGCTGATTTCCCCCAGGGCCAGGGCCTCGGACAGGCCCGAGGTGGCGTCAAGGTCGGGGCGGTCGCGCAGCCTTGCATAATCGCCCGCCCGATCCAGGAAATCGTCAAGCCGGGCCAGCGCCGCAGCTTCGCCGGCGGGCAGGGCAAAGCGTTCCAGAACCGCGCGACCGCTGTGCAGATCGGGCGCCAGATTCAGGTCGTCAAGGTCCAGAATCGGCAGATCGCCCCCGGCCAAGGGCGCGGCCATGGTCAGAGGGTTCGGGGCCGGGGGTGCCGGCCGGTCGGGGCCAAGCGCCCGCAACGCGCGGGCAAACGGCGACCAGACGCGATAGACGCCGCCCTGACCGGTGCGCAGTGCGGCCGGATGCACCAGCAGATGGCCCGGATGCAGCACCAGCGCCCCACCGAGCGCTGCGGCCACCCGCTCCTGCAATGCGCGCATGGCGGGTTCGGGCCAGTCGGCCTGATGCACGCGCGGCGCGCCGCTGCGCCGCATCAGTTCGGGCAGCAGCTCTTCGGGCTCGCCCCGAAGCAGCAACAGCCCTTGCCCGCCGCGGCGGCGCAGCTCCGCGTCAAAGGCGCGCAGCGCGCATTCAAGCCGCCAGCGCGGCGCGCTGCCCATGGCCAGGGTTGCCCGATCCAGGCAGAAAACCGCCCGCAAGGGCCCGTCGCGCAGCGCCGCCAGCAGTGCCGGGTTGTCGGCAAAGCGGAAATTGCGCGACAGCCACAGCAGGCCGGCCCCGCTCATCGCGCCGCCTCCCGGCTGTGGCCGGCTGCGGTTGTGTCGAGGCGCGGACCGGGATGCGCCATGGTCTCAGCCCAGACGGGTCAGCACATATTGCACGATCTGTTCGGCGGCCTGCTCGGGCGTCAGATCGACGGTATTGACCACCAGTTCGGCGTTCTCGGGCTGTTCATAGGGGCTGTCGATGCCGGTGAAGTTCTTCAGCTGGCCGGCGCGGGCCTTCTTGTAAAGCCCCTTGACGTCGCGCGCCTCGGCCACCTCCAGCGGCGTGTCGACAAAGACCTCGACGAACTCGCCCTCGGCCATCAGGTCGCGCACCATCCGCCGTTCGGATCGGAAGGGCGAGATGAAGGCGGTCAGCACGATCAGCCCGGCGTCGGTCATCAGCCGTGCCACCTCGCCCACGCGGCGGATGTTTTCCACCCGGTCGGCATCGGTAAAGCCCAGATCCCGGTTCAGCCCGTGGCGGATGTTGTCGCCATCCAGCAGGAAGGTGTGCTTGCCCAGGGCATGCAGCTTTTTCTCGACGATATTGGCGATGGTGGACTTGCCCGAACCCGACAGGCCGGTGAACCAGATGACGGCGGGTTTCTGGTTCTTCAGGCTGGCGTGGGCCTCGCGGTCGATGTCCAGCGCCTGCCAATGCACGTTCTGCGACCGGCGCAGGGCGAAATGGATCATCCCCGCCGCCACCGTGGCATTGGTCATGCGATCGATCAGGATGAAGCCGCCCAGATCGGGATTGCTGGCATAGGGCTCGAACGGGATCGCCCGATCGGTCGAGATATTGACGACGCCGATCGCGTTCAGGCTCAGGGTCTTGCTGGCCAGATGTTCCAGCGTGTTGACGTTCACCTCGTATTTCGGCTCGGTGACCGAGGCGGTCAGCAGTTGTGTGCCGATCTTGAGCAGATAGGGCCGACCGGGCAGCATTTCCTGTTCGGCCATCCAGACCAAGGTGGCCTCGAACTGGTCGGCGACCTCGCAAGGCGCATCGGCCTGAACGATCACATCGCCACGCGAGCAATCGATCTCGTCGGCGAAGGTCAGGGTGATCGACTGGCCAGCGACGGCCTGATCCAGGTCGCCGTCATACGTGACGATGGCCTTCACCGTCGTGGTCTTGCCCGATGGCAGCACCCGGATCGCATCGCCCGGCCGCACCGTCCCTGATCCGATCTGACCGGCAAAGCCGCGGAAATCGAGATTCGGGCGGTTCACCCATTGCACCGCCATGCGGAAGGGATGGTCCTGCATCCGGCTGTCGTTGACCGGTGCCTCCTCCAGATGGGACAGCAGCGTCGGGCCCTGATACCAGGGCATCTGGGCGCTGCGGCTGACGATATTGTCGCCCTTGAGCCCCGAGATCGGGATCGGCAGAAAGCTTTCCATGCCGATCTGCTTGGCGAAATGCGAATAGTCGCTGACGATTTCGTAGAACCGCTCGGCCGAGTAGTCGACCAGGTCCATCTTGTTCACCGCCAGCACGATGTTGCGGATCCCCAGCAGGTTCACAAGATAGCTGTGACGCCGGGTCTGGGTCAGCACGCCTTGCCGCGCGTCGATCAGGATGACGGCAAGATCGGCGGTCGAGGCACCGGTGACCATGTTGCGGGTGTATTGTTCGTGGCCGGGGGTGTCGGCCACGATGAACTTGCGCTTGTCGGTGGCAAAGAAACGATAGGCCACGTCGATGGTGATGCCCTGTTCGCGTTCGGCCGCCAGGCCGTCGACGAGCAGCGCGAAATCGATCTCGCCGCCCTGGGTGCCCACGGATTTGCTGTCGTGTTCCAGGCTGGCCAGCTGATCCTCGAAGATCATCTTGCTGTCGTAAAGCAGTCGGCCGATCAGCGTCGACTTGCCGTCATCGACAGAACCGCAGGTGATGAACCGCAGCATCGTCTTGTGCTGATGTTTCAGCAGATAGGCGTCGATGTCTTCGGCAATCAGCGCGTCGGTGACGTAGACGGGGTCTTTGGGCGCGGCGGTCATCAGAAATACCCCTCTTGTTTCTTTTTCTCCATCGAAGCGGTCTGGTCGTGGTCGATGGCCCGGCCCTGACGTTCGGATGTGGTGGTCAACAGCATTTCCTGGATGACCTCGGGCAAGGTCTTGGCGGTCGATTCGACTGCGCCGGTCAAGGGATAGCACCCCAGGGTGCGGAAGCGGACCGAGCGCATCATCGGCACTTCGCCTTCGCGCAGCCGGAACCGGTCGTCGTCGACCATGATCAGCAGGCCGTCGCGTTCCACCACCGGCCGCTCCTCTGCGAAATACAGCGGCACGATGTCGATGTTTTCCAGATGGATGTATTGCCAGATGTCCAGTTCCGTCCAGTTCGACAGCGGGAACACCCGGATCGATTCGCCCTTGCCCTTGCGGGTGTTGTAAAGCCTCCACAATTCGGGGCGCTGATTCTTGGGATCCCAGCGGTGATTGGCCGAGCGGAAGGAAAAGATCCGCTCCTTGGCGCGCGACTTTTCCTCGTCGCGGCGCGCGCCGCCGAAGGCCACGTCGAAATTGTATTTCGTCAGCGCCTGTTTCAGGCCATCGGTTTTCCACATGTCGGTGTGCAGGCTGCCGTGGTCGAAGGGGTTGATGCCCTTTTCCATGGCCTCGGGATTGTGGTGCACGATCAGCCGCATGCCGGCCTGTTCGGCCGCGCGGTCGCGCAATTCATACATGGCGCGGAATTTCCATGTGGTGTCCACATGCAGCAGGGGGAAGGGGGGCGGCGCCGGATGGAGCGCCTTCTTGGCCAGATGCAGCATGCAGGCCGAATCCTTGCCCACCGAATACAGCATCACCGGGTTTTCGGCCGTGGCCACGACCTCGCGCATGATCTGGATGCTTTCGGCCTCGAGCCGCTGCAGATGCGTAAGGGTCGAACTTGCGGTTTCGGCGCGGGCGGCGGTCTGGCTGGTCATGGAAATGCCCCTGTTCTGCGGTCGGGCGTCCTTTGCCAGATTTTCACAGCAATACCAAGTCCGATTGGGGGGTTGCCGGCGGTATCATCCCGCATGTGCGCAATGCGCGACCCGGGGGAACATCCATGCTGCACGTGCAGCAAAATTTTGCGATTGCGGCAAGAATGTAGTTGCGAATGTTCCTTTTCGACAAAAAACGATCATAAACGAAAATTCACGCTTGACCGTTGTCATCTGGCTGTTGCACCTTCGGTTCAGATGCTGTGTTGCGCACAAGGGAGGGTTCGGGCTTGTCATCGGCACCAGGGCAGATTGCCGACCTGTTCATCATTGGCGGCGGCATCAACGGCTGCGGTATCGCGCGCGACGCGGCCGGGCGCGGTCTGTCCGTGACATTGGCCGAAATGGGCGATCTGGCGCAGGCCACCTCCAGCGCCTCGACCAAGCTGTTCCACGGCGGCCTGCGCTATCTCGAGTTCTTTGAATTCCGTCTGGTGCGCGAGGCGCTGGAGGAGCGCGAGACGCTGCTGCGCGCCATGCCCCATATATCCTGGCCGATGCGCTTCGTGTTGCCCTATTCGCCGCAGATGCGTTTTGACAGCGACACGCCGACCTCGCGGCTGCTTGGGATGGTCATGCCGTGGATGCGCGGCCGGCGTCCGGCCTGGCTCATCCGCCTGGGGCTGTTTCTTTACGACAATCTGGGCGGCCGTCAGATCCTGCCCGGCACGCGGCGTCTGGATCTGGCCAACGATCCGCTGGGCAAGCCGCTGAAGCCGGGCTTTCGCCGGGGCTGGGAATATTCCGACTGCTGGGTGCAGGATGCGCGGCTGGTGGTGTTGAACGCGCGTGACGCGCAGGCGCGCGGGGCCACGATCATGACCCGCACCCGCGTGACCCGCGCCGAACGTCAGGGCGATCTGTGGCTGGTCAGCACCGAAGGTCCGGCGGGTCCGCGGCAGCATCGGGCGCGGGCGCTGGTCAATGCGGGCGGCCCCTGGGTGGAAAACGTCATCCGCGACGTTGCCCATATCGACTCGACCGAAGGCGTGCGTCTGGTGCGCGGCAGCCATATCGTGGTGCCGCGGCTATACGATCACGACCGCTGCTATTTCTTTCAGGGCAGCGACGGGCGCATCATCTTTGCCATTCCGTTCGAGGATGACTTCACCCTGATCGGCACCACCGACATGGATCACAAGGGCGCGCCCGGCGACGCCCGCTGCACGGATGAGGAGCGCGACTATCTGTGCGCCTTTGCCAGCCAGTATTTCGCCCGGCCCGTGACGCCCGATCAGGTGGTCTGGACCTATTCGGGTGTCCGCCCGCTTTACAACGATGGCGCCAAATCGGCGACGGCCGCCACGCGCGATTATGTGCTCAGCCTCGATGACCGGGGCGCGCCGCTGCTGAATGTGTTCGGGGGCAAGATCACCACCTATCGGCGCCTGGCCGAAAGCGCTCTGGGGCGGCTGGCGCGGTTCTTTCCGCAGGCGGGCCCGGACTGGACGGCAGGGGTGGCGCTGCCCGGCGGCGATTTCCCGGTCGATGGTTTCGATGAGCAGGTGGCGCGGCTGGGGGCGGCTTATCCGTTCCTTTCGGCCCGGCAACAGCGCCGGCTGGTGCGCACCTATGGAACCGAGGCTTTCCTGATGCTGGACGGTGCGCGCAGCGCCGCCGATCTGGGGCAGGATTTCGGCGCAGGTCTGACCGAGGTCGAGGTGAACTGGCTGGTGCGCGAGGAATTCGCGCGCGATGCCCAGGATATCCTGTGGCGACGCACGAAACTGGGATTGCACATGACGGACGAGCAGGCGCAAAGGCTGGCGGCCTATGTCCGGAACCTGCCGACCGTGAATGCGGCGGCTGAATAGGGTGGAGATTGGGAAAACGACATGGGGCTGGAGTTACGCGGCGTATCGCGGTCGGTAGGGGGGCGGGTTCACATCCATCCCACCGATCTGGAGTTGCAGAAGGGCACGATGAACGTGCTGCTGGGCCCGACACTGTCGGGCAAGACCAGCCTGATGCGGTTGATGGCGGGTCTGGATCAGCCCAGCACCGGCCGCATCTTCTGGGACGGTCAGGATGTCACCGGGATGCGGGTGCAGGATCGCGGCGTGGCCATGGTCTATCAGCAGTTCATCAATTACCCGGGGTTGAGCGTCTATGAAAACATCGCCTCGCCGCTGCGCATCCTGGGACGGCCGCAGGACGAAATCGACCGCAAGGTGCGCGAGACGGCCGAGATGCTGCGCCTGACCCCGATGCTGCAGCGCAAGCCGCTGGAACTGTCGGGGGGCCAGCAGCAGCGCTGTGCGCTGGCGCGGGCGCTGGTCAAGGGCGCGGGGCTGGTGCTGCTGGATGAACCGCTAGCCAACCTGGACTACAAGCTGCGCGAGGAACTGCGCATCGAGATCCCCCGCATCTTCGAGGCGTCGGGCGCGATCTTCGTCTATGCCACCACCGAACCCGAAGAGGCGCTGCTTCTGGGCGGTCATACGGCGACGCTGTGGGAAGGTCGCGTGACCCAGTTCGGCCCGACGCCCCAGGTCTATCGTCAGCCGCGCGATGCGACGACGGCGCGGGTTTTCTCGGACCCGCCGATGAATTTCGGCAGCCTGCGCCTGCGCGCGGGTCAGGCCAGCATGGCGGATGGCACTGTGCTGGCGGGCTTCCACGGCCTGTCGGACGGCGAATATACGGCCGGGTTCCGCGCCAACCATCTGACCCTGCATCCGGTCGAAGGCGCGGCAGAGCTGCGCTGCACGCTGATCGCGACCGAAATCACCGGCTCGGAAACCTTCCTGCACCTGGATCACGGCGGCGACCGCTGGGTGGGCCTGGTCGAGGGCGTGCATCCGCTGACCGCCGGACAGCCGGTTACCGTCTGGCTCGAGCCGCGCCACGTCTATCTGTTCGACGGCAAGGGCCAGCTGGCCGCCGCCGCCGCTTATGCAAAGGCCGCATGACATGGCACGGATCACCTTGCAAAACCTTGCCCACAGCTATCTGGCAGAGCCGCAATCGGACAAGGATTACGCGCTGAAGCAGATGGACCATGTCTGGGCCGACGGTGGCGCCTATGCGCTGCTGGGGGCCTCGGGCTGCGGCAAGACCACGCTGCTCAACATCATCTCGGGCTTGCTGACGCCCAGCCATGGCCGGGTCCTGTTCGGCGACCGCGACGTGACCGATGCGCCCACGGCCGAACGCAACATCGCCCAGGTCTTCCAGTTCCCGGTGGTCTACGACACCATGACGGTGCGCGACAACCTGGCCTTCCCGTTGCGCAACCGCGGCCAGGATGCGGCCTATGTCAAGGCGCGGGTGGAACAGATCGCCCGCATGATCGGGATGGAGGCGATGCTGTCGCGCAAGGCCATGGGCCTGACCGCCGATGCCAAGCAGAAGATCAGCCTTGGCCGCGGCATGGTGCGCGAGGACGTGAACGCGATCCTGTTCGACGAGCCGCTGACCGTTATCGACCCGCAGATGAAATGGGAATTGCGCACGCAGCTGAAACAGCTGCATCGCGAATTCGGCCACACGATGATCTATGTCACCCATGACCAGACCGAGGCGCTGACCTTTGCCCAGCAGGTGGTGGTGATGCACGAAGGCCGGGTGGTGCAGATGGGCACGCCCGAGGAACTGTTCGAGACCCCGGCTCATACGTTCGTGGGCTATTTCATCGGCTCTCCGGGAATGAACTTCCTGCCGGCCGAGGTGCGCGGGCGACAGGCGCAACTGGCCGATGGCAGTGTTGTCGCCCTGGGGGGGGATCATGGCAGCCCGTCGGGCCGGGTGCAGATCGGCATTCGTCCCGAACATGTCGTGCTGGCAGAAAGCGGCCTGGCGCTGAAGGTGCTGCGGGTCGAGGATGTCGGCCGCCACCGTCTGGTCCGCGGTGAAGTGGCGGGGCAGCCGCTTAACCTGGTCCTGCCAGAGGGCCAGACCCTGCCCGCGCAGCCCCACGTCCTGCTGACGCCGCACAAGATCAACGTCTATGCCGACGACTGGCGCGTCGCTCCGGCGCAAAAGGGGGCTGAGTGATGGAAAAGACCCAGAACAACAAGGCCTGGTTCCTGGTTCTGCCGGTGCTGGTGATCGTGGCCTTTTCGGCGATCATCCCGCTGATGACGGTGGTGAACTACGCCTTCAACGACACTTTCGGCAACAACGAATTCTTCTGGGCGGGCCTCGAATGGTTCGACGAGATGGTCCACAGCTCGCGCCTGCACGAGGCGCTGGGTCGGCAGGCGATCTTTTCGGCCATCATCCTGGCGATCGAGGTGCCGCTGGGCATCTTCGTTGCGCTGAACATGCCCAAGAAAGGGTTCTGGGCCAGCCTGGTGCTGGTGCTGATGGCGCTGCCATTGCTGATCCCGTTCAACGTCGTGGGCACCATCTGGCAGATCTTCGGGCGGGTGGATATCGGCCTGCTGGGCCGGACGCTCAAGACCCTGGGGATCGATTACAACTATACCAACGATCCGCTTGATGCCTGGGTCACGGTGATCGTGATGGATGTCTGGCACTGGACAAGCCTGGTCGCGCTGCTGTGCTATGCCGGGCTGCAATCGATCCCGCAGGCCTATTACCAGGCGGCCAAGATCGATCAGGCCAGCCGCTGGGCCGTATTCCGATATATCGAACTGCCCAAGATGAAGGGCGTCCTGCTGATCGCGGTGCTCTTGCGCTTCATGGACAGCTTCATGATCTACACCGAACCGTTCGTGGTCACCGGCGGTGGGCCCGGGAACTCGACCACCTTCCTGTCCATCGACCTGGTCAAGATGGCTGTGGGTCAGTTCGACCTTGGTCCGGCCGCGGCCTTCAGCCTGATGTATTTCCTTGTGATCCTGCTGGTCAGCTGGGTGTTCTACACCGTCATGACCAACATGGACCGCAGCCAGTCCGACATTCCGGAGGCCCTGTGATGCGCCTGAAATCCTCGACGCTGGTGATGGCGCTGTATCTGCTGTTCCTGATGGTGCCGATCTACTGGCTGGTCAACATGAGCTTCAAGACCAATGCCGAGATCACGGGTGCCTTCACCCTGTATCCGCATCAGCTGACCCTGCGGAACTATCAGGTGATCCTGACCGACCCCAGCTGGTACATGGGCTATGTCAACTCGATCATCTATGTGGTGATGAACACCGTCATCTCGATCGCGGTCGCGCTGCCTGCGGCCTATGCCTTCAGCCGCTACAACTTCATGGGGGACAAGCACCTGTTCTTCTGGCTGCTGACGAACCGCATGTCGCCGCCCGCAGTCTTTGCGCTGCCCTTCTTTCAGCTGTATTCATCGATCGGACTTTTCGATACCCATATTGCGGTCGCACTGGCCCATTGCCTGTTCAACGTGCCGCTGGCAGTCTGGATCCTGGAAGGCTTCATGCGCGGGGTGCCGAAGGAAATCGATGAGACTGCCTATATCGATGGCTACAGTTTCCCGCGGTTCTTCGTCAGGATCTTCATGCCGCTGATCGCCAGCGGGATCGGGGTCGCGGCCTTCTTCTGTTTCATGTTCTCTTGGGTCGAACTCTTGCTGAGCCGCACGCTGACCAGCGTCAATGCCAAGCCGATCGCCGCGACCATGACCCGCACGGTCAGCGCGTCGGGAATGGATTGGGGGGTGCTCGCCGCAGCGGGGGTGCTGACCATCGTGCCGGGTGCCTTGGTCATCTGGTTTGTGCGCAACTACATCGCCAAGGGCTTCGCCCTGGGGAGGGTGTGATGACCGATCTTGCCGCGCCTCGCGCGAACTGGCCTGCGATCTATGCGGCCGCGGTGGTGACCTTGGGCGCCGTGATGGGCCTTCTGATCTGGGCAGTGCCGGTGGTGGATGGCCAGAAACAGTGGTTTGCCCCCATGATCCCCGGCGGCTGGATGGCCTGGACCTTTCCGGTCGCGGTATTCTTCTGGGTCATCGCCAGCCTGCTGGTGCTGTTTACCATCTTGGCAATCCGTTTCCCGGAAACGCCGCGAATGGGCATCCTGCGCATCGAGACCACGCGCGGCGACAGGCTGTTCATCTCGCTTCTGGGCTCGGCCTTCATCTGCCTGGCCTGGCTGTTCTTTGCCGGTCCGCCGCTGTGGTGGGCCCTGGCACTGTGCCTTGCATATGCCGCAGCGGTGTTCCGCTGGGTGTGATCCATAACAAGCCGTCTCATCAGGGAGAAAGACATGAGACCCATCAAGACCACCACGGCCATGGCACTTGCGCTGCTGGTCATCGGGGCCCCGGCCTGGGCAGACATGGAGGCCGCCAAGAAATTCCTGGACGCCGAGATCGGCGATCTGTCGACCCTGTCGCGGGCCGATCAGGAAAAGGAAATGCAGTGGTTCATCGATGCCGCCAAGCCGCTGGCCGGCATGGAAATCAAGGTGGTGTCGGAAACCATCGCCACGCATGAATACGAATCCAAGGTGCTGGCCCCGGCCTTTACCGCCATTACCGGCATCAAGGTCACCCACGACCTGATCGGCGAGGGCGATGTCGTCGAAAAACTGCAGACCCAGATGCAGACCGGCGAGAATATCTATGACGGCTATGTCAACGACAGCGACCTGATCGGGACGCACTGGCGCTATCAGCAGGCGCGCAGCCTGACCAAATGGATGGCCGAAGAGGGCAAGGACTTCACCAGTCCGACCCTGGATCTGGACGATTTCATCGGATTGAAGTTCACCACCGCGCCGGATGGCGAACTGTATCAGCTGCCCGACCAGCAGTTCGCCAACCTTTACTGGTTCCGCTACGACTGGTTCAGCGACCAGAAGACCAAGGACGACTTCAAGGCCAAATACGGCTATGACCTGGGCGTGCCGGTCAACTGGTCGGCTTATGAGGATATTGCCGAATTCTTCACCGGCCGGGACATGTCCTATATCGAGGGTGGTCCCACAAAAGCCTGGGGCAACATGGATTACGGCAAGAAGGATCCTAGCCTTGGCTGGCGCTACACCGACGCCTGGATGTCCATGGCGGGCATGGGCGACAAGGGCGAGCCGAATGGCCTGCCGGTCGACGAATGGGGTATCCGCGTCGACGAGAACAGCCGACCGGTCGGTTCATGCGTGGCGCGAGGCGGCGCTACGAACGACGCGGCCGCGGTCTATGCCGTCACCAAGGCCATCGACTGGCTGAAGAAATACACCCCGCCGGAAGCCCAGGGCATGACATTCGGCGAGGCCGGACCGGTCCCGGCGCGCGGCGACATTGCCCAGCAGATGTTCTGGTATACGGCCTTTACCGCCGACATGGTCAAGCCCGGCACCGCCGTGGTGAACGAGGACGGAACCCCGAAATGGCGCATGGCTCCCAGCCCGCACGGCGCTTACTGGAGCGAGGGGACCAAGATCGGCTATCAGGACGTGGGCAGCTGGACGCTGATGAAATCGACCCCGGTCGAGCGCGCCCAGGCGGCATGGCTTTATGCGCAGTTCGTGACCTCCAAGACGGTGGACGTCAAGAAATCGCATGTCGGCCTGACCTTCATCCGCGAATCGACGATCCAGGACAAATCCTTCACCGAGCGCGCGCCGAAGCTGGGCGGTCTGATCGAATTCTATCGTTCGCCTGCGCGCGTTCAGTGGTCGCCCACCGGCACCAACATCCCTGACTATCCCAAGCTGGCACAGCTGTGGTGGCAGAACATCGGCGATGCACTGTCGGGTGCCAAGACGCCGCAGCAGGCACTGGATGCGCTGTGCGCCGAACAGGAAAAGGTGCTGGCGCGGATCGAGCGTTCGGGCGTGCAGGGCGACCTGGGCCCCAAGCTGAACGAGGAAAAGGATCCGCAGGAATGGCTGGATGCCGAGGGCTCGCCCGTGGGTCCGCTGGAAAACGAAAAGCCCCAGGGCGAAACGATTTCCTATGACGAGCTGATCAAGTCCTGGCAATAAGCCGGGCGCAAACGAAGGGCGCCGGCGGTTCATTCCGCCGGCGCCTGCCTTTTTTCTGAATGCAGTGCTGTCGTGGCCAGTTGCGCCAGCGGCTGCACGATCAGGCCTTCGGGGCCTTGCGCCAGATGCGCGGAAATGCCGTAGACAAGGGCCAGGTTTGCCTTGGTCAGCACCTCATGCGGCGGGCCATCGGCTGCGATCTTTCCCTGGTGCAGCAGCACCAGCCGCGTGCAATACCGCGCAGCAAGCCCCAGATCATGGCAAGAGGCGACGACCGTTCGGCCTTGTCGGGCCAGTTTGCGAAAGACTTCCATCACCCACAGCTGCGCGGCCGGGTCCAGACCCGCGATCGGCTCATCGGCCAGCAGCAGCGGCGTGTCCTGCGCCAGCGCCCGCGCGATCAGCGTGCGTGCCAGTTCCCCGCCCGACAGTCTGTCGGCAGGACGGTGGCGCAGGTCTTGCAACCCCATGGTCGCGATGGCCGCCTCGACGGCGCTGCGGGCCGCGGCATTGCCGCTACCGCCGTGCGGAATACGGCCCAAAGCCACCACCGCCTGGACGGGCATGGGCCAGGCCATGTCGCGCACCTGCGGCAGATAGGCGACCGCACGGGCGCGTTGCGCCGCGGGCAGGCGGGCCAGCGAACTGTGGCCCTCCGCAGCCACCAGCCCCAAGGCCGCGCGCATCAGCGTGGACTTGCCGGCGCCGTTCGGACCCAGCAGGCCAAGAAATTCGCCCGGCGCCACGCTGAGGTCGATGCCCGTCACCACGCTGCGATCCCTGCGCCTGACCGTCAATTGTCGCAGCTGCATCACAGGCCCTCGCGCCGGGTCTTGAGGATCAGGTGCAGAAAGAACGGCGCGCCCACCAGCGCCGTCAGCACCCCCAGCTTCAGGTCGCGGTCGGGCGCGATCAGCCGCACCGCGATATCGGCCGCCAATACCATGGCCGCCCCGCCCAGTGTCGCCGCTGGCAGCAGCCGCGCCGGGCTGCCCTGGGTCGCGCGCCGCAGCAGATGCGGCACCACCAGCCCGACAAAGCCGATGGCTCCCGCAACCGCGGTGGCGCCGCCGACCGCCAGCGCGATGCCCAGGGTCAGCACAAGCCGCACCCGGCGCAGATGCACGCCCAGCGACATTGCGGCGTCCTCGCCCAGGCTCAGTGCCTCGATGGCGCGGCCCAGCCGCCACAGCAGTGCCAGGCCCACCAGGATCGGCGGCGCGGCGATGGCCAGGTGCAGCAGCGACCGGTCGGCCAGCGATCCCATCATCCAGAACACGATCTCGTTCGCGGCAAAGGGGTTGGGCGACAGGCTGAGCACCAGCGAACTGCCGGCCCCGGCCAGCGCCGAAATCGCGATGCCCGCAAGGATCAGCCCCAGCGCAGTGCCGTGCGGTCCCGCCAGGACCAGCACCAGCAGCATCGCGATGCCCGCCCCCGTCAGGGCGGCCAGAGGCAGCCCCAGCGCCCATGCCGCCGCCAGCCCCCCCTGCATTGCCAGCACCGCCCCCAGCGCGGCCGCGGCCGAGGTGCCGATCAGCCCCGGTTCGGCCAGCGGGTTGCGCAGAAACCCTTGCAGCGCGGCGCCGGATGCCCCCAGGGCCGCGCCGACCAGCCCACCCAGCAGCGCCCGCGGCAGGCGGATTTCGCGCATGATGGTGCCGTAAAGCCCATCGTCGGACCACAGCGCCGCCAGGCTGGCGCCGGGCGGCAATCGCGCCGGGCCGATCAGCAGCGACGCCAGGCACAGTCCCAGCACCAAAGTCGCCAGCAGTGCCAGCAGGGGGATGTCTTGGCGGGTCACGGTCGGGCGCCGATCACTTGCCGCGCGTCGCGCAGCCCTGCGATGGCGCGCAGCACATGCGGGGTGCCGCAGACCCATTCGGGCCCGGTGGCGTCGAACAGCGTGTCCTGCGCGCGCAGCCGGTCCAGCGCTGGGTGGTCCATCACCTCTTCGGCGCGGGAATGGCCTGGAAAGGGACGGTCGCGCAGCACCAGATCGGGCGCGGCCAGCAGCAACCGCTCCAACGGGATCTGGCCGCCGGCGGACAGGCCGATGCGGTCGGCGACATTGTCAAAGCCGGCCTCGGCCAGGATCTGGCCGGCCAGACTGTCCGCCGTGGCGCTGTAGCCATTGGCACCATAAAGCGCCGCCTGCGGGCGTGGGCCGGGCGACACGGGGGCGGTCAGCGCCGCCAGATCGGCGTCGAACTGTGCCAGCAGGTCGGCTGCGCGCCGCTGGCGGCCCAGCAGCGCGCCCATGCGCAGGATATTGGCGCGGATGCCGGCGATGTCGGCGTCCGGCGCGAACACCTCGACCCGCAGCCCGTGGTCGCGCAGCATCCGCAAGGTTGAAGGCGCGGTCCAGCTGCCGGCCAGCACCAGATCGGGGCGGATCAGCAGCACCTCTTCGGCGCCGGCGCGGTTGACGGGATAGCGCCGCGCCTCGGCCGCCATGGCCGAGGAGGCGGGATCGCGTGCCAGCCAGGATACCGACACCAGCTGCCCGGGCGCGGCCAGCATCATCGCCAGCTGATCGGTGCACAGGTTCAGCGACACCACACGCGCTGGCGCGGCCAGAACGGGTGCCGTCAGCCCGGCCAGAAACAACACAGCGGCGGCCAGCAGGCGCGTTACCACCGCGCCTCCAGCCCGGCATAGGCGGTGCGGCCCTGACCGTAATAGCCCCAGCTTTCGGAATGGCGTTGGTCGAACAGGTTCACCACCCGCAGCGTGGCACGCAGGTTGTCGTCGATGTCATAGCCGCCCGACAGGTTGACCAGATTGATCGCCGGCAGTTCCGCGGTGGCGTAATCGCCAAAGAAGCGGGTGTCGTAATTGCCCGAAACATGCCGGTAATCGGCGGTGATGCGGCCGCGCCCGTCCAGAACCGCCAGCGATGCGGTCAGCCCGACTTCGTGGCGCGGCCGGCGCAGCTCGATGCTGCCGTCGGGGTTGGTGGCATCCAGATAGGTATAGGCCAGTCCCACATCCAGCCGATCGGTCGGACGTAGCTGCGCGCTGACCTCGACCCCCTGGCGCGGGCTGTCGCCCGACTGGTTGCGATAGCTGAAATACTGTGTGGTGCCGTCGCTGCTGACCAGATAGTCCTCGATCTCGTCGCGCAGGGTCTCGCGGAACCAGGTGACATCGATGCTGCCGCGGTCGTCGGGCAATTGCCATTCCACCCCCAGATCGAAGCCGCGGTTCTGTTGCGGCCGCAGCAGCGGATTGCCCCGATAGACCGAAGTACCCCAGGGGCCGCTGTAGGTCGCATCGGCGAAAAGTTCCCAATAGGATGGGTTGACGATGCCCTTGCCGGCCGACCCATGCAGCCGGAACGGCCGGTCCGGCACCGCCCAGGACAGCCCCAGGTTCCAGCTGGTGGCATCGGCGAACACCTGGTTCAGGTCGCGGCGCAACCCCGCCTGCACGTCCAGCCCGTTGTCCAGAAAGCCGCGATATTCCACCGCGACCGAGGACATCCGCCGCCGATAGTCCGGTGCGACCGAGGAATCGTCGCGCTGGCGCTCGGCCATGATGTTCAGCAGGTGGCCGGCCTGCGCCGCCGGCTGCCCGTCGAGCGACACGGTGGCGCGGTATTTCAGCTTGGCCACCCGTCCGCGATTTTGCGGCCCGTCGTCAAAGCTTTGGCGAAAATCGGTTTTCTGATATTCCAGCCGCTGGACCAACCGGCCGTCCAGGGCCGTGAATTCGGTCCATAGGGCGCCCTGGCGTTCGTCGCGGTCGCTGTGGGCGTTGGGGTCGTCGACCACGAAATCGGCCGGATCAATGGCCGCCGGGTTGGTGCCGTCATAGCCGTAGCTCTCATCCGCGCGGCGCAGGCTGGCCCCCATGCGCCAGTCCGGCGTGGCGGCGATCCAGCCCGACAGCGCAATGGTCTTGCGGTTGATGCCGTCCTTTTCGCCGCCGTCGCCCGATTGGTCGAACCCGTGGTCGTCGCGCGCCGACAGGTTCAGCGCCAGCCCGCCGCTTTCGCCGTTATGGCTGACATGGGCCGTTGCTGCCGCGCCATTGCCCAGCTCGGCGCTGGCGCCATAGTGCAGGCCAGGTTCGGTCCCCCGGCTGATGATATTGATGACGCCCGCCGCCGCGTTCGAGCCGTAGAATACCGACTGCGGGCCGCGCAGCACCTCGATGCGCTCGATATTGGCGGTTTCCAAGCCGCTGAGGATATATTCCTCGGCGCTGCCAGTGGCCTCGATGCCATCGATCAGCAACAGCGCATGGCCCGATTCGCTGCCGCGCACCCGCAGCTGGGTATAGGACGGGCCGACGCTGTTGACCGAGACCCCCGGCACCGTGCGCAGTGCATCCTGGATGCGGCTGGACCCGCGCCGGGCGATCTGCTGTTCGTCCAGCACCGTATAGGCGCGGCCATAGGCGTTGCCGGGAACCGGCGTGAAACCGGCCGACAGGATCAGCGGTTGCAGGGTGATCGCGTCCTGGGCAAGGGCGGCCGCCGGGGACAGTGCGGCGGTCAGCGCAAGGATGGAACTGCGGGCAAGGGTCATGTCCGGGCCTTTCGGTCGCGGCGCAAGGCCGCGGTTAGCAGGGCGCGCGCGCCCCGGGCCGACCGGCCGCAAGCCCGCGCTGTGACAATCACCGCTGCGGTCGGGCCGCTTTCCGGGCGCGCCCCGCGCCGGAAATGGGTGAGTGCTGCGGCAGGTCTCCTGGCTTGCGGATCATCGCGCGGACCGGCCTTCCCGGGATGACCCAGTGGCCAGGGGTGGTCCTTTGCTCTCCGCTCACAGTTGCGGGGGCAGCCGCGGCCTTGCCCGAGGGCGCACCGCGTTCCCTTTTCACCCTGGCTTGCACCAGGGAACCGTAGCGGGCCTGCCTTGCCGCAAGCCGGGGCCGGCTGTCAAGCATCCTGCGCCCGAAATGCCAAGCCGCGCCCTTCGACGAAGGGGCGCGGCCGGCTGTTCAAGGCTTGCGGATCAGCCGGCGGCGATGCTGGGCGTGCCGGCCTGGGCCAGGGTGGCGCGGATGGCCAGGGCCAGTCGTCGCGCACCCTCGGCCAGCTGCGCGGGCTCGTTCAGGGTAAAGTTCAGCCGCAGGGCGCGCCGGTCCAGCCCCTCGGGGTCAAAGACGCTGCTGGGCGAGATGCAGACGCCATGGGCCA
Source organism: Paracoccus sp. SMMA_5_TC (assembly GCF_009696685.2). Lineage (NCBI taxonomy): Bacteria > Pseudomonadati > Pseudomonadota > Alphaproteobacteria > Rhodobacterales > Paracoccaceae > Paracoccus > Paracoccus sp. SMMA_5_TC. Next base: position 162,379 of record NZ_CP102356.1, read on the forward strand.
GCGCCTGTTCCAGCAGCAGATCGGTGTTCAGGCGCGGATCGCGGGCGGTGGCCCAGACGAACATGCCGCCGCTGGGCACCTGCCAGTCCAGCAGATCGGCCAGATGCTGCTGCATCGCCTGGCACAGCGCATCCCTGCGGGCGCGATACAGTTCCAGGATGCGGGGCCGGATGCGTTCGGTCAGCCCCAGTTCCAGCGCGCGCAGCGCCAGCATCTGCGACAGGCCGCTGCTGCACATGTCGGTGCCCTGCTTGGCCGTGGCCAATGCCGCGATCAGCCTGGGGGCGGCGATCACCCAGCCGATGCGCAGGCCCGGCGTCAGTTCCTTGGACAGCGATCCCATGTAGATCACCGGGCCATCATAGGGCCGCCCCGGCTGGCTTGCCGCGGACAGTTCCAGCAGTCGCGGCAAGGGTTCGCCATCGTAATAAAGAACGCCGTAGGGGTCGTCCTCGATCAGCCAGGTGCCGGTGGCATGGGCGGCCGCGACCAGTGACTGGCGTTCGGCCAAGGTCACCAGCCTGCCGCTGGGGTTCGAGAAGTTGGGCACCGTATAGGCGAATTGCGCCCCATCCAGCGCCCGCAGCGGGTCGTGGCCGGCGCTGCCGATGCGCATGGGGCGGTATTGCGGCTGATGCGGCAGCCAGGCGTCCAACGCCCCCAGATAGGCGGGGCTTTGCGCGGCAATGCTGTCGCCGGGGTGCAGCAGCACCCGGCCGACCAGGTCCAGCGCCTGCATGCCGCCGGTGGTGATCAGCACGTTGTCGCGCGTCAGCTGCACATCGCCAGTGGAATAGCGTTGCGCGATCAGGTCGCGCAGCGCTGGCAGGCCCGGGATCGGGCCATAGCCCAGCGTCTCGGCCGGGTGTTCGCGGATCAGCCGGGCCGCCAGATCGGCCATCTCTTCGACCGGCCAGGTGCCGGGATCGGGCAGCCCCCCGCCCAGGTTGATCAGCCCCGGGATCTGGCCGGCTGACAGGAACACCGAGGTCACGTCATTGGTCCGGGCCAGCCAATCGGCAAGGCGCGGCCGATGCGGGACCGGTGCGGGCAGGGCGGTGTCGGGGGTATGCTGAAGCGCAAGCGAAAGCGGTGCGGCCATGGCGTCCTCATCTAGCTGCACAGAATATACACCGATTCCGGTGCCGAATCCCTGCAATCTCTTGTGCCATTGCCGAATTTCGTGCAGCAATTCGCCCAGTATTGGCTCAGGCAGGGTGAATTTCGCCATGATCGAACTGGATGCCATCGACCAGCGGATTCTGGCCTGTCTTGAGGCCGAGGGCCGGATGCCCATCCTGGAGCTGGCCGAACGTGTCGGCCTGTCGCCGACGCCCTGCGGGCGCCGGGTCAAGCGGCTGGAGGAATCGGGTGTCATCACCGGCTATGGTGCGCGGGTCGACGCGCGCGCGCTGGGGCTGAATGTCAGCGTGCTGATCGCGGTGCGGCTGGCGCGCGGCGGACCCGATGCCAATGCGGTTTTCCTGCGCGGATTGCGCGGACGCCCGGAAGTGGTCGAGTGTTTCCTGGTGACCGGCAACAACATCGACTACATGCTGCGCGTTCAGGTGCGCGACATCGACGCCTTGGGCCGCTTCATCCGCGATGTCTTGCAGGCGATCCCGGCGGTGGCCGAAACCTCGACCATGGTGATCTTGAAACAGGGGCTGGACTAGGGTCCGCGTCCTTGTATCCGTGCGCCAAGTGGTCCAGAACCTTGCGCCAGCGCCCGGAGGCAGACCATGAACGCATTGAAACGGATCGGCATCGACACCTACATGCTGCTGCTGCTGGGCATGGTGGCGCTTGGGCTGCTGTTGCCCGCCCGCGGCGATGCGGCGGTGGTCTTGCGCGACGTCACCTGGTGGGCAGTGGTGCTGCTGTTCTTTCTGTATGGCGCCAAGCTGGATTCGGCCTCGGTCAGGGCCGGGCTGATGAACTGGCGGCTGCAGGGGCTGACGCTGGCCGCGACCTATGTGCTGTTTCCGCTGCTGGGCCTGGGGCTGGCCGCGGTGTTCGGGGCGGTGCTGGGGCCCAAGCTGACGCTGGGCCTGCTGTTCCTGGCGGTGCTGCCGTCGACGGTGCAAAGCTCGATCGCCTTCACCTCGATCGCCCATGGCAATGTGCCGGCCGCGATCTGCGCCGCATCGCTGTCGAACCTGATCGGGGTGGTGCTGACACCGCTGCTGGTGGCGCAGGTTCTGCACCAGGACGGCGGCGGCGTCAGCCTGGAAGCGGTCGAGCGGATCGCACTGCAGATCCTGTTGCCATTCGTCCTGGGCCAGGTGCTGCGGCGCTGGATCGGCGGCTTTGTCCAGCGTCACAAGCTGCTGACCACGATCGTCGACCGCGGCTCGATCCTGCTGATCGTCTATTCGGCTTTCGGCGCGGGGACGGTGGCGGGGATCTGGTCGGCGATCCCGCCATCGGGGCTGGCGCTGTGCTTTCTGGTGGTGGCGGCGCTGCTGGCCCTGGCCATGGGGATCATGGCCGCCGCCGGCCGGGTCTTTCGCCTGCCGCCTGCGGATCAGGCGGTGCTGTTCTTTTGCGGTTCGACCAAAAGCCTGGCCAGCGGTCTGCCCATCGCCAGTGCCATCTTTCCGGCAGCCAGCGTTGGCGCGATCGTGCTGCCGGTGATGATCTATCACATGACCCAGCTGCTGGTCTGTTCGGTGGTGGCGCAGCGCCTGGCGCGCCGCGCCGGTGCCTGATCAGAAATCCCAGTCCTCGTCCTCGGTCGCGACGGCCTTGCCGATGACATAGGACGAACCCGAGCCGGAAAAGAAGTCGTGGTTTTCGCTGTCGGGCGACAGCGCGGCCATGATCGCGGGGTTGACCTCGCAGGCCTGCGGCGGGAACAGGGCCTCGTATCCCAGGTTCTGCAGCGCCTTGTTGGCGTTGTAATGCAGGAAGGCCTTGACATCCTCGGTCAGGCCGATGCCGTCGTAAAGCTCGGCGGTGTATTTCTGTTCGATGTCGTAAAGATCGAAGATCAGCGCAAAGGCGAAATCCTTCAGTTCCTGCCGGCGGGTTTCGTCCAGTTTTTCCAGCGCGCGCTGATACTTGTAGCCGATGTAATAGCCATGCACCGCCTCGTCGCGGATGATCAGGCGGATGAGGTCGGCGGTGTTGGTCAGCTTGGCGCGGCTGGACCAGTACATCGGCAGGTAGAAGCCGGAATAGAACAGGAAGCTTTCCAGGAACACGCTGGCAATCTTGCGCTTCAGCGGATCCGATCCGGCCTTGTATTCACCCAGGATCAGCCGCGCCTTGGCCTGCAGATGCGGGTTTTCCTCGGCCCAGCGAAAGGCCGCGTCAACCTCGGGCGTGAGGCACAGCGTCGAGAAGATCGAGGAATAGCTGCGCGCATGCACCGCCTCCATGAAGGCGATGTTGGACAGCACCGCCTCTTCGTGCGGGGTCTGGGCGTCGGGCATCATCGAGGGCGCGCCGATCGTGTTCTGGATCGTGTCGAGCAGCGTCAGACCGGTGAATACCCGGATGGTCAGCTCGCGTTCGGCCGGGCGCAGCGTCGCCCAGCTTTGCACGTCGTTCGACAGCGGCACCTTTTCGGGCAGCCAGAAATTCACCGTCAGCCGGTTCCAGACCTCGAGATCCTTTTCATCCTCGAGCCGGTTCCAGTTGATGGCCCGCTGCGGGGCGTGGCTCACGTGATCCTTCATCGTCGTTCTTTCCTGTCCAAATCCGTTTCAGGCGCGCGCAATGCGCGCGCCCGCGATCACAGCGTGCAGCTGACGCACCCCTGCACCTCGGTCCCCTCCAGGGCTGTCTGGCGCAGACGGATGTAATAGATGGTCTTGATGCCCTTTTTCCAGGCATGGATCTGGGCGCGGTTGATGTCGCGGGTCGTGGCCTCGGCGGGAAAGAACAGCGTCAGCGACAGGCCCTGGTCGACATGTTCGGTCGCCGCGGCATAGGTGTCGATGATCGCCTCGGGGCCGATCTCATAGGCATCGCGGTAATAGTCGAGGTTCTCGTTCGTCATGAAGGGCGCGGGGTAATAGACGCGGCCGATCTTGCCTTCCTTGCGGATCTCGATCTTGGCGACGATCGGGTGGATCGAGCTGGTCGAGTTGTTGATGTAGCTGATCGATCCGGTCGGCGGCACCGCCTGCAGGTTGCGATTGTAAAGCCCGTGTTTCATCACCGAGGCCTTCAGGGCCGTCCAATCCTCGCGCGTGGGCAGCGCGATCCCCTCGAACACGCGGGCGACATCGGGCAGCGTCGGCAGCCAGTCGCGGTCGGTGTATTTGTCGAAGAAACTGCCATCGGCGTATTTCGATTTCTCGAAATCGCGGAACACACGGCCCTTTTCCTGCGCCAGCAGGTTCGAGGCGCGGATGGCGTGATAGGCGACGGCAGCGAAATAGACCGATGTGAATTCGATGCCCTCGGGGCTGCCGTAATGAATCCGCTCGCGGGCCAGAAACCCGTGCAGGTTCATCTGGCCAAGGCCGACGGCATGGGCTTCGTCGTTGCCGCGCCGGATCGAGGGCACGGAATCGATGGCAGACATTTCCGAAACGGCCGTCAAGGCGCGGATGGCATATTCCACCGTCTTGCCGAAATCGGGACCGTCCATGGTTGCAGCGATGTTCAGCGAGCCCAGATTGCAGGAAATGTCGGTGCCCAGATGGGCATAGGACAGATCCTCGTTATAGCTGCTGGCCTCGTTCACCTGCAGGATTTCCGAACACAGGTTCGACATGCTGATGCGGCCATGCACGGGATTGGCACGGTTCACCGTGTCCTCGAACATGATATAGGGATAGCCGCTTTCGAACTGGATTTCCGCCAGGGTCTGGAAAAAGGCGCGGGCGTTGATCTTTTTCTTCTTGATGCGCTTGTCATCGACCATCTCGGCGTATTTTTCGCTGACCGAGATTTCCGAAAACGGCACACCATAGACGCGTTCGACGTCATGGGGCGAAAACAGATACATGTCCTCGTTGCGCTTGGCCAGTTCGAAGGTGACATCGGGGATGACCACGCCCAGGCTCAGCGTCTTGATGCGGATCTTTTCGTCGGCGTTTTCGCGCTTGGTGTCCAGAAAACGCATGATGTCGGGGTGATGCGCGTTCAGATAGACCGCGCCGGCACCCTGGCGTGCGCCCAGCTGGTTGGCATAGCTGAAACTGTCCTCGAGAAGCTTCATCACCGGGATGACGCCGCTGGACTGGTTTTCGATCCCCTTGATCGGAGCGCCGGCCTCGCGCAGGTTGGTCAGCATCAGGGCGACGCCGCCGCCGCGCTTTGACAATTGCAGCGCCGAATTGATGCTGCGGCCGATCGATTCCATGTTGTCCTCGACCCGCAGCAGGAAACAGGAAATCAGCTCGCCCCGCGATTTCTTTCCGGCATTGAGGAATGTGGGGGTGGCAGGCTGGAACCGGCCCGACAGCATTTCTTCCATGAAATGCATGGCAAGCGCCTCGTCCCCGCGCGCGAGCGTCAAGGCCACCATCACCACCCGGTCCTCATAGCGTTCGAGATAGCGCTGGCCGTCGCGGGTTTTCAGCGTGTAGCTGGTGTAATACTTGAACGCGCCCAGGAAGGTCGGAAATCGGAACTTGCGCGCATAGGCCGCATCCCAGATCGCGCGGTGGAAATTGCGCGAATACTGGTCGAGCACCTCGGCCTCGTAATAGCCTTCGTCGACCAGGTAACGCAGCTTTTCATCCAGATTGTGGAAAAAGACCGTGTTCTGGTTCACATGCTGCAGGAAATACTGATGCGCCGCCTTGCGATCCGCCTCGAAGCGGATCTTGCCGTCGCTGTCGTAAAGGTTCAGCATCGCGTTCAGCGCGTGATAGTCCAGCTCGGCCTTTACGCCATTGTCAAGCATGTCGTCCCCCAGAATCTGTGCAACCCGTCGCGGATACGGGCAATGTCGTTGTCGTCGCCCGCCAGCTCGAATCGATACAGAACGGGGACGTTGCATTTAGCAGAAATGACCTTGGCCGACAGGGCAAAGGTCGGGCCGAAATTGCGGTTGCCGCTGCCGATGACGCCGCGCAACATTGCCCGGCGCGCGGGATCGTTCAGAAAGCGGATCACCTGCTTCGGGACAGCGCCACGACCTTCGCCATCGGCATAGGTCGGGCAGATCAGCACGAAGGGGCCACAGGCCGGGGGCATGGCATCTGCCGGCGAGATGGGGATGCGGCCGGCTGGCAGGCCAAGCCGCGCCACGAAACGCGCCGTGTTCCCCGATCCCGAAGAATAATAGATCAGCCCGCCCATGGCCCGCAGGTCAGGACAGCCGGCCGATCATGTCGGGCCGGAAGCCGGCCCAATGCGCTTCGCCGGCGATGACGACCGGGGCCTGGCGATAGCCCATCGAGGTGACCAGTTCCATTGCCGCCGCGTCCTCGGTCAGATCGACCAGCCGATACGCCAGGCCGCGCGCGTCCAGGGCGCGGGTGGTGGCGGTGCATTGCACGCAGGCGGGCTTGGAATAGACGGTGATGGTCACGGCTCGGCTCCTGTCTGGGCGGCGGCAAAGGGCAGCGGACCCGGCTGCGCCGTTTCCGCATGGCCCCGCGCCGCTGCACGGTTTGTGGTCTTTCATCGTCATGGCGGACGCCGAGGACGTCAGTTTGTCCCCCTGCCCGGACCAGCAGATCGCTGCCTTGCAGACAGTTGCACCGAACTGGCAAGCGATGCGGAACATCCGCCCCTCCTGCTGTGCCCGGACCTTGTCTTGCGGTGCCATGACCCGTTCAATAAGCCACGCGGCGTGCCGGTCGTCAATCCATATCTAGTGGAGATCGCAAGGTAAGTGTGGATATGTGGTATCTACGTAATGGCTTCAAACACTTGCAGATTGTAGCGCGCCCTATGGATGCCACCTGGGCTGGTGGCGCAAGGCCAGCCATACAGATCAGCCCCGCAGCCCCCGCCAAAGGCTCAGTGCGGCATCCACCAGATCGCCCAGCCGCGCAAGCAGGTGTTCGCGTGCAATGCCGCCCTGTGTCCCGGAGGCATCAAGCCGTTGCAGCAGGCGCAGAATCCGGCGGCGGTGGATGCCGGTCCACAATTGCACGGGGTCGGCGATCAGCCCCGCGAATGTCGTCAGCAGCGATGCCAGCGCCGCCAGGACCAGCCCTGTCAGCACCAGTTCACCCATCGACAGCTGGGTGGGGAACAGCCCATACCACAGCCGGCCGGCCCAGTCGCCCAGCACGAAATCCTGGACCGCCTGGCTGCGCGCGCGAAATTCGGCGATGGGACCGGTCAGCGAGATGACCCCAGGCGTTGCGCGATGAAACAGCGCCAGCCCGGCCGCCAGCACCAGCAGCGATGTGGTGATCTCGGCCACGGCATTGCGGGTTTCGGCGTAATCGGCGATGGCGCGGTTGCGCGTGGCCTGCGGGGCGGCGGGGCCGATGCCCTGAGCCGCCAGATCGTCCAGCAGCAGGTGCATGTCCTGTTCGATCTGTCGGCTGACATCCGAGGTCAGAAAGACCCGGCGCCGCTGCACCCAGGCGGCCGCCTCCCTGGCCCCGGTCAAGCGCAGCAGCGCCGCGGCCAGCCGCGTCAGCAGGAACAGCGGCGACAGCATCACATTCACCGGCGCGCGCAAAAGGTCCCATCCCAGCGCCCGCCGATGCAGCGCCAGCGTGCCGCGCAAGCCGTAGCGGTCGCGCGCGAAGCGGTCGACCACGATTTCGCGGCGGGTCAGGGGGCGGGTATCGGCGGGCTGCAGCATGATGGGCCGGACTCTGGTGACGGCGGCAATCTAGACCGCAGGACGCCGCGTCTCAATGAAACTCATGCGCGGTTTGGTGCGGGCGGCTTGACTTTGCCAGGCGATGCGCATAGCAGGACCGCTTTGGCTCCGACATCCGGGCCGGCGGGCATGAGGGGCCCGGCCGCAAAGGGGAATGGTGCCGTCACCCGGATGCGCTGCATCCCCTTTCTGGCGAAGATGATGATTGAACACGAGATTGCCGCGCCTCTGGCCGCGGCGCTGGCGGCCAAGGGCTATGCCAGCCTGACTGCCGTGCAACAGGCCGTCCTGGCCGATGATGCCCAAGGCCGCGACCTGCTGGTTTCGGCCCAGACCGGTTCGGGCAAGACGGTGGCCTTCGGCATCGCCATGGCCCCGCAGATCCTTGAGGCCGTCGATCCGAGCGCGCCGTCGCAACCCCTGGCCCTGGCGATCGCGCCGACGCGTGAACTGGCCCTGCAGGTGGCGCGCGAACTGGGTTGGCTTTACGGTGAAACCGGCGCCCGCATAGCCACCTGCGTCGGTGGCATGGATTACCGCACCGAACGCCGGGCACTGGATCGCGGCGCCCATATCGTCGTGGGCACCCCCGGCCGGCTGCGCGATCATATCGAACGCGGCTCTCTGGACCTGAGCGCGCTGCGCGCCAGCGTGCTGGACGAGGCCGACGAGATGCTGGACCTGGGCTTTCGCGAGGATCTCGAATTCATCCTGGGTGCCGCCCCGCAGGGTCGCCGGACGCTGCTGTTTTCCGCCACCGTGCCGCCCGCAATCGAGGCGCTGGCCAAGGATTTCCAGCGCGACGCCCTGCGCATCCAGGCCCTGGGCGAGGCGCGCCAGCATGGCGATATCGAATACCGTGCCTTTTCGGTCATGCCGCGCGATTCCGAACACGCGATCTTCAATACGCTGCGCTATTACGAGGCCAGCCGTGCGATCATCTTTTGCAAGACGCGGGCGAATGTGAACCACCTGCTGGCCCGCATGAGCAATCGCGGCTTCAAGGTGGTGGCGCTGTCGGGCGAACTCAGCCAGCAGGAACGCAGCCATGCCCTGCAGGCGCTGCGCGACGGCCGGGCGCGGGTGTGCATTGCCACCGATGTCGCCGCGCGCGGCATCGATCTTCCGGGGCTGGAACTGGTGATCCACGCCGACCTGCCGACGAATCCGGAAACGCTGCTGCACCGCTCGGGCCGCACCGGCCGGGCCGGCGCCAAAGGCACCTCGGTGCTGATCGTGCCGTCCTCGGAATACAAGCGCGCGCAACGCCTGTTGCAGCGAGCAAAGCTGGTGGCCGAATGGGGCAAGGCCCCCTCGGCCGATGATGTGCAGGGCCGCGACGACCAACGGATGCTGGACCATCCCGGCCTGCACGAAGCGCCGGGCGAGGAGGCCGCGCTGGCCGCCGATCTGCTGCAACGCTTTGGCGCAGAACAGGTGGCCTCGGCCTTTGTGCGGCTGTGGCGCGAAGGTCGCCCCGCGCCCGAGGAACTCATGGAAAGCGCCGCCCCGACCCCGGCCGCGCCGCGTGAACGCGGTGAATTCGGGCCGGCGGTCTGGTTCCTGCTGTCGGTCGGCCATTCGGGCCGCGCCGAGGCGCGCTGGCTTCTGCCCAAGATCTGCGAAGCGGGCGCCATCACCCGCGATTCCATCGGTGCCATTCGCGTCAAGACCGAACAGACCTTCGTGCAGATCGCCGCGCCGGTCGCGGGCCAGTTCGGCGAGATGATCGAGCTTGAACCCGGCCTGACCATGCGCCGGATCGAGGGCGAGCCGCAGTTCGACGCGCCGCCCGCACGGCACCGCAAAGGCAGTGCCGAGCCTCGGCCGCAGGCTGTCGCCGCTGCGGCCGCGGCCAAACCCGCCCCCCGGCCACGCCGGCCGGCGCTGCTGGATCCGCAGGACCTGCCGCCGCCCGCTCGCGCGGCCGCGCCCGTGATCGAGCCGGAAAGCCCCGTCAAGAAACCGCGCTGGAGCACTGCCCAGAAAAAGGCGCACAAGCAGGCGACCGTGCCTGCCAGTGCCGCCGAGGGCAAGCCGGCTGGCAAGGCTGCCGCGCCGAACGCTTCTCGTGCCATTGGCTTCAAGTCGCATGGCGGTGCCCCGCGTAAACTTGGCGATGGCGCGGAGGCGCGGCCGAAACGGGCCGAGGGATTCAAGTCGCACCGCGCCGATGCCAAGCCCGCGTGGGCGGGCAAGGGCGGTGACAAGCCCTCGCGCGGGGCCGCCATCCGCCCCGGCAAGCCCAAGCGTTAGGATGCCGTGGCGATTGCCAGCCCGTCGATCACGGCGGTAAAGGCATCGCTGCGCAACAGCCGCGCCTGGGGACAGACCTCATGCGCGGCGCTGGCCACCATCTCCATCAGGCTCGAGCCGCCGACAAGGATGACATGGCCGATGTCGGCGGCGTCGACTCGGGCGAATTGCAGGGTCTGCGACATGGCATCCTGCAACTGTTGACGGTGTCCTGCCAGCGTTGCCGCCAGGGTCTCGTGCCCAAGCGAGGTTGCCAGCCCCGGTTCGATGAAATCCAGCGAGATATGGGCGATTTCACCGCCATTCGCCGCGATCTTGCCATGTTCCACCGCAAAGGCCAGATCATGGCCCAGTTCATCCCGCAGCACTGTGACCAGCCGGCGCAACTTGTGCGGATGGACGGCAAGCCGCGCCATGTCGGCCGCCATCCGACGCGGTTCGGGCGCGTAAAGGAACGGGATCCTGGCCCAGTTTGCCAGGTCGACGTAGATCCCGTTGGGCATGGGCAACAGCCCCGGCCCCATCTCGCGCCGCAACTCTCCGCCATGACCCAGCAGGGGCATCGCGTGGCTCAGGGACAAGAGCTGGTCGAAATCGGTGCCGCCCAGGCGGATGCCGTGATTGGCCAGGATCCGCACCCCGGTCCTGCCGCTGCGGATGACAGAGAAATCCGAGGTGCCGCCGCCGATGTCCACGATCAGCCCCAGGCTGTCGTCCGCGCCAAGACGGTGGCTGGCCAGGGCCGCGGCCTGCGGTTCGGGCAGGAAATCCACCTGGTCGAATCCGGCGGCCAGATAGCAGGCGCGCAGATCGGCTTCGGCGCGCAGATCGGCCTGTGGGTCGTTGCTATGGAAATGCACCGGCCGACCGGACAGCGCCCGGTGAAACCGCAGCCCGGTTGCCTGTTCGGCGCGTTGGCGCAATTCGGACAGAAAGGCTGCGATTACCTGCGCCAGGCTCCGGCGACGACCGGCGATCAGGCGCGTTTCATGCAGCAGCGCGGTGCCAAGGACGCTTTTCAAGGCCCGCATATAGCGCCCCTCGTGCCCCGCGATCAGGGCCTGGGTCGCCGCCCGGCCGATGCGCATGGCGCCGCCGTCGGCGGGAAAGAACACCGCCGTCGGCAAGGTGTCGGCATCTGCTTCCATGGCGATGCGTTGCACATGGCCGTCGCGCAGGATCGCCGCGGCTGAATTGGACGTGCCGAAATCGATTGCCAGAGCCTGCGGGGCCATGCGCGAGAACCTTGTTTGCAAAGGGCGCGCTGTTAGCGCCCTTTGCCCGGGCCCGCAAGGCCAGCCCTGGGCCTAGCCGCGGTTTTTCAGCCAGTGGTCGATCCCGGCCTGGGCTACGGCCTGGTCCTGGGCGGGCGTGCCCGAGGACACGCCTATGCCGCCGACCGCCTTGCCGTCGTGTTCAACCACAAGTCCGCCGCCCACCACCATCAACCGGCCGCCGATGGCCGACGCGATGCCATAGGCCGGGGCGCCCGGCTGGCTGGCGGCGCCGTATTCATGTGTGGCCTTGCGGGCACCGGCGGCGGTGAAAGCCTTGTCGATGGCAATGGTGATCGAGGTGATCTTGCCGCCATCCATCCGCGAAAACGCCAGCAGATGGCCGGTGTCGTCGGTAATGGCAATGCACATGGGCACGTTGATCTCGCGGGCATGGGCCTCGGCGCCCTCGATCAGGATGCGGGCGTCCTGTTGGTCCAGACGGGTTACGGTCAGCATGGTTTCCTCCGGTGTTGGGTGGCTGTGGTTGGTTGTGGTGCCGGGCAGGGCTCGGAAAGGCATGTCGGGATCGGGTGGTCGTCGAAAGTTCGGCTGTCGCTAGCGCCGGGCCTGGCGCCAATCGCCATAGAGGTCGCCGACCTCGGGCAGGCGCAGCGGATGATGTGCGATCGCCATGGATTGCTGCGCCAGCGGCAGGGCCAGTTCGCGATAGACAGCGGCGGTCGACAGGCCATGCGGCTCGGCCTCGTCGTTGCTATAGGCATAGCTGACCGCTGCGATGCCGGCCATGCGCATCGCCGCCAGGCACATCGGGCAGGGTTGGCCGCTGGCATAGACCCGGCACCCCGACAGATCGATGCTGCCCAGGGCCTGGGCCGCATTGCGCAGCGCCAACATCTCGGCATGGGCGGTGGGGTCGTTCAGCTCGGCCATGCGGTTCACGGCGGTGGCGATCACCCGGCCATCGCGCACGACCACCGCGCCAAAGGGGCGTCCGCCCGCCCGCGCGTTCTGATGCGCCAGCTGGATCGCCTGCGCCAGATAGGGCGTCGGATCGGCGCTGTCGGGCGGATGCTGCATCGGTTTTGAAATCCTGGGCAAGAACGCCAAGGCAGGCGACGCGCGCGGATGCGGGCTGCGGACCTTGGCCGTGTTGCGCGCAATCTAGCAACCGCAGGCCCGCAGGATAATCAACAATCGCCGGAAGCTGTTACGCATCGCGGCATAAAGTCTGGCGCCCAGTCATGTCCCCTGCGCAGTCCCGGTTTGCACCCAGACCCCTAGGTGCCGGCACGTGATTGTGACTAACTGTCGCATCGCAACTGCCCGAGGCGCATCATGATCCCGCTGTTCATCAACCTTGCTGTCTTTGTTCTGCTGCTGGTGCTGCTGGCGCGGCTGCACCAGCGGGGTGGCATGTCCCTGTCCATGCGGGCGCTTATCGGTCTGCTCATCGGCACCGTTTTCGGGATCGGATTGCAACTGGCCTATGGCAGCCAGTCGGAAGTGCTGAAAACCACCGTCAACTGGATCGGCATCGTCGGCAGCGGCTATGTGCAGCTGTTGCAGATGGTGGTGATGCCGCTGGTCTTTGCTGCCATCCTCAGCGCGGTGGCCCGGCTGCACGATGCCAGCGCATTGGGGCGGATTTCGGTGCTGACGCTGGGCACGCTGCTGATGACCACGGCGATCGCGGCGCTGGTCGGGGTGCTGATCGCCCTGGGCTTCGGTCTGAGCGCCGAGGGTCTTGCCCAGGGCGCGGCCGAAACCGCCCGGCTCAGCGCGCTGGAAACCAATTATGCGCCCAAGGTGGCGGATCTGACCGTGCCGCAGCTGCTGCTTTCATTCATTCCCAAGAATCCCTTCGCCGATCTGACCGGCGCAAATCCGACCTCGATCATCTCGGTGGTGATCTTTGCCGCCTTTCTGGGGGTGGCCGCGATCCGGCTGGTGCGGCGCGATGTCGAAAAGGGCCAGCAGCTTCTGGGGCTGATCGACATGCTGCAAGCCTGGATCAGCCAGCTGGTGCGGTTGATCATGGCGCTGACCCCCTATGGTGTCATGGCGCTGATGGCGCGGATGGCCGCCAGTTCCAACGCGGCCGACATCCTGAACCTGGGCAAGTTCGTCATCGCCTCTTACCTGGGGCTTGCCATCATGTTCGGGGTGCACGCGTTGCTGTTGACGCTGACCGGGGTGAATCCGCTGACCTTTTTCCGCAAGGTGATGCCGGCGCTGAGCTTTGCCTTTTCCAGCCGCTCCAGCGCAGCGACCATTCCCCTGAACGTCGAGGTCCAGACCCGTCGCCTGGGGGTGCCGCCGACCATCGCCTCGTTCGCGGCGTCGTTCGGGGCGACCATCGGGCAGAACGGCTGTGCGGGCCTGTATCCGGCGATGCTGGCGGTGATGGTGGCCCCGACCATGGGGATCGATCCGACCGATCCGGGCTGGATCATGACGCTGCTCGCCATTGTCACCCTGTCCTCGGCCGGGGTGGCGGGGGTGGGTGGCGGCGCCACCATGGCGGCGCTGATCGTGCTGCCCGCCATGGGCCTGCCGGTGACGCTGGTGGCGCTGCTGATTTCGGTCGAGCCGCTGATCGACATGGGGCGCACGGCGCTGAACGTGTCGGGCGCGATGACGGCGGGGACCGTCACTTCGCAGCTCATGGGCCAGACCGATCGGGCGATTCTGGACAGCGACGACGGCGAGTTGCAGAACGCCTGAAGCCTGTGCGCCGCGACCGTCGCGGATCAGCCAAAGGCCGTCCTGATCCGGTCGCGGTCGCAGCCATTGGCCAATAGCACGGCCAGCAGGATCCGCGCCTGCCCCGGCCGCAGCCAGCGGGCGTGAATCGCCCCGGCCGCGGCCATGTCGTGCCCGCCGCCGCCGCCGCCATAGATCGGCGCCATTTCACCCTCCGGCACCCGGCTGGAGATCACCACCGGCACGCCCCGTGCGCTTGCCCGCTGGATCGCTGCAACGATTTCCGGCGAGGCATTGCCGGACCCCAGCGCGGCGATCACCACCCCATCCGCGCCGCGATCCAGGCTGGCATCCAGATGCGCCGCGTCGCAGCCGGGGTGAATGGCGACGATATCCACCCGCGTCGCGCCGACATCGGCCGGCAGGCGAGGCAGGGCGGGTGCCGGCACCGGGCCCGCCAGCGCAAAGGCATCGGCAAGGTCGGTCGTCCGCTTGTAAAGACCCCAGCACGGCAGTTCGCGGCCGGCAAATGCCAGCCGCACGCCATCCTTCCCCGTCATCGCCATACGGACCGCGTCAGCGAGATTGACGATGCCGTCCGAGCGCGGGTGATCCGCGGCGAACTGCGCCCCGGTAAAGATCACCGGTTTCTGCGGTTGATGCTGCAATTGCACCAGCAGCGAGGTTTCCTCCATCGCGTCGGTCCCGTGCAGCACCACCACCCCGGCCACATCGGTATCGGACAGTTGCGCCGCAACGCTGGCACTGATGTGCTGCATGTCGGCCAGGGTCAGGGCCGACGAATCCTTTGCCAGAACCTCTTGCGGGCGCAGACGCACGCGCAGCGGCGGCAACAGGGCCAGCAGCTCCTCGCCGCCGAGCGCCGGGCTGGCAGCGCCATGGGCATCCTTGCGACTGGCGATGGTGCCGCCAGTGCCCAGCACCGCGATCAGGGGTGTGTCGTCATCGGTCATTCGGCGGCCATCATTCGAAAAATTCTGCAACAAGAACACAGCGCATTGATATTTCAGTCTTTGTTTGCAGCGGACTGATCGCTGATGATGCGCGACGTGGCGCGATCGACCTCGGCCAGGTGCAGCTGCATGGCGGCGCGGGCATCCTCGGCACGTCCCTCGACAATGGCCAGCGCGATGCGGCGATGCTCGATATCCGATTTCGGACGTCGATCCGCCAGCAGATTGACCAGTTGCGATTGCCGCATCATCGCCCCGCGCGAGCCGGTGACGAACTGGTGGAACAGGGTGTTGTTGGCCGCTTCCGCGATCAGGCAGTGGAAATCGGAATCCAGTTGCACCCAGCGTTGCGGATTTTCCTGGCGTTCCATCTGGTCGCAGAGCGCAAGCATGCGATTGGCTTGCGCGTCGGAACGCCGCAGCGCCGCCCAGCCAGCGGTCGGAATTTCGATATGTGGGCGGGCTTCGATCAGGTCGCGGGCGGGCATGTCGCCATAATCCAGCTGTGGCCCTTGGCGGTCCGAGATGACGAAGCTGCCGCTGCCGCTGCCGCTGCGGGTCAGCCCCAGCGTCTGCAACGACCGCATGGCCTCGCGAATGATGGGGCGGCTGACCGCGTAATGCTCGGCAAGCTTGGATTCCGAGGGCAGACGCGTCCCAACCGGCAGGCGTCCTGAAAGGATCGCGCTGCGCAAATCCTCGAAAACCGCCTCGGCCGCATTCTTGCGGCTGAACGGAATTCTGTCAGACAACCAATCAGTCAGTTCGCTCATTCCGGCACTGTTGCATCGGAATTGCCATCTGGCAAGAACGGATCAGTTCGGGAGCCGTGGGTCTGCTTTTGCGGAACCTGTGCGCACGGCCGCGGGTTGAAACGCAAAGCAGAAGGATTTGCAGAGATGACCGAACAACTTGACCTGTTCTGGGACCGTCTGGGTTCGATCAATGCCGGCATGCTGGGCACGGTCGATTCGCTCAAGTTCGTACCCATGTCCCACTACGCCGATCGCGATGAAGGCGCATTGTGGTTCATCACCGCACAAGGCGTGGATCTGGTGGACGAAATCCAATCCGGTCCCCGGAACGCCATTCATCTGATCGCAGACAGTTCGGGAAAGCTGTGGGCGCGGATCGAGGGCAGACTGGAACTTTCGCAAGATCAGGAAAAACTGGACGAAATCTGGAATGCCGTGGCTGCATCCTGGTTCGAGGGTGGTCAGCGCGATCCGGACGTGCGGTTGCTGCGTCTGGGACTTACCAGCGCCGAGGTCTGGGCGACCACGGGCGGGGTGGGTTTCCTTTATCAGTTGGCGAAGGCGCGCTTGACGGGTGAAAAGCCCGACATGGGCGATCACTTTCAGCTGAGGTTCTGAATACCCAGGCGTCGGGGCTATGCCAGGCGGCCCGAGCACCTATATTCGCCGCGATGCAGAAAATAACTGGATGACCGTGCCGACCCTTGACTGCCCCGGCTTTCGCGCCGGACCCATGCTGTTCTATCGTGGCCAAGGTGACGGGCATATCGCACTGTCTGCAATGGTTCTCACGGACGCGGACGCGACCGCGCCGGGACCTTTGCGGGCAGGCGAGCAAATTCTTGCCCCGTTGCCCCTGTTGCGGATCGCCGAGCTTCAGGCCTGGCGCTATGATTTCATCCTGCGGCCACAGGATCGCGGCTATGAGCTGGCGGGGCAGTTTCATCCCGTCGTGTCAGACCATCGCAACGATCTTCGCCTGGCTTTCGTCAGCTGCAACGGAGAGGAAAACGGCGATCTGGACCGCGATGCCGACGAACGCAACCTGATGTGGGCGCGGCTGTCGCAAGAGCATGCCCGACAGCCATTTGCCCTGCTGATCCAAGGGGGCGATCAGATCTATGCCGACGAGGCTACGCAGGATCACCCGCTTAGCGAAAACTGGCCCCACCACGCCCCGCAGGTTGGCGATCCCGCACAAATCGATGACCTGCGCCGGCATTTGCAGCGCCGTTTCGTGCAACGCTATCTGCATGTTCTGGAATCTACGGATTATGCCGCCTTGCTGGCGCAGGTGCCCAGCCTGTCGATCTGGGACGATCATGACATCTGCGACGGCTGGGGATCGCTTTCCGACGAGCTGACCGGCTCGACCGTAGGGCAGGTGCTGTTTGCCGTGGCGCGCGAAACCTGCTTGCTGTTTCAACACGGTGCGGTCGAAGCAGATATTCCGCAGCTGTTTCTGGACCCATCCGGCACCAGCCTGACGTGGAAACGCGAATTGCCCGGATTGACGATTGCCGCACCCGATCTGCGGTCGGAACGCAACCGGCATCGCATCATGGGCCAGGCCGGCTGGCAGGCGGTCGATGATCTGCGGCCGCAGGGGGCTCACCTGTTCCTGATTTCCAGCGTGCCGCTGCTGGGGCCGCGGCTGTCGCTGCTGGAACAGATCATGATGCTGATCCCGCGGATGCAGCATTACGAGGACGACCTGCGCGACCAATGGCAAAGTCGCGCCCACCGCACCGAATGGCAACGCATGTTGCGCCGGGTTCTGGCCTGGCGCCAGACCGCGCAGGTCACGGCGATTTCCGGTGAAATTCATCTGGCCACCCGGGCCGAGATGGGGCCGGCGGCGCAAAGGGTGCATCAACTGGTCGCCTCGGGCATATCGCATCGCGCGCCACCCCGCGCCTATGCCCGGATCCTGGGCATGTTTGCCGGACTGGGCGAAGCACCGTTGCCGGAACACCCCATCCGCATCCTGCCCTTGCCCGGCCAGCGTCACCGCTATGTGGCCGAACGCAACTTCCTGACCTTGCAACGCCAGCAAGGAAAATGGCAGGCGCGCTGGCATCTCGAGCACAGCGGCACAACCCCACCGCTGGACCTGTGATCGCACTCATGGCCGCTTGTGGGGAATTGCCTTGCAGGCCCAGTGTTTTAGACTGCCGCTGTTCGCCAAGCCGTCCTGACACGCCGGGACGAGCCCTGACACGCAACTGTCGCCAACCAATCGGGCTGTCGCACAGCCTGTCCTGAAGGAGAACCGCCCATGATGCGCACCCGCGCTGCCGTCGCCGTTGCCCCTGGAAAGCCCCTGCAGATCATGGACGTCAATCTCGAGGGGCCAAAGGCCGGCGAAGTCCTGGTCGAGATCAAGGCCACGGGGATCTGCCACACTGACGAGTTCACTCTTTCCGGCGCCGATCCCGAAGGCATCTTTCCCTCGATTCTCGGACATGAGGGCGCAGGTGTCGTGGTGAAAGTGGGCGAGGGTGTGACCACGCTGAAGCCCGGCGACCACGTGATCCCGCTTTACACGCCGGAATGTCGGCAGTGCCCGTCTTGCCTGTCGCAAAAGACCAACCTGTGCACGGCAATCCGGGCCACTCAGGGTCAGGGGCTGATGCCGGACGGCACCACCCGCTTCTCGATGCTGGATGGCACGCCCATCTATCACTACATGGGCTGTTCGACCTTTGCCAACCACACGGTGCTTCCGGAAATCGCGCTGGCCAAGGTGGATCCCGAAGCGCCTTTCGACAAGATCTGCTACATCGGTTGCGGTGTAACCACGGGCATCGGTGCTGTGCTGAATACCGCCAAGGTTGAAACCGGCGCCAAGGCGGTGGTGTTCGGATTGGGGGGCATCGGGCTGAACGTCATCCAGGGCCTGAAGCTCGCAGGCGCCGACATGATCATCGGCGTCGATCTGAACAATGACAAGCGCGCCTGGGGCGAGCGTTTCGGCATGACCCATTTCGTCAACCCGCAGGAAATCCAGGGGTCGCTGGTCCAGCATCTTGTCGACATGACCAAGACGCCCTTCGATCAGATCGGGGGTGCCGACTACAGTTTCGACTGCACGGGCAACGTCAAGGTGATGCGGGATGCGCTGGAATGCACGCATCGCGGCTGGGGTGTCTCGGTCGTTATCGGAGTGGCGCCGGCTGGGGCCGAAATCCAGACCCGGCCCTTTCAGCTGGTGACGGGGCGCGTATGGAAAGGCACAGCCTTCGGCGGTGCACGCGGACGCACCGATGTTCCCCGGATTGTCGACTGGTACATGAACGGCAAGATCGAGATCGACCCGATGATCACGCACACCCTGACGCTGGACGAGATCAACAAGGGGTTCGACCTGATGCACCGCGGCGAATCGATCCGTTCGGTGGTGGTGTTCTGACCGCATTTCGCAGAACCTTGGACAGGCCGCGATTTCGACGGAGCGCGGCCTGCGCCAGCAAGCGCGATCTTGCGAAACATCATCTTTTCAGAGGATTGTGGTGCCCCAAGACGGACTCGAACCGCCGACCACCTATTTACGAAACAGGTGCTCTACCAACTGAGCTATTGGGGCCTCGGCGGGCGTAGTATCCCGGTGGCCCGAGGGCGTCAAGACCAGATCGGCTGGACGACAAGGCGCGCGCAGTCCAGGAACGCGGACAAAAAAATCGCAGCGCCGGGGACGCTGCGCAGAAATCGATGCGGAGAACCTGACCTGTCGGCTCAGTTCATTGCAAAGGTCTTGGGCAGGCCGCGATACCAGTCGATGATTGCCTGACGTTCCTGCGGCTCCATGTAGCTGACGTTTGCCGGCGGCATCGCATCGGTGATGCCGGCTTGCAGATAGATTTCACGGGCAGCGCGCGTGATATCGTCGGGGGTTTCCAGCAGGATGCCCTTGGGCGCGGTGTGGATGCCTTCATAGCCCGGCTCGCGGGCATGGCACATGCTGCAGCGGCCGAGGACCGCTGCAGAGGCTTCTTCCCAACCGGGCGATTCGATCATCGCCTGCTGGGTGGGGGTCAGGACGCGCGCCTCGGATTCTTCGACGCTCTGGCGCAGCATCGGGGCCGTGGACAGCCACATCACGATGATGAACAGCACGGTGGTCACCGCCCAGGTCCACCACTGCATGCCGCCGCCGGCGTGCATGGTGTTGAAGAAGTGGCGGATGGTGACGCCCATCAGGAAGATCAGACCGGCGATCAGCCAGTTGTATTCCGAGGCAAAGGCCAGCGGATAGTGGTTCGACAACATCAGGAACACGACCGGCAAGGTCAGGTAGTTGTTGTGGGTCGAACGCAGCTTGGCGATGCGGCCATATTTCGGATCCGGCTTGCGCCCCGCCTTCAGATCGGCAACCACGATGCGCTGGTTGGGCATGATCACCAGGAACACGTTCGCGGTCATGATGGTCGCGGTAAAAGCCCCCAGGTGCAGCATGGTGGCGCGGCCGGTGAACACCTGGTTATAGGCCCAACCCATGATCAGCAGCAGCACGAACAACAGCAGCATCAGCAGCGTCGGGGTCTCGCCCAGCTTGGATTTGCACAGGTTGTCATAGACCAGCCAGCCGATCGACAGCGAACCGGCGGAAATCAGGATCGCCTGCCAGGGGGCCAGCTCCATCTTGGCCGGATCGATCAGGAACAGCTCCGATCCCACCCAATAGGTGACCATCAGCAGTGCCGCGCCCGACAGCCAGGTGGCATAGCTTTCCCATTTGAACCAGATCAGGTGTTCCGGCATCTGTGCCGGTGCCACCAGATACTTCTGGATGTGGTAGAAACCGCCGCCATGAACCTGCCATTCCTCGCCATAGGCGCCTTCGGGCAGGTTGGGGCTCTTGCGCAGACCCAGGTCGAGCGCGACGAAATAGAACGAGGAACCGATCCAGGCGATTGCGGTGATGACATGCGTCCAGCGAATGGCGAACGCAAGCCAGTCCCAGATGACGGCGAAATCGGACATAGTGGACTCCTATCTAGCTGGGACAAAACTACCGCGTGACGCGACTTGCGAGTATTCACGCATTCGCCCTTGCTGTCTTAACGGCAGGTTGAAAATCCTTTACCAGCGCGTGATGGAACCAGAATGAAAAAGAGGGGGCGAGCCCCCTCTATCCTGCGCAGGAACACAGGTTTTGCAAGCCTTTCCTCGGCTTCAGCTGCCCCGATAGGTGGAAAAGCCATAGGGCGAGATCAGCAACGGGACATGGTAATGGTCCTGTTCAGACATGCCAAATCGCAATGGGACGACATCGAGAAAGCGCGGCTTGGCCGCCTGATGGCCCTGACCGTCCAGCCAGGCGCCCACGTGGAACAGAAGTTCGTATTCGCCGGTGGCGAATTCCGATTCCGGCAGGATGTGCTTGTCCGTGCGTCCGTCATGGTTGGTGACCGTTTCGGCAAGCAGACGGCGTTCGCCCCCGTCCAGCCGATACAGTTCGATCTTCATGCCTTGAGCGGGGGTGCCGTTGGCGGTGTCCAGAACATGGGTGGTCAGATAACCGGGCATGGTGCTTTCCTTTCTTGTCAGTTCATCAATCGGGTCAGGGCCTTGTCGGCTGCAAGGGCCAGGCCATGGGTGTCGAGTGTCAACAGGCGATGGTCCTGCACGATGGCGCGCCCTTCGACATAAACGGCACGCGGCCGGATTGGCGCGCAGAATACCAGTGCCGCGACCGGATCCCATGCACCGGCGGCTGGCAGCTCGGCCAGATCCCACAGCACCAGATCGGCCCGCTTGCCGGGGATCAGCGCGCCGATATCGTCGCGGCCCAGCACGCGGGCACCGCCCAGGGTGGCGATTTCCAGCGCCTCGCGCGCGCCCAGGGCGGCGGGCCCGTCGCGCAGCCGCGCGACCAGCATCGCCTGTCGCGCCTCGAGCCCAAGATGGCTGCAATCGTTCGAGGCCGATCCGTCCACGCCCAGCCCGACCGGCACGCCGGCATCGCGCATCTGCCGCACCGGCGCGATCCCCGAGGCGAGCCTTGCGTTGGAACAGGGACAATGCGCCACGCCGGTTCCGCTGCGCGCAAACAGGTCGATTTCGGCGCCGGACAGTTTCACGCAATGGGCATGCCAGACGTCCGGCCCCGTCCAGCCCAGGCTTTCGGCATAATCGCCAGGCAACATGCCGAAATTCTCGAGCGAATAGGCGATGTCCTCGTCATTCTCGGCCAGGTGGGTATGCAACCGCACCCCCTTGTCCCGGGCCAGGATCGCGGCATCGCGCATCAGTTCGCGGCTGACCGAAAACGGCGAACAGGGGGCCAGCCCGACCTGCACCATGGCGCCGGGGTTCGGGTCATGAAAGGCGTCGATCACCCGTTCGCTGTCGCGCAGGATCGCGGCCTCGTCCTCGACCAGGGAATCCGGGGGCAGGCCACCGCGGCTTTCGCCGATCGACATGGCGCCGCGGGTGGCGGTGAAG
Source organism: Paracoccus sp. SMMA_5_TC (assembly GCF_009696685.2). Classification (NCBI taxonomy): domain Bacteria; kingdom Pseudomonadati; phylum Pseudomonadota; class Alphaproteobacteria; order Rhodobacterales; family Paracoccaceae; genus Paracoccus; species Paracoccus sp. SMMA_5_TC. The sequence continues at coordinate 184,505 of NZ_CP102356.1, forward strand.
CGGATACCGACCTCGGCCGCGGCCTCGATGCTGTCGTCCAGCCGGGCGCCGTTCGGGAACAGGTAAAGATGATCCGAAGAACAGGTGCAGCCCGACAACGCCAGCTCGGCCAGGCCGATCTGTGTCGACAGGCGGATGTCCTGCGGCCCCATGCGGGCCCAGATCGGATACAGCGTCCGCAGCCAGCCGAACAGCGCCGCGTCCTGGGCGGCCGGCACGGCGCGGGTCAGGGTCTGAAACAGGTGGTGATGGGTGTTGACCAGCCCCGGCGTCACCACGCAGCCGCGGGCCTCGACGATCTCGGCGCCCTCGGCGGACAGGCCGACACCGACGGCAGAGATCACTCCGCCGTCGATCAGGACATCGCCGCCTGCGATTTCGCGCCGCGCGCCGTCCATGGTTACCACCACCTCGGCCTCGCGGATCAGCAGGCGGCGCGACATCAATGCGCCTCGGCGGCGTGGGCGGCGGCGGCCAGTTCCTCGTCGGAGACTTTCGGCGCGCCGTTGAAGAACCAGTTCAGCAGAACCGCAGCGACCGCGGCCAGCAGGATGCCCGAATGGATCAGCGTATGGATCGAATGGGGCAGCCACTGGTTGAAGTCGGGCGCGATCATCGGGATCATCCCCAGGCCCAGCGACACGGCAACGATGAACAGATTGTGGCGATTGCCCTTGAAGTCCACCGTCGACAGGATGCGGATGCCGGTTGCGGCGACCATGCCGAACATGACCAGACCGGCGCCGCCCAGAACCGTGGTCGGCAGCGATTCGACCAGCACGGCCATTTTCGGGATCAGGCCCAGCACGATCATGATGGCCCCGCCGGCCACGCAGACAAAGCGCGAGCGCACCCCGGTGACGCCGACCAGCCCCACGTTCTGCGAAAACGAAGTATAGGGGAAGGTGTTGAACAGCCCGCCGATCGCCGTGCCCAGACCATCGACCCGCAGGCCGGCGGTCAGCGCCTTCGGCGTCAGGCGGCGGCCACACAGGTCGCTGAGCGCCAGAAACATCCCGGTCGATTCGATCATGATCACCATCATTACCAGAACCATGGTCAGAATCATGATCGGGTCAAAGATCGGCATGCCGAAATGCAGCGGCGCGATCGGCGCAAACCAGGCCGCCCCGGCCACGTCGCCAAAATGCATCAGCCCCAGGGCGGCAGCCAGAACGCCCCCGATCAGGATGCCCATCAGCACCGCGATATTGGCAATGAAGCCCTTGGCATAACGCGCGATCAGCAGGATCGAGCCCAGCACCACCACCCCGATCAGGATGCGCGACAACGAGGCATATTCGGGGTTCTTGACCGTCGGCGCCAGTTTCAGCCCCTCGGGCACGCCACCGGCAGTGATCGCGGCATCCAGCCAGGCCTTGTGCGCCGGATCAATCAGTTTCGGCGCCGTCGGGCCGACCTGCAGGCCGAAGATCCAGTTGATCCCGACCGGCATCAGGCTGATACCGATGACCAGGATCACCGTTCCCGTGACCACGCTGGGAAAGAAGCGCAGCATGCGCCCCACCACCGGTGCCAGGAAGATCGCAATGATGCCTGCGGCCATGATGGCCCCGAACATCATTCTTGCGCCTTCCTGCCCGGGATAGGACTGGGCGATGGCCACCATCGGTCCGACCGCCGCAAAGGTCACGCCCATCATGACCGGCAAACGGATCCCGAACCACTGTGTGGCCCCAAAGGACTGGATGATGGTGACCACGCCACACACGAACAGGTCGGCCGAGATCAGGAACGCGACATCCTGCGGACTGAGCTGCAGGGCGCGCCCGACGATGAGCGGCACCGCAATGGCGCCGGCATACATGACCAGCACATGTTGCAGGCCCAGAGCCAACAGTCGAGGGGCGGCGATGCGCTCCTCGACCGGGTCGAAGCCCGGATTGGTTTCGATTGCTTGCATACGTCCCATACCTCCCTGTTCAAGGACGCGAGCAACGCCATTGGTCAGATATTGACCTTTTGCGCTACTCCCTTCTGGATTGCGATTTCGAGTGTTCTGGATGCGACGGCGAGGTCTTGCAGGCCGACGCCGGTGCCGTCGAAGATGGTGAGTTCGGCGTTTTCGCGGCCGGGGTCGATGCCGGCGACGACGGCGCCCAGTTCGCGGATCTGGTCCTGGGCGATCAGGCCCTGGTCGATGGCATGCTGGCATTCGCCGATGCTGATCGCCTGGGCGAGCTCGTCGGTGAAGACGCGGGCGCGCGCCAGCAGCGCCGGATCCAGTTCCTGCTTGCCGCGGGTGTCGGTGCCCATGGCGGCGATATGGGTCGGGCCCTGGACATGGCCGTCCATCAGCAGGGCCGAGAAGGACGAGGTGATCGAGATGATCACATCCGCCTCGGCGCCCAGCCGGGGCAGGTCGACCGCCTCGAAGGGCAGGCCCAGATCGGCGGCGGTCTCGGCCAGCCGGCCCAGCATCTCGGGATGCGGGTTCCAGCCCAGGACCCTGTCGAAGTCATGCACCGCGGCGGCGGCGCGCATCTGGAAGGCCGACTGGTGGCCGGCGCCGATCATGCCCAGCACCCGCGCGCCCCTGGGCGCCAGATACCTGATCGACACCGCCGCGGCGGCGGCGGTGCGCAGCGCGGTCAGCAGGTTGCCGCCGATCGCCGCCCGCACCCGCCCGGTATCGGGGTCGAACAGGAACACGGTGGACTGGTGGTTGATCAGCCCGTGCTTCTGGTTGTTGGGCCAGTAGCCGCCGGCCTTCAGCCCCAGCACCAGCCCGGCCGCGTCGAAGCCGCCCTTGAAGCCATAGAGCGCGTCCTCATGGCCGATGGCCTCGCGCACCACGGGAAAGTTCCAGGCCTTGCGCCGGGCCATCGAGGCGAAGACCGCCTCGATCGCCTCGAAGGCCGCCTCGGGGGTCATCAGACCCGCGATCTCGCTTTCGGCAACGACATACATCAGTAGGCTTTCCCGCGCGCCGACACCGGCCAGACGGTCTCGACCTTGCCGCCGCGCACGCCCACATACCAGTCATGGACGTTGCAGGTCGGGTCGCAATGGCCCGGCACCAGCCGCAGCTTGTCATTGACCTTCAGCACGCCGTTCGGATCCTCGACCACGCCGTGTTCGTCGCTGCACTTGATGTATTTCACATCGTCGCGGCCGTAGACGAAGGGCAGGCCGCTGTCGACCGACTGCGCCTTCAGACCGGCATCGACCACCGCCAGATGCGGCTTGGCATGCGACATGACCGAGGTCAGGATGAACAGCGCGTTTTCCCATTCGCCCTGGTCGATGCGCTTGCCGTCCTGGTCCAGGATGCGGCCGTAATCGGCATCCATGAAGGCATAGGAACCGCACTGCAGCTCGTTGTAGACCCCCGAGGCCGATTCGAAGTAATAGGAACCGGTGCCGCCGCCCGAGACGAATTCGGGCTTCAGCCCCACCGCCTCCAGCGCGTCCACGGCTTCCTTGACCTGGGCGATGGCGGCGTCCAGCTTGGCCTTGCGGTCGGCATAGCTGTCCATGTGCTGCATCGCGCCCTGATAGGCCTGGATGCCCTTGAAGGTCAGGTTCGGCGCGGCCGCGGCGGCCTGGGCGATCTCGACCACGGCATCGGCGGTCTTGACCCCGCAGCGCCCGGCGCCGCAATCGATCTCGACGAAGATGCCCAGCTCGGTGCCGTGCTTGACCGCGGCGGCCGAGAGTTCGGCGATATTGGCCAGGTCATCGACGCAGACCGTCACCGTGGCGCCGGTCTTGGGCAGGCGGGCCAGGCGGTCGATCTTGGCCGGGTCGCGCACCTCGTTGGTGACCAGCACGTCCTTGATGCCGCCGCGGGCAAAGACCTCGGCCTCGCTGACCTTCTGGCAGCAGACGCCGACGGCGCCGCCCAGGCTTTCCTGCAGCTTCTGCACGTCGACCGACTTGTGCATCTTGCCGTGGCTGCGGTGGCGCATCCCGTGCGCCCTGGCGTAGTCGCCCATCTTCTTGATGTTGCGTTCCAGCGCGTCCAGGTCGAGGATCAGGCAGGGCGTCTGGATATCCTTTTCATCCATGCCCGGCAGGGCGGGGATGTCATAGCCGACCTCGTAGCCGGCAAAATCCGTCTTCGCGTTCATGGGATGCTCCTCAGTTCCAGGGCAGCTTGTCGAGATCGACATTGCCGCCGGTGACGATGACGCCGACGCGCTTGCCGGCGAAGGCTTCGGGGTTTTTCAGGATGGTGGCCAGCGGCACGGCGCTGGAAGGTTCCAGAACCACGCGCAGATGCTTCCAGGCCAGCTTCATCGCGTCGATGATTTCCTGCTCCGAGGCGGTGTAGATTTCCGAGACATGGTTCGACACGAAGTGCCAGGTCAGATCCTTGAGCGGCACCAGCAGCCCGTCGGCGATGGTCCTGGGTGCGTCGTCGGCGATGATGTGGCCGGCCTTGAAGCTGCGATAGGCGTCATCGGCCTGTTCGGGTTCGGCCGCGATGACCCTGGTTTCGGGCGCCAGCGTCGCCAGCGTCAGGCAGGTGCCCGAGATCATGCCGCCGCCGCCGATCGGCGCCACCACCATGTCGAGCCCATCGGTCTGTTCCATGAACTCGCGCGCGCAGGTGCCCTGGCCCGCGATCACCCGCGGGTCGTTGTAGGGATGCACGAAGTCGCCGCCGGTGCGGGCCTGCACCTCGGCAAAGGTCGCCTCGCGCGAGCTGGTCGAGGGCTCGCATTCGGTGATGACCCCGCCATAGCGGCGCACGGTGTCCTTTTTCGCCTGCGGCGCGGTGCGCGGCATCACCACGTTGCAGGGGATGCCGCGGCGCATGGCCGCATAGCTCAGGCACGAGGCATGGTTGCCCGAGGAATGGGTGGCCACGCCCTTGGCGGCCTGCGCCTCGTCCAGGCCGAAGACCGCATTGGTGGCGCCGCGGACCTTGAAGGCCCCCGGCTCCTGGAAGTTCTCGCATTTGAAGAACAGCTGCGCCCCGGCCAGATCGTTCAGATAGTCCGAGACCCGCACCGGCGTGCGGCGGATATGCGGCTTGATGCGCTCATGCGCGGCCAGCATGTCCTCGTAGGTGGGGATATACATGGCGTCCGACATCTCAGGCGGCTTTCCGTTGCGCGGTGGCGGTGGACTGGCGGTAATGTTCCTGGGCGGCGGCAACGCCCGACCCCAGCCGCACCGGCAGGCCCAGATCGGCCATCACCATCTCGGCGGTGGCGATGCCCGACAGCGCCATGGCATCGGTCAGGCTGCCCAGGTGGCCGATGCGGAACACCTTGCCCGCGACCTCGCCCAGGCCGGTGCCAAAGGCCATGTCATAGGTTTCCAGCGCATGGGCGACAATGCGGTTGGCGTCGAACCCCTCGGGCACGCGGATGGCGCTGACGCTGTCGGAATAAAGCTCGGGGCGCAGCGCACACAGCTTCAGGCCCCAGGCCTCGACCGCGGCGCGCACGCCGCCGGCGATGCGGTGGTGGCGGGCAAAGACATTCTCCAGCCCCTCGCTCAGCAGCCGCTCGCAGGCCGCGTTCAGCCCGTTGATCAGCCCGACCGGCGGCGTATAGGGATAGCCGTTGCGGGCATAGCCGCTGGCCATGTCGCGGATGTCGAAGAAGGTGCGCGGCAGTGTCGCGCTTTCGACCTGCTCCATGGCCTTGGGCGAGAAGCCGACGATGGCCAGGCCCGGGGGCAGCATGAAGCCCTTTTGCGAACCGGTGACGGCGATGTCGACGCCCCATTCGTCCATGCGGAAGTCCATCGACCCGATCGAGCTGACGCCATCGACATAAAGCAGCGCCGGGTGCCCGGCCGCGTCCAGCGCGCGGCGCACGGCGGCGATGTCGGATTTGACGCCGGTCGCGGTCTCGTTATGCGTGGCCAGAACCACCTTGATCTCGTGGCCCTTGTCGGCGGTCAGGATCTCCTCGAAACGGTCGGCGGGAACGCCTTCGCCCCAGGGCGTCTCGACGAAGGTCACATCCAGGCGGTGGCGCTGGCACATGTCGATCCAGCGGTGGCTGAACATGCCATTGCGCGCCGCCAGCACCTTGTCGCCCGGCGACAGCGTGTTGGTGATCGCGGTCTCCCAGCCGCCGGTCCCGGTCGAGGGGAACACGAACACCTGCGCGCGCTCGGTCTTGAGCACTTTCTTGACGCCTTCCAGCGCCGGATGCAGCATGCGCCCGAACACCGGCGAGCGATGGTCGATCGTCGGAATGTCGACGGCCTTGCGCATCTCCTCGGGGATGTTGGTCGGGCCGGGAATGAAGATCGGGTTCTGACTGGTCATGGCAATACCTCCTGCTTGAAAACCACCCTACGCCCACCCCCGCAATCACGCAATTTTTCTGAAAACAATTTCGCAATCGCGGAAAAATAGCAAACAATACAACAAAATCAATAAGATGAAGTTTTCCGTCATGCCATCTGGATTTTCAACTTCAGTTAGATGCAATCGAAAGGAATAATTGAATGTCAGCTGAAACCAGAAAGCGAGGCCGGCCGCGCGGTCGTGTCAGCACTATCGGAAACGAGGATACCGGCGGCATTCGGGCGCTGGACCGGGCGTTGGACATCCTCGATCTGATTGCGGGCGCCAACGGCCTGACCCTGACCGAAATTGCCCAACGGCTGGAAATGGCTCCCTCGACCGTGCACAGGGTGCTGGTCACGCTGGCGACGCGCGGCGTGACAGAAAGCGATCCGCTGACCCAGGCATGGCATATCGGCCCAACCGCCTTTCGCCATGGGTCCGCCTTCATGCGGCGTTCGGGCCTAGTCGAACGTGCCCGACCGGTCTTGCGCCGGCTGATGGAGGTGACGGGGGAAACCGCAAATCTGGGCATACTGAACGGCGACGCGGTCCTGTTCCTGAGCCAGGCCGAAACCCATGAAACGATTCGCGCCTTTTTCCCGCCGGGAACGCGGTCGGCCCTGCACGCTTCGGGGATCGGCAAGGCGCTGCTGGCACATGCCAATCCGACGGCGCTGAAGCGCATGATTGCCGAAATGAAACTGGAACGGTTTACCGAGATGACATTGGTCGATCCCCAGGCCCTCATGCAGGATCTGGCCGAGATCAGGGCGCGCGGCTATTCGCTGGACAACGAGGAACGAACCCCCGGCATGCGCTGCATCGCGGCGCCGATCTTCGATCTTGCGGGCGAGGCAGCCGCAGGGATATCCGTCTCGGGGCCGACATTGCGGATGCATGATGCGCGGCTGGTCGCTATCGCGGATGCGGTCATCGATGCGGCAAAAGAGCTGTCCTTTGGCATGGCGCCGGATTCCGCCTGGCATGAATAGGCGATTCACGCCCAATTCACAGCCGTTAGCCTAGGGTATGGCCAGTTCTGGTCGGCGGCAGCCCCGCCCGCGCCAGCAGCAAGGAGCCGCCCGATGCAAGACCTGACCCTGTGCCGTGCCGACAGTCCCGATGCGGACATGGCGCAAGACTGGCCCGAAGGGCTGCCCCTGATCGAAGGCGAGCCGATCTCGGGCATCGCCGGTGCCAGCAGCTTGCAATCCTATCGCGCAGCGGGTCCGCTGCATGCAGCCCACGCCGATGCCGGCGCTTTTCTTGACGGTCTTGACGCCCATGCATCGGCAGATTTCTGGCGTCAGGATGCCAATGTCCGCGCCTGGATCTACGACCGGATCGCCCCAGCCGAGCGCATAGCTTCCGACATGGACTCGGTGCGCCTGTTCTATCATGCCGGTCATGGGCGCATGACAGGCGAAGGCGAGTTCATCGTGCCTTTGGGCGGGCAAGGACCGGTGCCCGATGCCAGCATCGCATCGCATCGGATGCGGCTGGGAGGGAAATCGCTGCGCTATCTGTTCTGGGCGGCCAGCGAATCGGTTGCGGTCAGCGGTGGGCGCGATCCGCGCCACGCGTGGTCCACCGCAATCGACGGGTTGCGGATGATGTTCGGTCTTGACGGCACCGCATGGGACAGTCCCGGCTATGGCGCCGGCTTCTGGCGCCATCTGGGCCTTGGGAAATCGTTTTCGCAGGCGTGGTTGGACGGCGCGGCCGAAGTCGCGGCGGCACAGACACCGGCCGTTCTTGCCTGCGGCGACACGCCTGAAGCAGCGCGCGACGCCCTGTTTCACGAAAGGCGCTTTCACGCCGGACGCGCGCGCGCAGAATGGTGGGCCTGGCGCTGGCTGCAACCGATGGCCAGCGAATTGCGCGCCCCGGCCCCAGTGCCATCCGCGACCGCAATGCCGGCGCTGCGGCTGCGGCCAGCCAGACAGGATCTGGCATTGATCCGGCAGGTCATGCAGCGGCTGGATATCGCGCCGGGCGCCTTGTCCGCAGAGGGCACCTTGCATCTGCGCCGCGACGATCTGCGCCTGCAGCGCCAGGCCGATGGGCGCATCCTGCTGGAAATGCTGCGCCCGCCCCGTCCCAGCGTCGCGGGTATGGGGCTCAAGCGTCGGGCACTGGTCGCGCAGGCGCGCGCGGCGCTGCGCAGTTTCGGTTTCCTGCCGGGAGAACACGCCCTGCTGTTCGATGGGATTCATCTCTCCCTGTCGGCCTGCGGGCGCCGCTATGACAGCTGCACCCCCGCGCAGCCGCAACTTGATGAAATCGTTGTCAGCTTTCGGCAGGCGGTCGAAGGGGTGGCCTTTTTGGCCGAGGATGCCGGCTGGTTGCGCGTGGTGCTGCGTCCTGACGGTCGGCTTGTCCGCATCGAATGCAAGTTGCGGGGCGTTGCCAGCCGCCTGGACGGACATGGCCGTGAGGCGCGGGTCGCACCTGAACCTGATCAGGCCGTCAACATGATGCTGGCGCAGCAGACGGCGATGCTGATGCGCGAACTGGCCGCCCGAGGCGCAGCGCCGCTGCGGCAGAAGGTTCTGCCCGGCTCGACCCAGATCGGTTACGGGCTGCGCGCCAATACCGCCCGCCCGATCGCGCGCCAGGCCGTCGAGGTGGAATGTGCCCGCGGCTTTCGCAAGAGATACTGGATCCAGTCTGACCTGGGTGACTGACGATCCGGTAGCCCGGAGACGGAGGCAGCCGTCTCCGGGCATTCCTTTTCCTGAAACGCGGACCGGGACCGGAATCGGCGCGCGCGCGTTTCCCCGCATTGCCTGCGGACCAAGGCTGCGCTATCGGGTCGGCAAAGCAAGGGGGATCCTGAGATGACCGAGCGCAACAGCGGCCTTTCCTATGCCCAGGCCGGGGTGGATATCGACGCCGGCAATGCGCTGGTTGAACGCATCAAGCCGGCGGCGGCAGCCACGCAGCGCAAGGGGGTCATGGACGGTCTGGGCGGGTTCGGCGCCCTGTTCGACCCGCGCGCGGCCGGATTTGCCGATCCGATCCTGGTCGCCGCGACCGATGGTGTCGGCACCAAGCTGCGTATCGGCATCGACACCGGCGAGCTGGACGGTCTGGGCATCGACCTGGTGGCCATGTGCGTCAACGACCTGGTGTGCCAGGGGGCAGAGCCTCTGTTCTTCCTGGATTATTTCGCCACCGGCAAGCTGTCGGTGGACGAGGCGGCGCGCGTCATCAATAGCATCGCCGAAGGTTGCCGGCGGTCGGGTTGCGCGCTGATCGGCGGGGAAACCGCCGAAATGCCCGGCATGTATGCCCGTGGCGACTTCGACCTGGCGGGCTTTGCCGTCGGTGCCATGGAACGGGGCGCCGCCTTGCCCGCCGGGGTGAGCGATGGCGATGTGCTGCTGGGGCTGGGCTCGGATGGGGTGCATTCCAACGGCTTTTCGCTGGTGCGGAAGGTGGCCGAACATGCCGGTCTGGACTGGGATTCGCCGGCGCCCTTTGCCACCGGCACCCTGGGGCAGGCGCTGCTGGTGCCGACGCGACTATATGTGCGGCCGGTGCTGGCGGCGATCCGCGCCGGCGGCGTGCATGCCGCAGCCCATATCACGGGCGGCGGCATCACCGAAAACCTGCCGCGCGTGCTGCCCCCGGGACTGGGCGCCGAGGTCGATCTGGACAGCTTCAACCTGCCGCCGGTGTTCGACTGGCTGGCCGAGGCCGGCGGTATCGCCGAGGCGGAAATGCTCAAGACCTTCAACAGCGGCATCGGCATGATCCTGGTGGTGGCGGCGGATCGGGCCGAGGCGCTGGCCGGGCTGCTGTCGGCCCAGGGCGAGAGGGTCCATCGCCTTGGCCATGTCGTGCCGGGGCAGGGTGTGCGTTACAGCGGCAAGCTGCGGTGAAACGCGTCGCCATCCTGATTTCGGGCGGCGGCTCGAACATGGTCAAGCTGGTCGAATCGATGACTGGCGACCATCCGGCACGGGCTGTCATCGTCGGCTCGAACGATCCGCAGGCGCAGGGCTTGGCGCGGGCGGCGGCGCTGGGTGTGCCGACCTTTGCCGTCGACCACCGCGGCTTTCGCGGCGACCGCGCCGCCTTCGAGGCGGCCTTGCTGCAACCGTTGCTGGCGGCGCGGCCCGACATCCTGTGTCTTGCCGGGTTCATGCGCATCCTGACGCCCGCCTTCGTGCAGCAATTTTCGGGCCGGATGCTGAACATCCATCCCTCGCTGTTGCCCAAGTATCCTGGCCTGCACACTCATCAGCGCGCGATCGATGCCGGCGATGCCGAAGCGGGTGCCACGGTGCATCTGGTGACGCCGGAACTCGACGCCGGCCCGATTCTGGGTCAGGTGCGGGTGCCAATCATGCCCGGCGACACCGCCGAGACCTTGGCCGCGCGCGTGCTGCAGCAGGAACATCGGCTTTATCCCGCGGTGCTGCGCCGGTTTGCGCAAGGCGAGCGGCAGCCGCTGCTGATGGATGCTTCCTTGAAAACTTCTAGTGAATCCTAAACAAGGCACGGATATAATTGATGATTATATCTCGGCGCTCGTCAGAATTTGAAAGCTGACGGCGGAGTGTTTGCCGGATCAGCCTGTGCTAACCTGAACCCCCCGAACAGGAGCGCAGGATGCCGATGACCTCGACCTTGACCGATCCCCGGTGGACCAGCGTGCTGCAACGTGATCCGGCCGCCGACGGACAATTCGTCTATTCGGTGCGCAGCACGGGGGTCTATTGCCGCCCCACATGCCCGTCGCGGCGGCCCAATCCGGCGAATGTCGGCTTTTATTCCGATGCTGCGGCGGCCGAGGCAGCAGGCTTTCGTCCCTGCCGGCGCTGCCATCCCCATGGCCAGGCCCCGCGCGAGCACATGGCCGAGATGATCGCCGCCGCCTGCCGCATGTTGGAGACTGCCGAGGAGATTCCGCAACTTCCCCAGCTTGCCGCATATATCGGGCTAAGCCCTTCGCATCTGCAGCGCGAATTCAGGCGCTTGACAGGGCTGACCCCGCGGCAATGGGCGCTGGCGCGACGCGATCAACGCCTGCGCGAAGGTCTGCACAGTCAACCCAACGTGACAAGCGCCATTCAACAGGCCGGTTTCAGTTCGACCAGCCGCTTTTACGAGCGGGCCGATCAGGCACTGGGCATGTCGCCGCAGCAATGGCGACGCGGCGGACAGGGCAGCCGCATCCGCTTCGCGCTGGGGACAAGTTCCTTGGGCGAGGTGCTTGTTGCGCGCAGCGACCGCGGCATCTGTGCCATCCTTCTGGGGGACGATGCCGACAGCCTGCTGCGCGAATTGCAGGACCGTTTCCCGAAAGCCGAGATGATCGGCGGCGACACCGGCTTCGAGAAGCTGGTGGCTCAGGTGGTGGCACTGGTCGAACGACCCGATCAGGCCCAGTCACTTCCGCTGGACATTCGCGGCACCGCCTTTCAACGCCGGGTGTGGCAGGCGCTGTCCGAAATACCGCCAGGCACGACTGTCAGCTATGCCGAACTGGCGCATCGCATCGGCGCGCCCAGTGCCTCGCGCGCGGTGGCGCAGGCGTGCGGCGCAAATGCATTGGCCGTCGCCATTCCCTGCCACCGCGTCGTGCGGCAGGACGGGGGGTTGGCAGGCTATCGCTGGGGGATAGCCCGCAAACGGGAATTGCTGTCACGTGAAAGGAACACTGACGCGCAGACATGACCCCGGCGCCGCAGCCGGCACCGGAGAGGTGATCAATCAAGGGTGACGTTGGCTTCGGTCACCACGGGCTGCCACTTTTCCATTTCTGCCGCAACATGGCGCCCCAACTCTTCTGGAGAGGACGCGATGATGCTGGCGGAAAACTCGGCCATGCGCTGTGCGACCGCAGGGTCAGCCATGCTGGCCTGCGCGGCCTGGGCCAGACGCGCAACGACTTCGGGCGGGGTGCCGGCAGGTGCGAACAAGGCGTTCCAGGTATAGGTTTCGTATCCCGGAAGCGTCTCTGCAATGGCCGGAATGTCGGGGAAGCTGGTGGCACGTTCTGCCGTTGTCACGCCCAGGGCGCGCAGCTTGCCCGAAGCGATATGCCCAGATGCCGAGGGCAGGTTGTCGAAGATGATCGGAACCTGATTTCCCAGAACATCGGTCAATGCCGGCCCCGAACCCTTGTAGGGGATATGCGTGATGTCGACGCCTGCCATCGACTTGAACAGTTCGCCCGAAAGATGCAAGGGCGTGCCGTTGCCCGACGAGGCATAGGCCAGCGCAGCCGGATCCTTCCTGGCCAGATCGATCAGTTCCTGCACGCTTCTCACGGGCAGTTCCGGATTGACGGCAAGCACGTTCGGCACCATCACCAACAGCGAAACCGGCGAGAAATCGGCGATCGGGTCATATGGTTTTTGCTTCAGGATCAAGGGATTGAGTGCATGAGTTGCCACCGTCCCCATCAGGATCGTATACCCATCCGCATCAGCCTTGGCCACCTGTTGCGCGCCCAGGCTGCCGCCGGCGCCACCGACGTTCTGCACCACAATCTGTTGGCCCAGTTCGCGGCTCATCCGTTCGGCAACGATACGCCCCACCACGTCTGTCGAGCCACCGGCGGCAAAGGGAATGACCAGGGTGATCTGGCGTTCGGGATATTCGGCCCGTGCGGTTCCGGCCAGGCCCAAGGCCATTGCCACCCCCAGCAGCAGGCGTCGCACAAGTTTGATGTTCATGATTTTTCCTTTTTCATGCGTCACTTTCGGTGAAAACTTCATTCCGACGACGACGGATTTGCGGCGTAAAGACCAGCACCAGCACCGCAAGCGCCAGTAAAAGCAGACCGGCGCTGATCGGGCGGGTGACAAACGTGCTGGGATCGCCACGCGACAGGATCATGGCGCGGCGCAGGTTTTCTTCCAGCAAGGGGCCCAGAACAAACCCCAGCAGCAACGGGGCCGGCTCGCAGCGCAGCTTGGACAGGACGTATCCCAGCAGCCCGAAGAATGCGACCGCGTAAAGATCATAGGTATTCGAGGCGACGGAATAGACCCCGATCGAACACATGGCCATGATGATCGGGAACAGCACATAATAGGGAACGGTCAGCAGCTTGACCCACAAACCGATCAGCGGCAGGTTCAGCACCACCAGCATCAGATTGCCGATCCACATGCTGGCAATGATGCCCCAGAACAGCGTGGGCTGTTCACTGACCACATTCGGCCCCGGCACGATGCCCTGAATGATCATCGCACCGATCATCAGCGCCATGACCGGATTGGCGGGTATTCCCAGGGTCAGCAGCGGGATGAAGCTGGTCTGGGCGCCGGCATTATTGGCCGATTCCGGCCCGGCCACACCTGCAAGGGCACCTTTGCCAAACTCTTCCGGGCGGGACGACAGTTTCTTTTCAATGGTGTAGCTGGCAAAGCTGGCAAGGATTGCGCCTCCACCCGGCAGGATGCCGAGGATCGAGCCGATGCCTGTGCCGCGCAGGACCGGGCCGACCATTTCGCGAAATTCTTCCCTGTTCGGGAACAGTCGGGTGATGTTGCGGGTCATGACCTCGCGGTCATGTTCGTTTTCCAGATTGCGCAGGATCTCTGCGATGCCGAAAACGCCCACTGCCAATGCGACAAAATTCAGCCCGTCAGCGAATTGCGTCATTCCCAGGGTAAACCGTGGCGCGCCGGTGTAGATGTCGGTGCCCACCATGCCCAGCAGCAGCCCCAGCACAACCATGGCCAGCGCCTTCAGCACCGAGCCATGCGCCAGCGCCACCGACATGACGAGGCCCAGCACCATCAGGCTGAAATATTCGGCCGCCCCGAACCTCAGAGCAACTTCGGTCAGAGGCGGCGCAAAGATCGCGACCAGGAACGTGGCCACCGTGCCCGCAAAGAACGACCCAAGCGCCGCGGTGGCCAGGGCCGTGCCGGCGCGCCCCTTGCGTGCCATCTGATAGCCGTCGATTGCAGTGACCGCAGACGAGCTTTCACCGGGCATGTTGATCAGGATGGCGGTGGTCGAGCCCCCATATTGTGCCCCGTAATAGATGCCTGCCAGCATGATCAGCGAACTGACAGGCTCGAGCTGAAAGGTGATGGGCAGCAGCATGGCGATGGTCGCGGTGGCGCCGATACCGGGCAAGACCCCGATCAGGGTTCCCAGGATCACCCCGATCAAGCAGAAAAACATGTTGGCGAGCGAAGAGGCGACCGAAAAGCCCAGGGCAAGATTGCTGAACAGTTCCATGGCAGCCTCACACCCCCAACCAGGGGCCAAAGCGGCGGAACGGCAAGCCCAGCCCATAGCTGAAGATCAGCGTCGACAGGATTGTCACCAGAATGGCCAGGATCAGGGCCGGCAGCGGCCGCATGCGCCGCGAGGCCTGCGCTGCGATCAGTGTGGCCAGAAACAGCGCCGGAACAAAGCCCAGGCCCCGCACTGTCAGCCCGAAAAAGATCGGGGCCGGCAGGATGAGCAGGATGCCGCGCCAGGCGATCGGGCCGATGGGCTCGTCCTCGCGGCCCAGCGATTTCAGGGCAATCAGCGCCCCCAGCGCAAACAGCAGGATCGACAGCATCATCGGGAAGTAGCCGGGCCCCATCCGTAACGAACTGCCGATTTCGAGGTCCATGGTCTGCCAGCCGAAAAACCCGGCAGTTGCCATCAACAGCAATCCGGCGGTCAGGTCGGTCCTGTCCTTGGGTCGAGTGGTCATGATCTCCTCCCTTCAGGCGGAATGGACCCTGCACAGGGCAGGGTCCGGCCTTGCTCAGTCGGCATAGACGCCGGCAGCGGTGATGACCGGCTGCCAGCGGGCGATTTCGGCCTCGAGCCGGGATTTCAGCGCCGCCGGGGTGGCCTGATCGGCGGGCACCGGGGCTGTGCCAAGATCGGCCATGGCCTTGATCACGCCTTCATCCGCCAGTGCTTTCTGCAGCGATTGCGACAGGCGCTCGTTGATTTCGGCCGGCGTGCCTTTCGGTGTGTAGATGCCGTGCCAGATGGACACATCCAGCCCTGGCAGGCCGGATTCTGCAGCGGTGGGCAGGTCCGGAAACAGCGCCAGCCGCTCTGGCGTGGTCACGGCATAGGCCTTGATGGTGCCACCCTTGATCTGCTGGGTGGTGTTTGTGGTCTGATCGCACATGATGTCCGTCTGACCGCCCAGAAGGTCGGTCATCGCCGGACCGGTGCCTTTGTAGGGCACGGTGACCAGCGGCGCCTCCAGCGCCTGCATCAGCAACATCCCGCACAAATGACTTGCCGATCCGATCCCGGCATTCGCCAGCGTCAGCTTGTCGGCATTCGCCTTGACGTATTCGGCAAAGCCCTTGAAGTCTGCGGGTTCAAAATCCTTGCGCGCGACCACGACCATCGGCACCTCGGTCACCAGTCCGACGTAGTCGAAGGCCGACAGCGTGTCATAGGCCAGCTTGCGATAAAGCGTCGCCGAAGTTGCCATGCCGATATGATGCAGCAGCAAGGTATATCCATCGGGTTCGGCCTTGGCGACCTGACCTGCGCCCAGGGTGCCGCCGGCCCCGCCCACGTTTTCGACAATCACCTGCTGGCCCAGATCGCCCGACATCTTTTCGGCGACCAGACGCGCCACGGTGTCGGTAGGTCCGCCGGCGGCAAACGGCACAACCATGGTGATCTGCCTGCCGGGATAATCCTGAGCCTGTGCGCCGGTGGTGATGGTCAACACCGCAGCGCAGGCGGCGATGATGCTTGAACGGGTCATGATGTCCTTCCCCCCCTGATCCTTCTGCGTGGCGGCCGTAAACGGCAGCCCGGGGCACAGGATCACCCTTCCCCCGCGCTATCGCCAAAGCGGAACACAGGCCTGCGCCGGGAAAAACCCGCAGAAATGATCAAAATGGGTGGAAAAGGTTACATGGGCGCCTTGAACTGGGTGGAAATCCACCCATTCAGGTGTCATCCTCGGACGGTTCGGTGATCAGTCGACGCTCCAGACCGTATTTCTGCATCTTTTCGTAGAGGGTTTTGCGGGAAATCCCCAGCGACTCATAGACAGCCCTTAGCCGTCCGCCGTGGGCGGCAATCGCACTGGCGATCAGGCTGCGTTCGAATGCTGCGACGCGATCGGCCAGCCGGCCGCCTTCGGCGATCTCGACATCATTTCCGCCATCCAGTCCAAGGATGTAGCGCTCTGCCAGGTTGCGCAACTCGCGAACATTGCCCGGCCAGTCCCGGGCTGCCAGGTCCGCCAGCATCTCTGGCGGGGCCGGGCGCTCAGGCCGATTATGACGTGCCGCTGCCTCGCGCAACAGTTGCAGGAACAGCAATGGAATATCCTCGCGGCGCGCAGACAGGGGCGGAACATGCAGCACCGCCACATTCAGCCGCCAGTACAGATCCTCGCGGAAACTGCCTGCGGCGACCATTTGGGCCAGATCCTGCTTGCTGACGGCGATGAACCTGACGTCAAGCGGCACCGGATCGTTCGACCCCAGCCGCGTGATCACGCGCTCATGCAAGACCCGCAGCAGCTTTGCCTGAAGTTCCAACGGCATCGAGCCGATCTCGTCCAGCAACACGGTGCCGCCGCGAGCGTGCTCGAACTTGCCATAGCGCGGCCGCAAGGCACCCGGAAAGGCCCCGGCCTCATGTCCGAACAGTTCGCTTTCGATCAGGGCCTGGGGCAGGGCAGCACAGTTTATGGCGATGAAGGGGCGTGTCGCGCGCGGCGACAGATCGTGCAATGCATGTGCGACAACTTCCTTGCCGACCCCGGTCGGGCCGATGACAAGAACATCGGCATCCGATGGCCCGATGGCGCGCAAACGATGGCGCAGATCGACCATTGCCTGGGTCCGGCCCGGCAGGCGAGCCTCGATATCATCGCGCTTTCCGGCCACGGCGCGCAGCCGGCGATTTTCCAGAACCAGATTTCTATGCTCGGCGGCACGTCGGATCAGGTTCACCAGATCCTGCACCACAAAGGGTTTCTCGATGAAATCATAGGCACCGCCCCGGATGGCCTCGACCGCCAGGGCAACCTCGGCGTGACCGGTGATCAGGATGACAGGGATCTCGGGATCCATGTCGCGCAATCGCCCGAGCAGTGTCATCCCGTCCATGCCGGGCATGCGTATGTCGCTGACCACCACGCCATCGAACCCCGGACCCGCCAGCGCCAGTGCATCCTCACCCTGGGCCAGCGATTCGACGGTCATATCGGCCAGCTCCAGCGCCTGCGCAGTCGAACTGCGCATCTGTTCGTCGTCCTCGACCAGGATCACGCGCGGCTTTTTCATCGGGCAAGCTCGGCTTCGGGCAGATGTGAGGTCGCGATGGGCAGGGTGACCCTGAATTCCGCTCCGGTCCCGGGGTGGTGCAGACTGATGCGTCCGCCGAAATCGCGCACGATATTGGCGGTGATCGACAGCCCAAGGCCCAGGCCCGCACCCATGCCCTTGGTGGTAAAGAACGGATCGAAGATGCGCTCGGCAATATGCGGGGGAACGCCCGGGCCGAAATCACGCAGGCGGATCGTGACCTCGTCGCTGCCTGCATCGGCGGTCAGCAGGATGCGGCGATCGGCGCTGTCGGCCACGGCGTCGGCGGCATTGCTGATCAGGTTGACCAGAACCTGCTGCAAGCGTGTGGCGCTGGCCCGCAGGGGCGGCAGATTGTCGGGCAGATCCACCACCAGATCGGCGCCGCAGACCGTCAGGCGTGGCCCGACGATGACCCTGGTTTCGGCAATCAGTTCCGCCAGATCGACCGGTCCCAGCACCTCGTCCGGTTTTCGTGCTGCCTGACGCAAATGCGCCCCGATCGCTGCCATGCGATCGATAAGCGCCATGATCTGCGCAATATTGTCCCGCGCCCGGTCAAGCTCGCCCCGCTGGATCAGGATCGCTGCGCTGTCGGCATAGTTGCGCGCGGCCGCCAGCGGCTGATTTATCTCGTGCGAGAGCGAGGCCGACATCTGTCCCAGGGCCGCCAGCTTGCCCGCCTGAACCAGGCTGTCCTGAGCCGCGCGCAGTTTGGCCTCGGTCGCGCGGCGTTCGGCAATCTCCTGCTGAAGCTTGCTGTTGACGCGCGCCAGATCGGCGGTGCGCGCCTCGACCCTGCGCTCCAGCTCGGCCGTGGCATAGGCTTGCATTGCCTGACGCTCTGCGGCTTGCAAGCGCCGCTGGCGCCACATCAACCCGGCAAAGCCCGCCGCCCAGATCAGCAACAGCGCAGTTGTCACGACCAGACGCGCCTGAGCGCGCATCTCGGCCGTGTCCAGCAGCACGTGCAAACTCCACCCCGCATCCGGGATGATTTCCGATGCCACCAGGTATTCGCGCGTGCCGTTGGTGTCGGTCAGGCGCCACAGGCTGGCCCCATGGCGTTCAAGGCGTTGCAACGGCAGTTCTGTCAGCACGGTGTCGGCATAGCGACGCGAACCTGCACTGCGGCTGCGTCTTTCTTCGGTCAGGGACAATGTGCCCTTGTAGCGCCATTCGGGCCGCGAGGACAGGAACACCACGCCTTCCGGATCGGTGACCAGCACACGGTATTCGCCCCGGTGCCAGGCCTGCTCGAAACGGTCCACACCGATCTTGACGGCGACCACCGCGGCAATGTGGCCGGAATCGTCCCAGACCGGGGCCGAGAAGTAATAGCCGCGAATCCCCGAGGTGGTGCCAATGCCGTAAAATCGTGCCGTTTGCCCGGCCATGGCATCGATGAAATACGGCCGATAGCTGAAATTCTGACCGATGAAGCTGTTCGGGCCGCGGAAGTTGGAATGGGCGATGGTTTCCCCGTCGGGCAGGATCACATAGATGTCCGCCGATTGCAGAGCGGCATTCTGCCTGGCCAGCCACCGGTTCGCCCGATCACGCAAGCGGCTGTCCTGCGGATCGACCGCCAGTTTCCGGATCAGCTCCATCTGGCCGACCAGTTGCGGCACCATCTCGTAACGGGCCAGATCCGCCTCAAGCGCATCGACCGTCAGACGCAACGCCGTTTCGGCCCGGCCGGCACCCTGGCCGTAAGCCTGCCGAAATGCCAGGTAGCCCACCGCCCACAGCGCCAGCCCAAGGCTGGCCAGTCCCAAGACCAGCGTCAGCCATTTTCTTGAATATGCTTTAGGAAACGCAGTCATATGCCTGTATTTCCGTGAATATTCTCTGCCTAGCGCCATTTGGAATGCACGACCTGAGCCAGCGTGCCAGTTTGCGGTCAGGCGCGCAATAGACGCCAGAGGCGCAGCCGGCTATGATCACGACAATCAAGCACTTGCCCGACCTCGTCGGGGCTGCCAAGCTGCGCACAGTGCTGCGGACCTGCTGCCGCAATCGGGCAGGGACTGGGCAAGGGGGATGCAAGGATGCAGAATCGCCGTCCTGTCTGTCGCCGGGGCCCCGTGTTCACCGCCATCGCCGCGATATTTTGGCGAAATGTCTTGCAACTTTCGTCATTCCGCAGCGTCAGCCTGTCAAATTCACCTGTCGACACGTCAGAGGGCTTGACCCATCCGGCAGAACTTCGGCATCACGGTCACAGAATAAAACTAGACATGGGAGGTAATATGTCGGTTCTTTCCACCCGCCTGCTGGCGGCTTCGGCCTTTGCGCTGATGGCGGCCGCGCCGCTGCACGCCAAGACCTTCGTCTATTGCTCGGAAGGTTCGCCCGAAGGTTTCGACCCCGCGCCCTATACCGCCGGCACCACCTTCGATGCCTCGGGTCATGCGATCTACAACCGCCTGGTCCAGTTCAAGCCCGGCACCACCGAAATCGAGCCGGCACTGGCCGAAAGCTGGGAGGTGTCCGAGGACGGCCTGACCTATACTTTCAAGCTGCGTCAGGGGGTCAAGTTCCATTCGAACGACAAGTTCACCCCGTCGCGCGATTTCAACGCCGATGACGTGATCTTCAGCTTCGAGCGTCAGGCCAAGGCCGACAACCCCTGGCACCAGTATATCGCCGGCATCACCTACGAATATTTCTCGTCGATGGAGATGGACAAGCTGATCAAGTCCATCGAAAAGGTCGACGACCACACCGTCAAGTTCACCCTCAACCAGCCCGAGGCGCCATTCCTGGCCAACGTGGCCATGCCCTTCCTGTCGATCGTCAGCAAGGAATATGCCGACACGCTGGAAAAGGCGGGCACCAAGGAGGATCTGAACAACGCGCCTATCGGCACCGGTCCGTTCAAGTTCGTGGCCTATCAGAAGGACGCGGTGATCCGTTACCAGAAGAACGCGGATTACTGGGGCGAAGCACCCAAGATCGATGATCTGGTCTTTGCCATCACCCCGGATGCCTCGGTGCGGTTGCAGAAGCTTAAGGCTGGCGAATGCCACCTGATGCCCTATCCGGCACCCGCCGATCTCGCGGAAATCAAGGCCGATCCGAACCTCAAGCTGGATGAGCAGGCCGGGCTGAATGTGGGCTACCTGGCCTATAACACCACCGTCGCCCCCTTCGACAAGCCGGAAGTCCGCAAGGCCCTGAACATGGCCATGGACAAGAAGGCGATGATCGAAGCCGTCTATCAGGGCAGCGCCGAAGTGGCGAAAAACCCGATCCCGCCGACGATGTGGTCCTATAACAACGCGGTCGAGGATGACAAATACGATCCCGAAGCCGCCAAGAAGATGCTGGAGGATGCCGGCGTCAAGGATCTGACAATGGAAGTCTGGGCGATGCCGGTGCAGCGCCCCTACATGCCCAATGCCCGCCGCGCTGCCGAAATGATCCAGAGCGACTTCGCCAAGATCGGGGTCAAGGTCGACATCGTGTCCTATGAATGGGGCGAATACCTGAAGAAATCCATGGAGGAAGGCCGCAAGGGCGCCGTCATCCTGGGTTGGACCGGCGATAACGGCGATCCGGACAACTTCCTTTCGGTTCTGCTCAGCTGCGCCTCGGCCCAGCCGGGCGGAGCCAACCGTGCCTTCTGGTGCAACCAGGAGTTTTCGGACCTGATCGCCAAGGCCAAGGCCAGCTCGGACCACGACGAGCGCGTGAAGCTGTATGAAGAGGCGCAGGTCATCTTCAAGAAGGAAGCGCCCTGGGCGACCCTGGCCCATTCGACGCAATATGTGCCGATGCGCAAGGAAGTCAGCGGCTTCGTCCAGTCGCCGCTTGGTGACTATACCTTCGATACTGTCGATCTGGCCGAGTAACCCTCGGGGACGTCAACTGCGGCCGTGCGCGGGCAAAACCCCGCACGGCCCTTTTCGATCGGGGTCCGATGCTACGCTTCATCCTCACCAAACTGCTTTATCTGATCCCGACGATGCTGGGGATCACGCTGGTCGCCTTTGGCTTCATCCGCCTGCTGCCCGGCGATCCCGTGCTGCTGATGGCGGGGGAAAGGGGCGTTTCCCCCGAACGTTATGCCGAGATTTCGGCACAATTGGGCTATGACAAGCCGATCTGGCAGCAATACCTGCATTATCTGGGCAACCTTCTGCAAGGCGATCTGGGCCATTCGCTTGTCACCAAGAAGCCGGTGCTTGCAGAGTTCCTGACACTGTTTCCGGCCACGGTCGAACTGGGGCTGGTGGCGATCCTGCTGGCCACGCTGATCGGTGTGCCGGTGGGCGTGATCGCTGCCATCAAGCGCGGCTCCTGGTTCGATCAGATCTCGATGACCGGGGCGCTGGTCGGCTTTTCGATGCCGATCTTCTGGTGGGGTCTGCTGCTGATCATCCTGTTCTCGGGCATCCTGCAATGGACCCCGGTGTCGGGGCGGATCAGTCTGATGTATTTCTTTCCGCCGGTCACCGGCTTCATGCTGATCGACAGCCTGCTGTCGGGGCAGAAGGGGGCATTCGGCTCGGCCGTCAGCCATCTGATCCTGCCTTCGATCGTGCTGGCGACAATCCCGCTGGCCGTGATCGCCCGGCAGACACGTTCGGCCATGCTCGAGGTGATGGGCGAGGATTACGTGCGCACCGCGCGCGCCAAGGGGCTGTCGCCTGCGCGCGTGATCGGCGTGCATGCCCTGCGCAATGCGATGATCCCGGTCATCACCACCATCGGCCTGCAGGTCGGGGTGCTGATGGCCGGCGCGATCCTGACCGAAACCATCTTTTCCTGGCCCGGCATCGGCAAGTGGATGATCGATTCGATCAGCCGGCGCGACTATCCCGTGGTGCAGTCGGGCCTGCTGCTGATCGCCGCGATCGTGATGATCGTCAACCTGATCGTCGACCTGACCTATGGTCTCATCAACCCGAGGATCCGGCACAAATGAGCGATACGACCGTCAAGCTTTCCGATGCGGCCATCCGCCGCCGGATGCTCAGGGAATTCTGGTTCTATTTCAGTCAGAACCGCGGCGCGGTAGTGGGGCTGATCGTTTTCCTGCTGCTGGTCCTGACCGCCTTGCTGGCGCCGCTGCTGGCGCCGCATGACCCGACACAGCAATACCGCGACGCGCTGCTGGTGCCGCCGATCTGGCAAGAGGGAGGGCGCGCCGGGTTCTGGCTGGGCACCGACGCCGTCGGCCGGGACATGCTGTCGCGCCTGATCTATGGGGCACAATACTCGCTCTTCATCGGCATCGTGGTGGTGGCCATTGCCCTGACCGGCGGCATCATCATCGGCCTGGTCGCAGGTTTCTACGGCGGTTGGGTCGATACCGTGATCATGCGGGTGATGGATGTGGTGCTGGCCTTTCCCTCGCTGCTGCTGGCGCTGGTGCTGGTCGCGGTGCTGGGGCCAGGGCTGACCAATGCCATGATCGCCATTGCCATCGTCTATCAGCCGCATTTCGCCCGGCTGACCCGTGCTGCCGTGATGTCGGAAAAGGCCCGCGAATACGTCAGCGCCGCCAAGGTCGCCGGGGCCTCGAACCTGCGGCTGATGGTCAAGACCATCCTGCCCAACTGTCTGGCGCCGCTGATCGTGCAGGCCACGCTGAGCTTTTCCAGCGCGGTGCTGGACAGCGCGGCCCTGGGTTTTCTGGGCATGGGTGCGCAGCCGCCGGCCTCGGAATGGGGCACCATGCTGGCCGAGGCGCGCGAATTCATCCTGCGCGCCTGGTGGGTGGTGACCTTTCCCGGCCTGGCCATCCTGGTGTCGGTGCTGGCCATCAACCTGATGGGCGACGGCCTGCGCGACGCGCTTGACCCCAAGCTGAAGCGGAGCTGACCATGGCGCTTCTGAACATCCGCAACCTGACGGTGCGCTTTGCGACCTCGACCGGCAGCTTCACCGCTGTGGACGGCATCGACGTGCGCGTGGACAAGGGCGAGGTGCTGGCCATCGTCGGCGAAAGCGGCTCGGGGAAATCCGTGTCGATGCTGGCGGCGATGGGGCTGTTGCCCGACACCGCCACCGTGACCGCCGACGAGATGAGCTTTGACGGCCAGAACCTTTTGCGGCTGACGCCCGCGCAGCGCCGCCGCATCATCGGCCGCGAGATCACGATGATCTTTCAGGAACCCATCGCCTCGCTGAACCCGTCCTTCACCACCGGCTACCAGATCGAGGAGGTGCTGCGTTTCAACGCCGGCATGTCGCGCCGCGCGGCGCGGGCACGGGCGCTGGAACTGTTTCGTCAGGTCGGCATCCCCGAACCCGAGGAAAAGCTGAAAAGCTATCCGCACCAGATGTCGGGCGGGCAGTGCCAGCGGGTGATGATCGCCATGGCCATCGCCACCAATCCCCGCCTGCTGATCGCCGACGAACCGACCACGGCGCTGGATGTCACCATCCAGAAACAGATCCTGGACCTGCTGATGGATCTGCAGGAGCAGACCGGGATGGCGTTGATCCTGATTACCCATGACATGGGCGTGGTCGCCGAAACCGCCGACCGCGTGCAGGTGCAATACAAGGGCAGGAAGATGGAAGAAGCCGACGTGCTGTCGCTGTTTGAAACGCCGCAGCATCCCTATACCCGCGCGCTGTTGTCGGCGTTGCCCGAAAACGCCACCGGTGACCGTCTGCCCACGGTCAGCAGTTTTCTTGTCGAGCCCGAGGTGAAGCCATGAGCGTTGTCGAAGGCCGCAACATCATCCGCGACTATCACGTCCCCGGCTCGCTCACCCGGGCGGCCAAGACCGTGCGCGCGGTCAAGGGCATCAGCTTTTCGGTCGATCGCGGGCAGACGCTGGCGATCGTGGGCGAATCCGGTTCGGGCAAGTCGACGCTGGCGCGCATCATCGCGCTGATCGATCCGGCCTCCGGCGGCGAGTTGCTGATCGAGGGCAAGCCGGTCGACATTTCCCGCGGCAAGCTGGACCGCACCATGCGCTCGAAGGTGCAGATGGTGTTCCAGAACCCCTATGGCTCGCTGAACCCGCGCCAGAAGATCGGTGACGTGCTGATGGAGCCGTTGTTGCTCAACACCGATACCCCGGCCGCCGAGCGTCGCCGCCGCGCCGAGGAAATGCTGGTCAAGGTCGGCCTGCCGGCCGAGGTGTTCAACCGCTATCCGCACATGTTCTCGGGCGGCCAGCGTCAGCGCATCGCCATTGCCCGGGCATTGATGCTGAACCCGACCTTGCTGGTGCTGGACGAGCCGGTTTCGGCGCTGGATCTGTCGGTGCAGGCGCAGGTGCTGAACCTGCTGGCGGATCTGCAGGACGAATTCAATCTGGCCTATGTGTTCATCAGCCACGACCTGTCGGTGGTGCGTTACATTGCCGATGACGTGCTGGTGATGAACCGGGGCGAGGCGGTGGAACAAGGCAGCCGCGAGGAGGTCTTTGCCAACCCGCAGCATCCCTATACACGGGAACTGTTCGCCGCCACACCGGTCACCGATATCGAGGCGATCCGCGCCCGCGTTGCCCGGCGTCAGGCGCTGCGCCGCGCCCCGGCCCGGCTCGGGGCGGTCTAGGGGGCAAACCCTTCCGGCACCGGGTCGGCATAGCCATGCACCTGACCGCGCCAGTCGCGGATCAGGTAGCGGCCCGGACCGTCCGGGGTCAGGTAATCGGGGCCCAGCGGCACCTTGCCATGCCCCCCCGGCAGATCCAGCACATAGCTGGGCAGGCAGGTGCCCGACATCCGGCCACGCAGCGCGGCCATGATCGCCTGGCCTTCGGCGATGGTGGTGCGGAAATGGCCCGTGCCGCGGGCCAGGTCGCAGTGATGCAGGTAATAGGGCTTGACCCGGTTGCGGATCAGCGCCCGAAACAGACTTTCCAGTGTGGCGGCATCGGCATTGACGCCGCGCAGCAGCACCGTCTGCGACAACAGCGGGATGCCGGCATCGGCCAGTCGCGCCAGCGCCGCACAGGCATCGGCTGTCAGTTCCTGCGGATGGTTGGTGTGCAGCACCACCCAGACCGCCAGCCGCCCCGGCCGCAACGCGGCCAGCATCGCGCTGTCGATCCGGTGCGGCGCCACCACCGGCACACGGGTGTGAAAGCGCACCAGATCCAGATGCGTGATGTCCTGCAACCGCGCCATCAGCGCCGTGATGCGCCGGGCCGAAAGCACCATCGGATCGCCGCCGGTCAGGATAACCTCGTGAATGGCCGGGGTGCGGGCGATATAGTCCAGCGCCGCGCTCAGCTGTTCGGGGGGCAGGGTGCCTTCGTCGCCAACCACCTCACGTCGAAAACAGAACCGGCAATAGACCTCGCAATTGCGGGTCATGTGCAGGATCACCCGATCGGGATAGCGATGGGTCAGGCCGGGCACCGGGCTGTGCGGCAGGTCGCCGATCGGATCGGCCAGTTCCTCGGGGCGGATGTCCAGTTCGCGCGGGTCGGGGACGAATTGCGCGGCAATGCCGTCGCCGGCCGTCTGGATCGCCCCACGCATGGTGGCGGTGATACGGATGCGGAACTCGGACGCGACCTG
The DNA here is from genome assembly GCF_009696685.2 of Paracoccus sp. SMMA_5_TC. NCBI lineage: Bacteria > Pseudomonadati > Pseudomonadota > Alphaproteobacteria > Rhodobacterales > Paracoccaceae > Paracoccus > Paracoccus sp. SMMA_5_TC. The sequence continues at coordinate 210,554 of NZ_CP102356.1, forward strand.
TTCCAGCGCCTGCCGCTTGTCTGCGGGCGCAAGTCCGGCGGCGATAAGGTCAGGGACCGTGGTCAGGGCAGGGCGGTTCAAGCGGGCCTCGGGTCTGGCAAGGTCGGCCTTATCCACCGCCCGGGCCGCCATGGCAAGGGCATCACAGGCATCGGGCCAGTTGTTCCAACTGCTCTGCCGCCTTGCCCCAGCCGTCGTGGAAACCCATGGCTTCGTGTTCCAGCAGGGTTTGCCGGTCCCAGTGCATGGCGCGCGCGACATAGCGGGTGGTGCCGACGCCTTCGGGGCTCAGCCCGATATGGGCCACCATGAAGGCGCGGCCGGAGGGCACCCAACCCGGTTGCAGGGCGTCGGTAAAGACCAGCTGACGCTGCGGTTCGACCGCCAGCACCACGCCGGTGCTGGCATGTTCCTGCCCGTCGGGCCCGGTCATGACGGTGTAAAATTCGCCGCCGGGGCGCAGTTCCAGCCGCACGTCGGTCAGCCGCCATGGCGGCGGGCAGAACCAGTGCATCATTAGCGCCGGCTCTGTCCAGCATCGCCAGAGCAGATCGGGCGACACCCTCAGCACGCGTTCAAACGTCAGGACATGGGCGGGCGCGGCTGGCTCCATGGCACGTCCCTTGCGACAAGAGGGGCTCCTGAAATTATATTGCAAGACAAACCGGCAGAAATCCAATATCTGATCGCCTGCCGTTCCGGTCAGTGCGTGAGGGAGACAAAGATGAGCGCAACCCCCGATCACAAGGGTCGCCTGAATCCCGGCGACATTGCGGCGATGAAGGGCAGGGCGCCCATCGTCTGCCTGACCGCCTATACCACCCCGATGGCGCGACTGGTCGATGCGCATTGCGACGTGGCGCTGGTGGGCGACAGCCTGGGAATGGTGTTGCACGGGATGCCCTCGACTCTTGGCGTAACGATGGAGATGATGATTCTGCACGGTCAGGCGGTGGCGCGCGGGTTGACGCGGGCCTGCATGGTGGTGGACATGCCCTTCGGCAGCTACGAAGAGGGGCGCGAACAAGCGTTTCGCAATGCCGCCCGGCTGATGGCGCAGACCGGCTGCCAGGCCGTCAAGCTGGAAGGCGGCCGGCACATGGCCGATACCGTGGCGTTTCTGGTGGCGCGTGGCATCCCGGTGATGGGTCATGTCGGTCTGACGCCGCAATCGGTGAACACCTTGGGGGGCTACAAGGTGCAGGGCCGTGGCGAGGACGCCGCGCGGGTGGCAGAGGATGCCCAGGCCTTGGCCGAGGCGGGTGCCTTTGCCGTGGTGCTGGAAAAGCTGCCAGCGGCCCTGGGCCAACGCATCAGCCGCGACATTGACGTGCCCACCATCGGCATCGGCGCCGGGGTGGATTGCGACGGCCAGGTTCTGGTCGTCGACGACATGCTGGGGCTGTTTTCCGATTTCCGGCCAAAGTTCGTGCGTCGCTATGCCGAGATGGGCCGCGATGCCCAGCAGGCCATCGCCGATTATGCCGCCGACGTGCGCGCCCGCCGCTTTCCCGCGCCCGAACACAGCTTTGCCGAAAGCCAGCCGGCATGACGACACCCATCATCCGCAGCACCGCGCAACTGCGCGCCCTGGTGCGCGACTGGAAATCCGCCGGCCAGACGATCGCGGTCGTGCCGACCATGGGGGCCCTGCACGAAGGTCACCTCAGCCTGGTGCGGGCGGCCCGTCAGGATTGCGACCGGGTCATCGTCACCCTGTTCGTGAACCCGCGCCAGTTCAACAGCCCCGAGGATTACGCCAAATATCCCCGCACCGAACAGGCAGATGCCGCGCTGCTGGGACCGCTGGCGGTCGATGCGCTGTTCGTGCCGGATGGCGACGGCATCTATCCGCCGGGCCATGCCTCCACCGTCAGCGTGACGGGGGTGACCGAACCGCTGGAAGGCGCCCACCGGCCCGGGCATTTCGACGGCGTCGCTACCGTTGTCACCATCCTGTTCAACCTGACCCAGGCCGACCGGGCCTATTTCGGCGAAAAGGACTGGCAGCAGCTGCAACTTGTGCGGCGGCTGGTCAGCGACCTGCACCTGCCGTTGCAGGTGGTGCCCTGCGCCTGCGTGCGCGACGCGGACGGTCTGGCGCTGTCATCGCGCAACCAGCGGCTGTCCGCACAGGGGCGGGCGCTGGCAGCGGCCCTGCCGCAGGCGCTGTTTCGCGCCGCGGATGAAATTGCGGCGGGCGCTGCGGTCGATCAGGCACTGGATGCGGCCCGCGCCCGGATCACCGCTGCCGGCTTGGGGCCGGTCGAGTATCTGGAACTGCGCGATGCCGAAAGCCTGGGTCCGCCGGTGGCAGGCCAGCCGCGCCGTCTGCTGGTCGCGGTCTGGCTGGAGGGCGTGCGTCTGATCGATAATGTTGCGGTCCCGGCGCCGGGTTAGCGGATCGCCTGCGGCGCCGGGTGCAGGATCAGTTCGGCCCGAAATCCCGGATGGGTATTCTGCAACCGCAGTTCACCCTGTGCCGCATCGACGATATCGGCCACCATCGCCAGGCCCAGGCCCTGGCCGTCCCCTTGCGGGTCCAGCGACAGGCCGCGTCGGGTCAGGCGCTGCAAATCGGCCTCGGCCGTGCCGGGGCCGTCATCGGCAATGGCGATGCGGATACGCCCATCCGGCGCGTCCACCGTGACAGTCACGCGGCTGCGGGCGTGGCGCATCGCATTTTCCAGCAGCGCCCCCAACGCTTCGGTCAGATCGCCCGCATCGATGCGCGCGCGCAGCCCCGGCGAGGACTCGACCACCTGCCAGTCGATGGCCGCGCCCTGCGGCGTGCGTTGCAGAACCGCGATCAGCCGCTGCGCCACCGCATGCGGCGGCGCCGAAGGTGCTTGCGGGCCGGTTTGCAGCCGCGCCCGCGCCAGTTCCCGATCGACATGCCGACGCATGACGGCCACGGTATGCTCGACACTTTCGGCCATGTCGGTCTGCCCGCGATCGCGCAGCTGTGCGGCATCGCCCAGCAATGCCTGCAACGGCGTCTTGAAACCATGTGCCAGATTGGCGGCGCGGTCCCGCGCCCGGGTCAATTGCTGATCGCGCGCATCAAGCAGGGAATCGATCTGGCGCGCCAGGGGCACCACCTCTTGCGGCAGGTCCTGGCCCATGCGCGGCCGGGCGCCCCGGCCCAGATCCGAGACCCGCGCACCCACCTGGGCCAGCGGCCGCAAGCCAACCGTAATCTGCGCCCAGCTGGCCAGCAGCATCAATCCGCCCAGCAAGGCCAGATACGGCCACAGATCGCTCAGGAAACGTTCGCGTGCCTGACGCAACTGCTGACGGTCGGTGGCAACCAGAATGCGCAGCGGCAGCGGCTGCTCGCCCTGGCCCAGCAGCAAGGCCTGGTCAAGAACCAGCAGCGCCTCGCCGCCCGGGCCCTGCATGGTCAAGGCTTGCGATTGCCCCGGCGGCGGCGGCGATTGCGCAGGTTGCAGCTCTGCATCCCACAGCGAGCGTGAACGCAGCGTCTGATCGCCCAGCGTCACCTGCCAGTAGCGCCCGGAATAGGGTTGTTCATAGACGGGATCGATCAGGGCATCGGCCAGAATCGGCGCATCCGGCCGGCTTTGCGCCACGCGGGCCGCCAGCGTCAGGGCGCGCGATTGCAGCTCGGCCAGGGCGACGCGCTCGACGTGGCGTTCGAACAGCATGGCCAGGCCAAGGCCCGCGCCTGCCAGCATGGTCACAATGGCCACCGCGGCGACCAGCACCATCCGCCAGCGCAGCGAGTGCCTCATGCCGGGTCCGCCGTGGCGCCGTCCTGCAGGTAATAGCCAAAGCCGCGCCGGGTGGCGATGATACCCGGACCAAGCTTGCGGCGCAGGCGCGTCATCAGCGCCTCGAGCGCATTGGTCTCGCGGGATTCGTCGTCGCCATACAGATGCTCCAGCAGTTCCGAAGGCGCCAGCACCCGGTCCTTGTTGACCAGCAGGCAGGCAACCAACCGAAATTCAAGCGGCGTCAGCGCGACCGGCACGCCTTCGATCGCCACCGTCATGCGGTTCAGATCGACCGTCAGCCGACCCAGGTGCTGCACCCCATTGCTGCGCCCCCCGGCACGGCGCACCAGCGCGCGGGCGCGTGCAACCAGTTCCTCCATGCGAAAGGGCTTGGGCAGGTAGTCGTCGGCGCCGGCCTCGATCCCCTCGACGCGTTCGGTCCAGCCGCCGCGGGCGCTGAGGATCAGCACCGGTGCATCGCAGCCTTCGGCACGCCAGCGTTTCAGCACCGTCAGCCCATCCAGCCGCGGCAGGTTCAGGTCCAGCACGATCAGGTCATAATTTTCGGTGCCGCCGCGAAACCAGGCGGTTTCGCCATCCGCGGCGCGTTCGACCCGAAACCCCGCGGCGACAAGCGCGCGGTCCAGATCGGCGCCGATACGCGGGTCATCCTCAACCAGCAGGACGCGCATCAGCCATCGTCGCCCGAATCGTCGTCATCGCCCCCGCCATCATCGTCATCGTCATCGTCATCGTCGTCATCATCGCCATCCCTGCCGCTGCCGCGACCGCCGTCGTCGCGACCGCCACGACCAACAGCAGTGTCGCCACCCCGGCGGTTGCGATCAAGCGCCAGGATGCGGCCGTTCACCGCATCCACATCAACCTCGATCAGGCGGCCGGCGGGGGTGACCAGATCGACGACATAGACCGGGCGCCCACCGGTGGTGCGCAGCTTGACGCCGATCACCTGCCCGGGCTGGCGCGCCGCCAGACGGTTCAGCGCCTGGGCCAAGGGCAGGATCTGGCCGCGTTCCACCATCCGCCGGGCCTGATCGGAATCGGATCCTTGCGCATGCGCGGGCGCGCCGGCGAGTGCCAAGGCAACCATCAGAAAGAAAAGCGGCTTCATGGATACAACATAGCGCAGCTTCGCTGACAGATCGCTGACAGGCACTGTCAGCACGCCGTCAGCATCGCCGCGTCATAAAGGAAACGCACTGTCGCGATATATCGCGAATCCCCTGACGGCGTTGCGGCGCCACATCGTGAAAGGAACGCAAGATGGTACGCAAGATCGGCACCAAGATCAGCGAAAGCCTTTATGGCACCTCGTCCTCGGACTGGTTGTCGGGCCTGGGCGGCAACGACAGGCTGTTCGGCTATGGCGGCAATGACACCATGTATGGTGGCAACGGGAATGACAGCCTTTATGGCGGGGCCGGGCGCGACGATCTCTATGGCGGCGCGGGGCACGACTATCTGTTCGGCGGGGACGGCGACGACGACCTGGAGGGCGGCGCTGGCAACGACTGGCTTTATGGCGATGCCGGCAATGACGAACTGGACGGCGATGACGGCAGCGACCGGCTGTTCGGTGGCGCTGGCAACGACGACCTTGAGGGTGACGACGGCAATGACGTCCTGAACGGCGGCACCGGCCGCGACACCATCGAAGGCGGCGAGGGCAATGACATCCTGACCGGGGGTGCCGGCGCCGATGTGTTCGAATTCGATGATGACGACGATCGCGACATCATCACCGATTTTCAGAATGGCCTCGACAAGCTCGCTCTGGATGATTTCAGCCGCACCGAGGTGCAGGCGATCATCCGCAGCTCTCAACAGATCGGCGACGATCTGCTGCTGCGGCTTTCGGATGACAGTTCTGTCCTGATCCGGGACATGACCAAGGCACAGCTGGATCTGAGCGATTTCGTGTTCTGATCGGCACGTCACGGCGGCTTGACAGCCTGCGGTCCCGGGCCTAGTGCCCGGGATTGCATCTTCCACGGTCGCGCGTAACGCGGCCAGCCGCGCGGGATCATGACATGACGCTGAACGCTGCCATCCTGGGGGCCTCGGGTTATACCGGGGCAGAACTTGTCCGGATCCTCGCGACCCATCCCGAAATTCGCGTGGCGGCCCTGTCAGCCGATCGCAAGGCCGGCCAGGAATATGCTCAGGTGTTTCCGCATCTGCGCCACCTTGCCCTGCCGCCCCTGCAACGGATGGAGGAGATCGACTTTTCCGGCATCGACCTGGTGTTCTGTGCGCTGCCGCATGGGCTCAGCCAGCCGCTGGTCGGGCAGCTGCCCGAACAGGTCAAGATCGTCGATCTGGGGGCAGATTTCCGGCTGCGCGATCCCGCGGACTACAAGACCTGGTATGGCCTCGACCATGCCGCCCCGGAGCTTCAGCCGCAGGCAGTCTATGGGCTGACCGAATTCTACCGCGACCAGATCCGCAGCGCCCGGCTGGTCGCCGGGACCGGCTGCAATGCGGCGACCGTGCAATTCGCGCTGCGGCCGCTGATCGGATCGGGACTGATCGATATTGACGACATCATCTGCGATCTCAAGAACGGAATTTCCGGCGCCGGCCGTGCGCTGAAGGAAAACATGCTGTTCGCCGAACGCTCGGAGGATGTCGCCGGCTATTCCCAGGGCGGCAAGCACCGGCATCTGGGCGAATTCGATCAGGAATTCTCGCTGCTGGCGGGGCGGCCCGTGCGCATCCAGTTCACGCCGCATCTGGTGCCGGTGAACCGCGGCATCCTGGCATCGTGCTATCTGAAGGGCGACGCGCGGGCGGTGCATGATGCGCTGAGCCATGCCTATGCCGAAGAACCCTTTGTCGTGGTGCTGCCCTTTGGCGAACTGCCGGCGATGGCGCATGTCCAGGGATCGAATTTCTGCCACATCGGCGTCAGCGGCGATCGTATCCCGGGGCGGGCGATGGTGGTCTCGACGCTCGACAACCTCTGCAAGGGGTCATCCGGGCAAGCGGTGCAGAACGCCAATCTGATGCTGGGGCTGGCGGAAACCAGCGGGTTGATGCTGGCGCCGATTTTCCCATGACCGCCTGATCTGCGCCACCCGGCGGAACCGGGACGGATGTCCATGCGTCATGTTCGCAGGGGCGGCGTCTTGCCGTCAGTCACAGGAGGATTTGCGATGAGCAGGATATTTCTATCCCTGGCCGCGGTTTCGGTGCTGGCTCTGACCGCGTGCGGGGACAATGCGACCGAGCGGGCGGCCACGGGGGGCATTGGCGGCGCGGTGATCGCCGGACCGGCAGGTGCAGTCGTGGGCGGAACGCTGGGCGCAGCCACCGCGCGCTAGATGACGGTCGGCCCGGACGGGATCCGGGCCGGCACGCGTGTCGTTCACAAATCAGCTCTTGGCGCGTTCCACATAGGTCAGGTCAGCGGTGTTGATGATGACCTTGGTGCCGACGCCGATATGGGGCGGTACCATGATGCGCACGCCATTATGGGCAACCGCCGGCTTGTAGCTTGACGATGCGGTCTGACCCTTGACCACGGGCTCGGTCTCTACAATCTCGACCGTTACCTTCTGCGGCAACTCGATGGCGATTGCGACGCCATTATGCACCTGCAGGAACACCTTGATACCATCTTCCAGAAAGACCTTGTCGTCCCCGACCACGTCGGGCGAAACGACAACCTGTTCGTAACTTTCCGGCTCCATGAAATGGAAGCCTTCTCCATCCTCATACAGAAAGTCGTATTCACGCTCATCGACATGCGCGCGCTCGACCTGTTCGGTGGTTTTCCAGCGTTCAGATACCTTGGTGCCGTCCGAGATGCGGCGCAGGTCGACCTGGGTGACAGGGGTGCCCTTGCCGGGGTGGAAGTTCTGGGCGGTCAGAACGACATAAAGCTTGCCGTCGATCTCGACAACATTGCCCTTGCGCAGGCTAGAAGCGATGACTTTCAAGGCGGTTCCCTTGTCTGCTTTTCAAATTCCGGGGGGCCGGCTAATCAGATCCGGCAAAGATGAGCTTCCTTACCGTTTTGCGGGCGCTCGCGCCAGTCGCAACCGCAATTTACCGCACAATAATGAGGTATCGATGACCGATCCCATGGCCAGCCCCTGGTGGCAGCGTGAACGACATGCCGAACGCAGGCCCTTGCTGCTGGCGCGCAACCGCATCCAGGCGGCGATCCGCAACTGGTTGAACGATCAGGATTTCGCCGAGGTAGACCCCGCCGCCCTGGCCATCAGCCCGGGCAATGAAACCCATCTGCATGCCTTTGCCACCTGGCGGATCGGCAATGACGGGGAACGGCAGCGGATGTATCTGCACACCAGCCCGGAATTCGCGATGAAGAAGCTGCTGGCTGCCGGCGAGAGCCGCATCTTCGCCTTCAGCCATGTCTGGCGCAACCGCGAGGACGGTCCGCTGCACAGTCCGGAATTCACCATGCTGGAATGGTATCGGTCTGGACAGGATTATGATGTTCTTTTCGAGGATTGTGCGGCATACCTCAGGCTGGCCGCGCAGGCGGCCGGCACCGATGCGCTAAGGTGGCGCGGGGCTGTCTGCGACCCTTTCGCCGCCCCGCAGATCATGACCGTGGCCGAAGCTTTCCAACAGCACGCCGGTATTGATCTGTTGGCCACCTGCGACGGGCAGGAAACCGATGCGGCCGCGCTGCGTGCGCAGGCCGAGGCGCAGGGTATCCGCCTGGCCGATGACGACACCTGGTCAGACATGTTGTCACGCATCCTGGTCGAGCGGGTCGAGCCGCATCTGGGTCACGGCCGGCCGCTGATCCTGGACCGCTATCCCGCGGCCGAGGCAGCGCTGGCCCGGCGCAGCAGCGACGATCCCCGCGTGGCCGAGCGGTTCGAGCTTTATGCCTGCGGCGTCGAACTGGCGAATGGTTTCGGCGAATTGACCGACGCGGCAGAGCAACGTCGCAGATTTCACTCAGAAATGATTGAAAAGGAACGTATTTACGGTGAACGCTACCCGCTGGACGAAGATTTCCTGCAGGCGCTGAATCACATGCCGCCGGCATCGGGTTGCGCGCTGGGGTTCGACCGGCTGGTGATGCTGGCAACGGCAGCGCCACGACTGCAGGAAATTCAGTGGACTCCAATATAATCAATTTATTGATTACGTTTTCTGGATTTTTTCGAGATATTGCCCGTCGAATGGCGCCCGTAACCGCACGTTTTCGTCTTTCGGCACGTCCCGGCCGACGCTAACCTGCCCGAAAACATGCGAACGAGGGCAGGATGCGGAAATCTGTGAAACTGACGGCCAGCCTGCTGGCCATGGCATTGGTGCTGGGGGGATGCACGGGCGGGGTCTATACGCCCGGCGGGGGCGTGGCTCAGCAAAGCCAGGAAATCAAATGGGGACGCAACCAGAACCCGCCGGCCGTCAAGGTGGCCGGGCTGCAGAACTGGATCGCGGGTTTCCGGGCCAATGCACGCGCCCAGGGGATCAGCGATTCGACCCTGGACCTGGCATTCCGCGACGTGACCTATAACCCCGAAGCGATCCGCCGCAGCCAGAACCAGGCCGAGTTCAAGAAATCCTTGTGGGAATACCTGGAAAACGCCGTGTCGGAAAAACGCCAGAACAACGGTCGCGCGGCGCTGGCACAATATGGCGGCGTCCTGTCGCGGATCGAGGCGACCTATGGCGTCGACAAGGAAATCGTGACGGCAGTCTGGGGCATGGAATCGACCTATGGCGAGCGTCGCGGCGACCTGCCGCTGATCGAGGCGCTTTCCAGTCTGGCCTATGAAGGTTATCGTGGCGATTTCTTCCGCAGCCAGCTGATGGCGGCGCTGCGCATCCTGCAATCGGGCGACATTGACCCGGGTCACATGACCGGCAGCTGGGCAGGGGCCATGGGCCACACCCAGTTCATTCCGACCACCTACCTGGCCTATGCGGTGGATTTCACCGGTGACGGCCGGCGCGACATCTGGTCGAATGATCCGTCCGATGCGCTGGCCTCGGCAGCGAATTACCTGGCGAAATCGGGATGGCAGCGCGGCCTGCCGGCGGCGGTCGAGGTCACCTTGCCTGCTGGCTTCAACACCGGTCTGGCCGGCAAGGGCAAGCGGCGCAGCGTGGCCGAATGGCAATCGCTGGGCGTGCGTCAGGCCAGTTCGCGCCCCTTGCCACCGGCCGGAACCTCGACGGAACTGCTGATCCCCGGCGGGCCGACGGGAGCAGCCTTCCTGATTACCCGCAATTTTCACGCCATCCTGCGTTACAACAACGCCGACAGCTATGCGCTGGCGGTGGCCCATCTGGGCGATCGGCTGAAGGGTTATCCGGGGCTGACCAATCCCTGGCCGGCGGATCATCCTGGACTGCGGATCGAACAGCGCAAGGAAATCCAGCGTCTGCTGACCCTGCGCGGTTTCGACACCCAGGGCGTTGATGGCAATATCGGCAGCAATACCATCAATGCAATCCGCGCCTATCAGACTTCGCGCGGATTGCCGGTGACGGGCGAACCGACGCAATTGCTGCTGGAACAGCTACGTCTGGGCTGAAGCATCAGACAAAAACATGCGCGGCCCTCGGCGGCCGCGCATTTTACATAACTCTGGTTATCAAGATTAAGACGTTGACCAACCCGGCTATCGCGGCGCGGTTTTTTGGATTACCCTTTTCCGACAAGCAGTTTGTGACACCATCCTTTTTCGGTCGGTTTTCACCATGCGTCTTGTCGAACGCCCCGCGACCCCACCGCCGGTGCTGGCTCAGCCCGAATTCGTGCGGATGCGACAGGAATGGCTGCAATTCCTGCGGCTGGACCCGCGGCGCCGCATTCAGACCCGGCCCCCGGATCGCCACCTGCCCCCGTCCGAGGCACTGAGCCAGGCCACCGCCGCGGCATTCCAGGACAAATGCGCCTTTTGCGAAGGACACGGCCGGCTGCAACCCTATCGCTTTCGCCCGACCAGCAACGCGATGACGGCCCCGTCCGAGTTCAGCGCGCTGCATTACGGCTGGCTGGCCGATATCTGGCAGAATCTCTACCCCCGCTGCCCGGGTTGCATGCCGACCCGGCCGGAACTTTTCCCGCTGGAGGGGCAACGCCAGCCCATGCCAACCGCGTCGGAATACGATCAGCCGATGATCCTGCAGACCGGCTTATGGCCGGGGCCGATCGACGAACAGCCGATGTTGCTCGACCCCTGCGCCGACGACCCTGTGGCACATCTGCGCGCCGACCCGGATGGCCGGCTGATTCCCCTGACCCCCAGGGCTGAACTGACCATCACCCAGTTTCACCTCAACCGCCCCGATCTTGTGGCCCGGCGCCGTGACTGCGCGGCGCGGCATTTCACCGACCCCGACCGCGCGACGGCGCCTGTCAATCCGGCGCAGGAATTCGCGGGATTTCTCATGCTGCTGTCGCAGGCGCGCCAGACAACCGGGCTGGAGGCGGCCGGCCCCGAAGCCGGTGCGGCCCCGGTGTTGCCGCCACCCTTGGTCGCAGCCACCACGGTGCAGCCGCCGCCCTCGCTGGTCGAAATCTCGATTACCGGCTACAAGGCACTGGAACAGATACGTTTTCGCCTGCCCGAGGTTCAAGCCGATCCCCTGGCGGCGCCGGCCTGTCTGATCCTGGGTGAAAATGCGGCCGGCAAATCCTCGATTCTCGAGGCAGTGACGCTGGCGCTGCTGCCAGAGGATGCCCTGGATGCTCTGGAGTTGAAACCGCAGCAATTGCTGCTGGACGCCGAACTGATGGGCGGCGCGCCACGCGCGCGGCAGGATGCGCAGATCGGCCTGAGGTTTCGCCGCCAGAATGGTCGCAGTTTCTGGCGAAGGCTGACAATCACCGACAAGGGGTTCAAGGCGCGGGGTCCGCTGCCCCATGATTTTAAGGTCTTTGCCTATGGCGCCTATCGCCATTTCCTGACCCAGGTGCATGACTGGACCCCAACCCGACAGATCGTCAGCCTGTTTCGATCCGACAACCTGCTGTCCAATCCCGAAGCCTGGCTGCTGGCGCTGGATCAGCACCGCTTTGACGAGGTGGTGGCGACGCTGCGGCTGATCTTCGGCCCCAGCAACGGCTTCGAGCGGATCGAGCGCGAGGCGGCGCGCTGCCTGGTCATCACCCGCCCGGACGGCGCCGATCATGCGGAATCCGAAACCCGCACACCGCTGTCGGCGGTGTCGTCGGGCTTTCGCACCGTGCTGGCGCTGTGCTGCGACATGATGCGCTGGCTGGTCGAACGCGCCCCGCCCGAGCCTCCGCTGGTCCTGGGGGCCGCCCGCGGCTTGCTGATCGTCGACGAGATCGAGGCGCATATGCACCCGCGCTGGAAGGTCACGATCATGGCAGGGCTGCGCCGCGCCTTTCCGGGCATGACGCTGCTGATCACCACCCATGACCCGCTGTGCGTGCGCGGCATGGCCGATGGCGAGGTTTTCGTGCTGCGGCGCATTCCCGGCGAACAGGCTGACACCGACCTGCCGATAAAGGTCGAGCGTTTGACCGAACTGCCCGATGTCTCGGCGCTGACCATTGAACAGCTGCTGAAATCGGATCTGTTCGCGCTTTACGATACCGACGATCCCCAGGGCGGGGCTGACCTGGCACGGCTGGCCGATGCTCTGGTCGCCCTGCGCGGCGGCGGGGTCGAGGAACTGGCGCGGATACCGCAGGCACAGGATCTGATCGGGCGTTTCCGGGACGAGGTCACCAGTGCCCTGCCCGTGGGCCTCAGCCAGGTGGCCCGGCTGGTGCAGGATGCGGTGGCCGATTTCGTGATCGCACAGCAGCGCCTGCCCGCTGCACGGCGGCAGAAGCTGCACGAACAGACCCGCGCGCGTATCGTCGCATTGCTGGAACAGGCTCTGGTCGTAGGGGACCATGCGTCGCGTTGATCGCAAAGGCGTCGCGCCCCCCAAGGCGCTGACCGGTGACGCCAGCGCCGCTGCCGGCGAAATGCGCAAGGCGGCTGCCTATGTCGCCAAGGCCCGCAGCGATTACGAGGCGGCGCGCCAGGCCGCCGAACAGGCCGGCAAGCCGCGGCCACGCCGGCCGCGCAGCTATGGGTTCAAGGTCTACAAGGACGATGGCACCCGCCGCGCGCTCGAAACCCTGTTTGGCGGCAAATGCGCCTATTGCGAAACCTTTTATGCGTCCCAGGCGCCGGTCGATGTCGAACATTTCCGTCCCAAGGGCGAGGTCGAGGGCGACGAGGAACATTGGGGCTACTGGTGGCTGGCCGCTTCCTGGGACAATCTGCTGCCCTCCTGCATCGACTGCAACCGCCGCCGCTATCAGATCCTGCCGGTGCCACAGACCGCCAGTCTGGATGACTTGCGCCAAAGCGCGCATGAAAACCGCCGCGTGGGCAAGGCCAATGCCTTTCCGGTCGAACCCGGCACCCGCGCATATGGCACCAGCGATGACCCCCAGGCCGAGATCGTGCGCGAACGGCCCTATCTGCTGGATCCCTGCCACGATGATCCCGACGAGCACCTGGAGTTTCTGGTCGACTGGGACCAACCGCTGGGTCTGGTGCTGCCCCGCGCCCGCACCCCCGATCAGCCCGATGCCCTGCCGCTGCGCAACCTTGCCCCGGTGGACGATCCGGCCGCGGTGCCGCCGCATGTCTCTGCGCGCGGGGCGGTCTCGATCCAGGTCTATGGCCTGAACCGGCTGGGGCTGGTGCAGGCGCGCACCGCACTGCTGCGCCAGCTGGAGCTGCGCCGGCTGATGATCCTGGACGTGCTGGCGCTTGGCCAGCGGCTGGCGGACGCGCGCAGCAAGGCCGCGCGCGATGCCGCGCCAGCGGTGTTGCAGCTGGGCGAAAGGATGCTGGCCGAAATCATCGACATGTCGCAACCCGGCGCCCCCTATTCGGCGATGGTGCGGCAGTGGCTGCGGCGGTGGCTGGATGAACTGAAGCCGCCATCAACATGATATTCCCATATTTTCACGCAAAGGATCGATCTGATGAGCAACGATTCCCAAGATGCCCTGCGTGATTCCGGCGCCGCCCACCCGCCACCGCAGCGCCGCTGCGATCTGGTGATGAAGGGCGGGATCACCTCGGGCGTGGTCTATCCGCTGGCGGTGGCGGGTCTTGCGCAGGACTATCGTTTTCAGCGTATCGGCGGCACTTCGGCCGGGGCAATCGCCGCTGTGATCACGGCGGCGGCCGAATATGGTCGCGACAGCGGCGGTTTTCAGAAGCTGGCCGATCTGCGCAACGATCTGGCCGCCCGTCTGCTGGAAAAATTCCAACCCTATCCGCAGCTTGCGCCGCTGTTTCGGGTGCTGTTGGCCGCGCTTGACCCCGATGCCGGCAAATCGCGCAAGCTCATGGGCATCCTGGGCGCGATGCTCCGCAATTACTGGCGGGTTGCGCTGACCTGGGCGCTGCCGGGGCTGATGATCCTGCTCGTGGCCCTGCTGGGGGGTGGCCTCGGTTGGGGGCTGCTGGGCGTGGTGCTGACTGCCCTTGGCGCGCTGGGGGCGGCGGGCTGGCGGCTGCTGGGCCAGATCCGCACCGATCTGCCCCGGCACGATTACGGCATGTGCCCCGGCACCACCCAGCCCGGATATCCGGCCGATTCCGCGCTGTCGGACTGGATCGCGCGGCAGGCCGACCATGTCGCCGGTCTGGCCCCGGGTCAGGGGCCGCTGACCGTCGGCATGCTGCTGGATCGCGGCATCACGCTGAAAACGGTGACCACCGACATCGTCACCCACCGTCCCTATGTGCTGCCGATGTGGAACAACCTGCACGCCTTTGACGAAGCCGAGTTCCGGCGGCTGTTCCCGAAACATGTGGTCGATCACATGATCGCCCACAGCAACCGCGTCGAGCCGGCATGGGGCGATCAGACCGGGCGGCTTTACTATTTCAACCTGCGCGAAATGCCGGTGGTGGTGCTGGCGCGGATGAGCCTGTCGTTTCCCGGCCTGATCCCGGCGGTGCCCTTGTGGCGGCGCGATTTCACCCGCCAGCCGGCGCAGACCCAGCGGGTGCTGTTTTCCGATGGCGGGCTGTCGTCGAACTTTCCGGTGCATTTCTTTGATGCGGTGCTGCCCAACCAGCCGACCTTCGGCATATCCCTTGGTCAGTTCCAGGACGGCCAGGCCGGCGGCGACAGCCGCGTCAGCCTGCCGGTGCAGCCGCAGCAGGGCGGCCTGCTGGCGACGCGCCCGTTTCATGGGCTGGGCGGCTTTCTGATGGCGCTGCTCGACAGTGCCAAGGACTGGCAGGATTCGCTGCAATCGGTGCTGATCGGCTATCGCGAACGCATCGTCACCATCAGTCTGCGCGACAACGAAGGCGGGTTGAACCTGCGCATGCCGCCGGAACTGATCGCGCAACTGTCGGCCTATGGCGCGCAGGCGGGCCAGATACTGCGCACCGATTTCAACCTTGACCGGCATCGCTGGCGGCGCTTTGTCAGCGCCGAGCCGGCGCTGGAGCGCCTGCTGGTCGAATTCGCCGAGCAATGGGACCAGCCGGCGCCGGCCGGCGCGGCCAGCTATCCGGATCTGGTCGCCTCATGCCCGCAGGATCTGGGCTACAAGCTGGACAGCAAGGCGCATTACTTGGTGCTGGGCACGCGGGCAGAGCTGATCGCGGCCCTGGGGCGCAAGCTGCGCGCCGACCCGCTGCCCGCCGGCATCGAACGCCGCCTGCCGCGTCATGGCGCCCGCATGCGCCTGGTCGCGCAGATGGAGGACCGCGCCCCCGAAACGACGGCCGCAGACGGGGATCCCCCCGCCCCCGACCGGCCGCTGGTCTGATCAGGCGGCCTGCGCGGCCAGAAAGCCTTGCAACCTTTCGGTTTCGGGATGGCGCAGCACCCGACGCGGATCGCCCTGTTCGGCGATCACACCCTTGTCCAGGAATACCACGCGATTGGCGACTTCGCGGGCAAAGTTCATTTCATGGGTGACGACGATCATGGTGCGGCCTTCCTCGGCCAGGCTGCGCATGACCCGCAGCACCTCGCCCACCAGTTCGGGGTCCAGCGCGCTGGTGGGCTCGTCGAACAGCATCAGTTCTGGCTCCATCGCCAGGGCGCGGGCAATGGCGACGCGCTGCTGTTCGCCGCCCGACAGAAAGCCCGGATAGGCGTCCTTGCGGTGGGCCACCCCCACCCGCGCCAGGTAGTGATCGGCACGCTCGCCCGCCTCGACCCGCGACAGCCCGTGCACGCGGATCGGACCAAGCATGACGTTTTCGCGCGCGGTCATATGCGCCCACAGATTGAACTGTTGAAACACCATGGTGACGCGCGCGCGCAGCCTGCGCAACAGCGCCGGGTCGGCCACGGTCAGATCGCCGTTGCGATCCTTGCGGCACGGCAGGGCCTGCCCCCCCAGCGCGATCTGGCCGGCGGTCGGATGTTCCAGAAAGTTCAGGCAGCGCAGGAACGTGCTTTTGCCCGATCCCGACGACCCGATCATCGAGATCACATCGCCCTTTTCGGCAACAAGGCTGATGCCGCGCAGCACTTCGCGGGTGCCGAAACTCTTGCGGATGTCGGTGGCTTGCAACATGGCGGTCATGGCGATTTTCCCTCAGGGGCTCAGCAGCGGGCCGTCGCGAAACGGGACGGTTCCGGCAATCTTGCCCAGTCGTTTGCCGACTTCGGCGATGCGGGTGGCGGGGCGTGCATAGAACACACCCGAGGTCGAGGCGGTGACGGCGCAGACCGCGCCGCTTTCCAGATCGGTGATTTCGGCGACCACCTGTCCGGTGCCGACCCATGTGCCCGGGTCGACGCAATAGGACAGCAGGCCGGCGACGGGGGCAATCAGCGCCTCGGACCCCGACAGGGGCGTGGGCTGGCAAGTCGCTTCGGGCACCTCGGTCGTGCCCGCGATCACTCCCAGATGTTGCAGATAGCGAAAGATCGCATCGGCATCCTGAGCGCCAAGCCGGCGCGACACATCGGCGCGACCACGCAGTTCCAGCGTGCAGCTGGCACAGCCATAGGGGATCGGGTGGTCGGGAAAGCGCGCGGCCAGCGCAGCCCAGGGATGGCTCAGCGCCTCGTCAAAGGGGTTGCCGCCCGACACCTCGGCCAGCAGCACGGCCACGCAGCCGGTCAGGGCTGCCAGCGGCTGCATCGCGGGCCAGGCCTGCGGCTGGGTATAAAGATGCAATGCCGCCTCGCCATCGCAATGCAGGTCCAGCACCACATCCGCATCCAGCGCCTGGCCCATCAGGTGATGGCGCAGCACATCGGCCGGACCAACCGGGCGTAGCCCGGAAAGCGCCTGCCGCAATGCCTGTCGGACCAGCGCCGCATTCGCTGCCGCGTCCTGCCCCAGTCGACCTTGCAGGTTTTCGGCGGCGGCCTCGGTCAGGTCGGGATAGTCGCGATTGAAATTTCGCCCGTCGTAAAGGTCGAAGCGCCCGGAATGATCGCCATGCAGCACCTGCCCCAGCCCAAGCGGATTGGCAAAGGGCACCACGGTCACCGCCCCCCGGATCTGACCGGCGGCCTCGGCCTCGGCCAGCCGGTCGGCCAGCAGACGCGCCACCATCATCCCCGGCCCCTCATCGGCATGCAGTCCACCCTGCACATGCACATGCGGCCGCGCACCGGGTTGGCCAAAGGCCAGCGTTGTCACCTGATGACGGCTGCCGGCGCCGCGCCCGTCAAAGCTGAAATTGCGTTCACGCATGCGCGGGCTCCTGTGTGGTTGCAACGGCGGGTGTGGCGCTGGCCCGGGGGTCCAGGTGGCGCAGGTAGTGACGCTCCAGCAACCGGAACAGCCGGGTCAGGATCAGGGTCAGCAACAGATAGAACACGGCGGCCATGCCAAAGCTTTCCGGCAGCACCAGATAATTGGTATAGACGTCGCGGCCGACGCGCAGGATTTCGACAATGGTCACGGTGCTGGCCAGGGCGGTGGCATGCATCAGCTGCACGATCTCGTTACCGTATTGCGGCAGCGCGCGCCGCCAGGCACCCGGCCAGAAAATGTCGCGCAGCACCTGCAGGCGGGTCAGTCCCATGGCCCGGGCAGCCTCGATTTCCCCGGCCGGTGTGGTGCGGATGGCGCCGGCAAAGATTTCGGTGGTGTAACCCGCCGTATTCAGCGTGAATGCAAGCCAGGCACAGAACCAGGGATCGCGCAGCAGCGGCCAAAGCGCGCTTTCGCGGATGGCGGCGAACTGCGGCAAACCGTAATAGATCACGAACAGCTGCACCAGCAACGGCGTGCCGCGGATGACATAGGTAAAGCCGAACACCGGCCAGCGCGCCCAGGGCCGCACCGAAGCCCGCGCCATCGCCAGTGGCACTGCCAGCACAAGGCCGGAAACTGCCGCGGTGACCAGCAGGATCAGTGTCATCTGCATGCCGCGCAAGAAGTCGGGCAGCATCTCGATCACGATCGACCAGTTGATCATCGCACCGCCTCCTGCCGGACGCCTCGGGAAAATCGCCGCTCGACCAGACCCAGCCCCAGGATCGAAACGGTGGTCACCGCCAGATAGATGGCCCCGATCAGCGCGTAGAAGGTAAAGGGTTCGCGCGTCGCCGCCGAGGCCAGCGAGGCGCGATGCACCATGTCATCCAGCCCGATGATCGAGACCAGCGCCGTGGCCTTCAGCATCACCAGCCAGTTGTTGGTAAAGCCGGGAATGGCATGGCGCACCATCTGCGGCAGCAGGATGTCGAACAGCACCTGTCGCCGCTTCAGCCCGCAGGCCAGGCCTGCCTCGATCTGGCCGCGCGGGACCGCCAGGATGGCGCCGCGAAAGGTTTCGGTCAGATAGGCGCCAAAGACAAAGCCCAGCGTCAACGTGCCGGCGACAAAGGCATTGACGTCGATCTGCGGCCAGCCCTGCGCCATGGTCAGGCGGTTCAACAGGATCTGACCACCATAGAACACGATCAGCATCAAGAGCAGATCGGGCAGCGAACGCACGACGGTGGTATAGGTTTCGGCCACTGCGCGCAGCAGTGGCGAATGCGACAGCTTGGCGGTCGCGCCCAGCATCCCGAACAGGCTGGCAATGGCCAGCGACACGCCGGCCACCGACAGGGTGACGCGCAGCCCGTCCAGGATCATGGGCAGATAGCCCTGAAACATGGTCACTCTCCGGCGGGAAGGCCCCGCGGCGGGCACCGCGGGGCAATTAGCGCCTCAGTTGCGGGCGTGTGCCGGGGTGATGTCGAAATCGAAGTAATTCGAGGCCATCTTGGCGTAGCTGCCGTCCTGCATGATTTCGGCCAGCGCCTTGTTGACCTTGCCCGCCAGCTCGGCCTCGCCCTTGCGGATGGCGATGCCCACGCCGCCATCGACGCTGTCGGTCAGGGTGATCGGCTCGCCCACTTGTGCATAG
Organism: Paracoccus sp. SMMA_5_TC; assembly: GCF_009696685.2. NCBI lineage: Bacteria > Pseudomonadati > Pseudomonadota > Alphaproteobacteria > Rhodobacterales > Paracoccaceae > Paracoccus > Paracoccus sp. SMMA_5_TC. The sequence continues at coordinate 229,647 of NZ_CP102356.1, forward strand.
CCCTTGCCCTCGGGTTGCTTCAGGAACGCCTCGGCCGAGACCACCGACGAACCGAAGGCGATGTCGCCGCGCCCGGCCGCCAGTTCCATGTAGACGGCGGGTTCGCGGTCGACCTGCAGCAGCTTGCTGTCGGGATAATTGGCGGCCAGATATTCCGCGCGCGGGCTGTTGCGCAGCACGATGATGGTCTTGCCAGCCAGTTCCTGCGGGCTGTAGCCTGCGAAAGAACCCTCGCGGGCCACGAAACGCGAGGGAACGTCATAATAGGGATCGGAAAAATCGACCACCTCCTTGCGCTTGTCGGTGATGGTCATCGACGCCACGATCATGTCGAACTTGCGTGCATTCAGCGCGGGGATCATCCCGTCCCATTCCTGCTGCACCAGTTCGCACTTGACCGCCATCTTGGCGCAAAGCGCATTGGCGATGTCGATGTCAAAGCCGCTGAGCTTGCCATCGGCCGCAACCTGGCTGAAGGGCGGGTAGTTCCCCTCGACACCGATCTTCACCAGATCCTCGGCCATCACGGCCTGGCCGGCAAGACATGCCGCCACGGCCAGCGAAATCACGCTGAGACGCATCCTTCTCTCTCCTGTTGGGTGGCGCGGGTGTGCGCCGGGTTGTTATGCGTTTTTAATTTTCATAAGTTATAAAAATGAAAATTGACCAGTCAACACAAATTTCGTCTTGGGGGGCCGGCGCAGCGCGCCGCTTTGCCGATTCCCCCCTGGGTCAGCAGGTGGTCGCGCGGCTGCAGCAGGGATCGCGGTCGCAACGCAGCCTGTCCGATTTCATCCTGCGCGATCCGGTATTTGTCGCGACACATGGCATCGAGGATGTGGCGCGTGTTTCGGGCATATCGACCAGCACCATCAGCCGCTATGTGCGCGACCTGCAACTGACAGGCTATGGCGAATTTCGGGCCGGAGTCGCCGAAACCGTGCATGCGCTGATCGCGCCGGTCGCCAAGCTGGAAAGCCGGATGACCGAATCGGCAGCGGCCCAGGCTCCGGCCGAACAGTCGCTGGCGGCGGCACTGCACCAGTTGCAGGGATTGACCGACGGGCAGACGATCGCGGCGCTGCGGGCTGTCGCGGGCCAGTTGCGCGATGCGCGTCAGGTCTGGATCCTGGGTTTTGGCCTGTCCGCGCATCTGGCGGCGATGCTGGCGCTGGGTCTGCAACCCTATCGCGACGGCATCTTCAACGTGGTCGAATTCGGCGGCACCGAGGTCGCCGCCGGAAGGCTGATGTCCTGCGGGCCCGGCGATGTGCTTCTGGCCATCTCTTTCCCGCGCTATTCCAGCGACATCACCGACCTGGCCCGCGCGGGGCAGAGCATGGGCGCCGATCTGGTTGTGCTGACGGATTCCCCGGCATCGCCACTGGCACAGTTGGGCGGTCAACTGTTGCTGGCACCCGCCCAGCACCCTTATCTGTCGTCATCGAGCCTTCCGGGGCTTGCCATGATCGAGGCGCTGCTGTCCGAGTTCCTGTTGTCGGACCCCGCGCATATCGAGCGCGCCGGCCGGCTGGCGGCGCTGCTCTCATCCTATCTGGACCCGGTGCGCGGACCCGCCGGCTAGGCCCCCGGCAGGGTGCCCTCGTCGCGCAGCATCTGCACCATCTGGTCGCGCATCACGAATTTCTGCGGCTTGCCGGTGATGGTCATGGGCAATTCCGGCACGATGCGGAAATGTCGCGGGATCTTGAAATGGGCGATGCGCCCCTGGCAATAGGCGCGCAGGCTTTCGGGATCGGGTTGTTCGCCGCTGCGGGCAACGATCCAGGCACAGACCTCTTCGCCGAAGCGCTGATCGGGAATGCCGAACACCTGAACGTCGCGCACCTGCGGATGGCCGATCAGGAACTCCTCGATCTCGCGGGGATAGATGTTTTCGCCGCCGCGGATGATCATGTCCTTGACGCGCCCGACGATCGAGCAGAAGCCTTGTTCATCCAGCACCCCCAGATCGCCGGTGTGCATCCAGCCATCGCTGATGGCGCCGACGGTGGCCTCGGGATCCTGCCAATAGCCGGCCATGACCGAATAGCCGCGGGTCCAGATTTCCCCCGCCGTGCCGACCGGAACCGTCTGGCCTTGGGCATCGACGATCCGCACCTCAAGGTGGGGATGGATACGGCCCACGGTCTCGCAGCGCTTTTCCGTGGGATCGTCGGCAAAGCTCTGGAAGGATACCGGAGATGTCTCGGTCATGCCGTAACAGATCGTGACCTCGTGCATGTGCATGTCGCGGTTGACCCGCCGCATCACCTCGATCGGGCAAGGCGCGCCGGCCATGATGCCGGTGCGCAGGCTGGACAGGTCGCGGGGGTTCTGGTCCAGTTCCTGCAACATGGCCACGAACATCGTGGGCACGCCGTAAAGCGCGGTGGCCCGTTCGGCCTCGATCGCGGCAAGGGTCTGGGCGGGGTCGAATGCCTCGCCCGGGAAGATCATCGCCGCACCCTTGCTGACCGCGCCCAGCACCCCCATCACCATGCCGAAGCAATGGTAAAGCGGCACCGGAATCACCAGCACATCATCTTGGGTCAGCGCGATGCGGTCGGTGACCAGGCTTCCGTTGTTGACGATGTTGAAATGCGACAGCGTCGCCCCCTTGGGCCGGCCGGTGGTGCCAGAGGTGAACTGGATGTTGATGGGATCGTGCGGCGACAGGCTGTCGGTGATGGCGTCCAGCGCCGCATGGTGTTCTGGCTGCCCCGCCGCCGCCAGCGCGGCAAAGGACAGCATTCCAGGCCCCGGGTCGTCCTGCATCAGAATCACATGCTCCAGATGCGGAAAGCGCGGGGTGGGCCATGCGCCGCCCTGCCCCAGTTCCGGCAGCAGTTCGCGCAGCATGCCGGCATAGTCCGAACTCTTGAACCGGCTGGCGGCGATGATCGCGCGACACCCGACCTTGGCCAGCGCATATTCCAGTTCTGACAGACGATAGGCGGGGTTGATGTTGACCAGAATGGCGCCGATGCGTGCCGTGGCAAATTGCACCAGCAGCCATTCCAGCCGGTTGGGCGACCAGATCCCGACTCGATCGCCCGTGGTGATGCCCAGGGCCAGAAGGCCGGCGGCGATGCGGTCGACCTCGGCCGACAACTGCCGATAGCTCAACCGTTGACCGCTGTCGCAGAATACCGCCGCCAGCCGGTCCCCGTGTGCTGCGACCGTCCGCGCCAGCAGTTGCGGGATCGTCAGTTCCTGCAACGGCGGGTGATCCGCGCCGCGCACATGGGACAGGCCGTCCCGCGGCGCGGTCATGTCGGGTTGCGCATCGCTCATCGCTTCCTCCTGTTCAGGGGTATCGCGGCCTGGTTCAACCGCGTGCGATGTTGATTACCTGGATTTGCGTGTATTCCGTCAAGCCCTCGACCGATTGCTCAACGCCCAGGCCCGAACCCTTGAACCCCGCCATCGGGATGTGCGGCCCGATGTTGAGCTGCTGGTTCACCCAGATCGTGCCCGATTCAATGCGCCCGGCAATCTCGGCCGCCTTGTCCACATCCGCGGAATGCACCGATCCGCCCAGCCCGTAGTCCGAGGCATTGGCCCGCGCAATCACCTCGTCGATGTCGTCAAAGCGGATCACCGGCAGGATCGGGCCGAACTGCTCCTCGTCGACGATCTTGTGGCCATCGGTCACGTCCCGGACAATGGTCGGGGGAATGAAGTAACCCTTGCCTTCGGGCGCGGTTCCGCCGGCGATGATGCGGCCATTGCGACGTGCATCCTCAAGGAAATCCTTGACCTTTTCGTATTGCGCCTTGTTCTGGATGGGTCCGATGGTCGTTCCCTGCTTCAGACCGTCATCGACCACCGCGGCAGCAGCGATTTCGGCCAGAGCATCGCAGAATTCGTCATAGATCGCGTCATGAACATAGGCGCGCTTGACCGCCAGGCAGACCTGACCGGCATTCATGAAAGCGCCGCCATAGATCTTTTCGGCGGTCTTGCGCACATCGACATCGGGCAGAACGATGGCAGGGTCGTTGCCGCCCATTTCCAGCGTCACCCGCTTCATGGTGCTGGCGGCGCTGGCCATGATGCGCTTGCCGGTTTCGGACGAGCCTGTAAAGCCGATCTTGGCAATGCCGGGGTGGTTGGTCATCAGCGGCCCCAGGTCGTTCTGATCGGTCAGGATGTTGACCAACCCCGCCGGCAGGATCCGGGCGCAGATCTCGCCCAGCTTCAAGGCCGCGACCGGCGTGGTGGGCGCGGGCTTCAGCACCAGCGCGTTACCGGCCATCAACGCCGGCCCGATCTTCCAGCATGCCAGCAGCAGCGGAAAGTTCCACGCAATGATTGCCCCGACCACGCCCAACGGCTTGTGCCGGGTTTCGATGCGGAACTGGTCGTCATCCTGAATGACACGATCGGGCAATTCCAGCGTGGCGGTATGGGCCAGATAGCCCTGGCTCCACTGCACCTCACCCATGGCTTCTGGCAGGGGCTTGCCCTGTTCCTGGGTGATGGTGCGGGCCAGATCCTCGGCCTGTTCGCCGATGGCGGCAGCCAGCGCCTCGATCCGCGCGCGGCGCTCGGCCATCGTGGTCTGCGCCCAGTCGCGCTGCGCGCGTGCGGCCGCGGCGACCGCCGCATCCAGATCGGCCGCGGTGGCGTGGGGAACCCGGGCAAAGACCTCTTCTGTGGCCGGGTTCACGACCTCGACCATACGGTCGGCCGAAACCAGTTGCCCGTCAATCAGCATCCTGTAATCCATGATCTTCCTCCGGCTGTGCCGGCCAGCGGGACCGGCTTCGGCGCTAAGAATAGGGACGCATTCCCCGGACGTCTTGGCGTGACGCGCCAGCCATGCGGACGAGCGCGCCAAAATTTCGCAGCTTTATCAATCGCTCAGCACAGAGGGCCGTGGGTGGCGTAATAATCGCAAGGGGTCATGCCATAGTGGTGACGAAAGACCCGGTTGAAATGCGAAAGGTCGCTGAATCCGGCCCGAAAGGCCAGTTCGGCAATCACCGGCCTTCGCCCCAATGCGGCGGCGCGGCGCAGATGGTCGGCAATCAGCCGGCTGCGACGTTCAGCCAGGAAATGGGTGAAGGTGGTGCCATGATCGGAAAAATCGCGCTGCAATTGCCGTCGTGACATGTTGACCAGGGCTGCCAGCCGCTCGATCGAAAAATCGGGATCGGACAGATGGGTCTCGATCGTGTCGCAGGCCAATCGAAACCGCCCGTCGCGGTCGCGGAAGGCTGCCGCACCACCGGGCCGGTTCTGAGGACGGAATACCATCGCCACAAAGTCGAACACATAGTCGCCGGCGATGCGAAGGCCTTCGTCCTCAGGCCCCTCGGAAATCAGGGCAGCAAGGCTGACGGCAAGCGGATGACTGGCCGCCAGACGGTGGCCGATCAACGGCAGGGCGCCGCGTCCTTCCAGACACAGGGCGCGGGGCAGATGCACAGATGTCATCGCCGAATCGCGCCCCTGAAAGTTCAGTTCGGCCTCGCGCATGGAATCCATCAGCAGGCAATCGCCAGGCGCCAGCATTTCCTGCCGACCATTATGCGTGACCAAGGTTTCACCGCTGCGTTGCATCAGCAGGAACAGATATTCACGATCATCCTGGCGGATCCCGGCCCGCTGACGATCGATACGCTCGATCCTGCAACGGATTTCCGCGATATCGACCCCATGGCGCTGTCGCAGCCGAAAATCACCGATGGCGCCGCGCTGCGCGCGGATCGGCCGGCCGTGATACTGGCCGCAGTTGGCAAGGATGCAGGCGTTCCATTCGTCAAAACACATCATCGAAGTTCCCCCCTCTTCGGCGCCCGGAACGCTCCTCTTCGCTCCGGTCGGCCCCTCGGACTCGGGCCGCGCGTCAGCGAAGGATACTACCCTGCCCCGGCGCTGCAAAACTTGACATTTCCGGCCACGAGCACGTGCCCTCGAAAGGCGTGCGGTCTTGCAGCCGATTCGCGCGACACCCTTTTCCCGCGGAATGTCAGCGCGTCGGTCTTCGCCCCCACGCAGGATCTGTGATGGTTTCACTTTTGCTGCCATCAGGCAACATTTACAACCACTTGCGCAACACTTCTTACATGAGTGCGGCCGGTTAGGCAACATAATTTCCGGCCCTGCGCCTCTTTTGAAATTTCAAACTTGAAAAATCATGAAATATGCATTTGCATATATCTGGCGCCTGTCGCCACAGGGAGGAAAAATTGACACAACAGCAGACCTTGGCGGATCTCGCCACCGCGCTGGCAAGCGGCCAGATTCGCGTCGTCGACTGCACCGCCGTCCTGGGGCCGCAGACCCCGACCTTGAAGCTGCCGCCCGAACTGGCGGATGACACGCCGCCGGTGGAAATTCACCCCATCTCGCATTATGACAAGCGCGGGCCTTTCTGGGCTTGGAACTGGCTGAAACTGGGCGAACATACCGGGACGCATTTCGATGCGCCGCAACACTGGATTACCGGCCGTGACTACGCCGATGGCGCAACCGATACCATCGACCCGGCCCATTTCATCGCAGCCGTCAATGTCATCGATTGCAGCACCGAAGCCGCCGGAAACCCCGATTTCCTGCTCACCCGCGAAGCAGTCGAGGCATGGGAGGAAAAGCATGGTGCGATAGGCGCCGGCGAATGGGTGCTGATGCGAACCGACTGGGACCGGCGCAATCACGACGCGGACAGCTTCCTGAACGCCGATGAGACCGGCCCGCACACGCCGGGGCCAACGGTGGATTGCATCGAATACCTTCTGTCACGGGGCATCCTGGGCTGGGGCACGCAATGTATCGGCACCGACGCCGGCATGGCGGGCGGATTCCAGCCGCCTTTCCCGGCCCACCACCTGCTGCATCAGAACAACCGCTATGGTCTTGCCAGCCTTGTCAATCTGGACCAGCTGCCACCGAAGGGGGCGATCCTGATTGCCGCCCCGCTGAAGATCCAGAACGGCACCGGCTCTCCGATCCGCGCCTTGGCACTGGTTCCAGCCACGTGAGCCACGATACCGCCCCCCCGCAGACGCAGGCAGCGGAACTGGTCCGAAACCGGCCAGGGCGCGCCGCCGCTTCCCCTGCAGACGATCATCAGGACAAGGGGGCGGTCCCTCTCCGCCTCGAACGCTTCACGCCCTATCTGATGAACCGGATCACGGCCCGCTACAACCGCGCGGTCGAGGAAGAATTGCGTGATACCGGGGTGTCGGTGATCCAGATGCGGGTGTTGGCGGTGCTGATCGAGCACGGTCCGCAATCGGTGAACAACCTGTCCGTCCTGACGGTCATCAAGCAATCAACCCTGTCGCGCGCACTGGACCAGATGGAGGCTGCCGGCCTGATCCGACGCCGCATTGACGATGCCGACAGCCGCATCCGCATCATCCATGCCGCATCTGCCGGGCGGGAGCTGCATCGTCGTGTCTGGCCTGAAATGGAACGGATGCAGGCGGCAATGCTGAAGGATCTGTCCAGCGATGAGCAAAGGCTGCTGAATCATCTGTTGACCCGGGTGCTGCAGACCATCCGGCATCATGATTTCTAGCCGATTGCCGGGCCTTGCTGCGGGTCCGGCAGTTTGATCCCCTCTATCTTGCAAGGGCAAGCCAATGGCCGAACGATCCTTTGTCCAGGAGGTCCAGAAACTGAGGCTGGGCGCCGGCGAAACCTTTCGCGGTGAAGGCATTCTGGCCGTCACCAAGGCATTGCTGGAAAACGGCGTCGGCTATGTCGGCGGCTATCAGGGCAGTCCGATTTCCCATCTGATGGACGTGCTGTCGGATGCCCAGGACATCCTGGGCGAATTGGGGGTGCATTTCCAGGCGTCGGCGAACGAGGCGACCGCGGCTGCGATGCTGGCGGCCTCGGTCCATTATCCCATCCGCGGTGCCGTGACCTTCAAATCCACCGTCGGCACCAATGTCGCCTCGGATGCCTTGGCCAATCTGGCGTCTGGCGGGGTAACCGGCGGCGCGTTGATCATCGTGGGCGAGGATTACGGCGAGGGCTCGTCCATCATGCAGGAACGCAGCCATGCCTTTGCGATGAAATCGCAGGTCTGGTTGCTGGACCCTCGCCCGAACCTGCCATCGATCGTGAACGCCGTGGGCGACGGTTTCGAGCTGTCCGAGACGTCAAACACCCCGGTGATGCTGCAAATGCGCATCCGGTCATGCCATGTCCACGGACATTTCACTGCCCGCGACAATCAGCGCCCGAGCATGACGGTGTCCCAGGCGCTGGAAAACCCGCGCCGCGATCTTGGACGCATCGTCCTGCCGCCGGCCAGCTTCCTGCACGAACAGGAAAAACTGACCAGGCGCTGGCCGGCAGCGCAGCGCTTCATCCTGGAACGCGGCATCAACGAACGTTTCGGCGACGGTCAGGGCCGCATCGGCATCATCCTTCAGGGCGGCCTTTACAATACGACGATCAGGGCGTTGAACCGCCTGGGTCTTGCCAGCATCTATGGCGACAGCCGTATCGACATGCTGTGCCTGAATGCCGTCTATCCGCTGGTCGAAAGCCAGATCCTCGAATTCTGCACAGACAAGGATGCGGTTCTGGTGGTCGAGGAAGGCCAGCCCAATTTCATCGAACAATCCATCGGCCACATGCTTTACCAGGCCGGTGCCCGCGTCACCCTTGAAGGAAAGGGCATGTTGCCCCAAGGCGGCGAATACAACGGCCAGGTCATGCTGGAGGGCCTGCTGCAATTCCTGCGGACCCATGCCCCGACGATGTTGCCACATACGGCGGTGGCGGCGAACGAGCCGCCACCCCCGGACCTTGCCGCGATGCTGCCAGCCCGCCCGCCGGGGTTCTGCACCGGCTGTCCCGAGCGACCGATCTTTGCCGCAACCAAGCTGGTAGAGCGCGAACTGGGGCCTCATCACATCGCATCGGACATCGGATGTCATCTGTTTTCCATCATGCCACCTTTCGACCTTGGGGCAACGACGATGGGCTACGGTCTGGGTCCGGCGTCAGCCTCGGCGTTGCAGAACAGCGATCCCAAGGGCAAGCGCTCGATCTCGTTCGTCGGCGATGGCGGCTTCTGGCACAACGGTCTGACGTCATCGATCGGAAATGCCGTTTTCAACAAAAATGATGGCGTCATCGTCATTGTCGACAACTTCTATTCTTCGGCGACCGGGGGGCAGGACATCCTGTCGTCGCGCGCCGACAATCCCAGCAAGGCGACCCAGCATCCCATTGCCGAGGCGGTCAGGGGTATGGGTGTAAAATGGGTGCGACAGATCGACCGCACCTATGACGTCACCCGGATGCGCGATACCCTGAAGGACGCATTGCAATCCGACGTCGAAGGGCCAAAGGTCATCATCGCCTCATCGGAATGCATGCTGAACCGTCAGCGCCGCGAAAAACCGCTGCGCGCGCGCCAGATCCGCGAAGGCGAGCGTGTCGTGCGGCCTCGCTTCGGCATCGACGCGGATATCTGCACCGGGGATCACGCCTGCATGCGCCTTTCGGGCTGTCCGTCGCTGTCGCTGCGCGACACCGGCGATCCGCTGCGCGACGATCCCGTGGCCGCGATCGACCAAAGCTGCGTCGGATGCGGCAATTGCGGTGAAGTTGCCGATGCCGCCGTGCTGTGCCCGAGCTTCTATCAGGCGGATGTGGTCATCAACCCTCGCCCCGCAGAGCGGCGCCGCGCCAGCCGCACCGCACGGATCATTGCCTGGTTGCAGAACCGGCGCAGCACCCGCCGCATCCTTTTTCACGAGCTTTGACAATGGCTTCAGTCATCGACCCCGGACTACCCTTTCACGCCGCCCGCCGCTCTCCGGAAAGCGATGGCGAAGGGATCATCACGCTTGCCGCGTTGGCCGTGGGGGGACAGGGCGGCGGCGTCCTGACCAACTGGATTGTCGATGTGGCCGAGGCAAACGGTTACCTGGCACAATCGACATCGGTGGCGGGGGTGGCACAGCGCACCGGCGCGACGATCTACTATGTCGAGATGTGTCGCGACACCGGACGTGCCCCGGTGATGGCGCTGGCCCCCGCGCCGGGCGATGTCGACATCCTGATCGCATCCGAACTGATCGAGGCCGGGCGGGCAGTGATGCGCGGCTTTGTCACGCCCGGGCGCACCACACTGATCGCATCGACCCATCGCATCCCGGCCGTGTCGGAAAAGATCGTCCCTGGCGATGGCCGGGCAGACAGCCGGACCGTGATCGAGGCCATGGGCCTGGCCGCCGATCGCGTGGTGGCCCTGGACCTCGAGGCCCTGGCGCAGGAATGCGGCACGGTGATTTCTGCGACGCTGCTGGGCGCCCTGGCCGCATCCGGCGCCCTGCCATTCCCGCGCGAAAGCTATGAACAGGTCATCCGCGCCACCGGCAAGGGGGCCGAAGCATCCCTGCGCGGCTTTTCCCGGGCCTATGATCTTGCGATGACCGATCGGGCGGCGGTGCCCCACGACGCCCCCCCGCCTGCCATGCCGTCGACCCCACCGCAGGTTCCGCCGGCATTGCAGCCTGAATGGAACAGATTGCGGGAACGTCTGGCACGCTTGCCCGAAGCGGTGCGCGATATGGCCGGCCGTGGGTTGGAAAAGGTCGTCGATTACCAGGATCTGGCCTATGGCCATCAATATCTGGACATGATCGAACGCGTGCTGGAACGGGATGGGCCGCCGCATGAGCTGACATTGGCCGCCGCAAAATATGCGGCACGGGCACTGTGCTATGACGACATCCTGCGCGTCGCCGATCTGAAAACGCGGGCCACACGACAGGCGCGTATCCGTTCGGAAATGCGTGCGGCCCCTGACCAGTTGCTGCATGTCACCGAATATTTCCACCCGCGCTTCGAGGAATTCGTCACCACCCTGCCCCGTCGCCTGGGGTCGTGGCTGCGCAATCGTCCGCAAGCTGCCGCCTTCTATCGCCGCTATCTGGATCGCGGGCGACGGCTGCGCAGCGACCGTCTGGGCGGTTTTCTGGCGCTGTGGCTGGTGGCAGGATTGCGTCGCTGGCGCCGGGCGCTGCTGCGCCATCAGACCGAGATGGCGCATGTGGATGCCTGGTTCGACACCGCGCTGCGCATTGCCCACACCGATCGGGCGCTGGCCGCCGAGGTTCTTGCCAATTATCGCCTGATCAAGGGCTATTCGGACACGCACAGCCGGGGACAGGGAAAATTTGCACGCCTGATGCAAGCCTTGCCCTTGCTGGAAGGACGCACGGACGCCGCGGACTGGATGCGGCGCCTGCGCACCGCGGCCCTTGCCGACGAGGAGGGCAAGGCGCTGGAAGGCGCGCTTGCCACAGTAGCCTCGTTCGCCGAACCGCCCCGAGCCGCCTAGCCGGATCGGCCGCCTTCACCAATGCAGCCAGGGCATGGCGCGGCCGAGCCCTGCATCTGCCGATGACACCCCCCCGACACGGCGAAACTCGATGCAATCCGACCCGACGCCCGGCAATACCCCGAAGGACGGGGAAATTTCGCCGGCCAGAAGTTATCTTGTGATATTCGTGTGCTGGCTGGCCATTTTTGCCGAAGGATATGATGTCGGGGTTCTGGGCGCGATCCTGCCGGCCCTGTCTGCCGATCCCGTCTGGCAGCTCAGTCCCCTGCAAGTGGGGGCAATCGGCAGCTACACCGTGCTTGGCATGCTGGCAGGCGGCCTGCTTGCCGGAACACTCAGCGAAATCAATGCCCGAAAGCCATTGTTCATCACCTGTCTGGCGTTGTTTGCATCCTGCATGATCTTCAGCGCGATGGCGCCGACACCCAAGATCATTGCCATCAGCCGGTTCGTGGCGGGTCTGGGTCTTGGCGGCATCGTCCCTTGCGCCGCCGCCCTGACAACCGAATTCTCCCCGGCCCGATCAAAAAGCTTCAATTACGGGCTGATGTATTCGGGCTATTCCTTCGGTATTCTGACCGCTGCCCTTATCAGCCGTGCTTATGTCGAAACCCATGGCTGGCGGACCATGCTGATGATCGGCGCCTTTCCGCTGCTGATGCTGCCGCTGTTTGCCGTTGCATTGCCCGAACCTCTGGAATGGCTGTCCAATAGCGGCCAGCGTGACCGCGCGCGGGAGATGGCGCGCCGTTGGCGCGTCGCAGTGCCGCAACCGCGCCGCAATGACGGCCAGAAGCCGGGTTGGCGCGAGGTGCTGGCCACGATATTTGCACGCGCCCGTGCCCTGGAAACCGCCTGCTTCTGGTCGGCGGGGCAATCGCTGCCGCCGACCTGCCGCCCGCCTATAATTTCTACATCTTTGCGCTGATCGCCCTTATGGCCGCCTCGGCAACGGCAATGATACCGGATCGTCGCAGCACGGTCATGGTGTCATCCGGCCAGGGATGACAGGGCAGGCTCTGCGCCAGACTGGATCGCGGTGATGGCGGTGGCGGCGATGATATCCTCGACCGAACAGCCGCGGGAAAGATCGTTTGCAGGCCGGGCCAGCCCTTGCAGGATCGGACCCACGGCAACAAGCCCACCCAGCCGCTGTGCGATCTTGTAGCCGATATTTCCGGCCGCAAGATCGGGAAAGATAAAGACATTGGGCCGCCCGGTCAGTGCACTGCCGGGCGCCTTGCGGGCGCGGATCGCATCGTCCAGTGCCGCGTCGAACTGGATTTCGCCGTCGATTTCCAGGTCCGGTGCGGTTGCGCGCACTATGGCCAGGGCCTCGCGGATTCGCGCCAGGCTGGGGTGATCGGCCGAGCCGGCGGTCGAAAAGCTCAGCAGCGCCACCCGCGGCACCTCGTCAAGAAGCTGTCGGCAACTGTCGGCGGCCGACAGCGCGATGGCCGCCAGCTGCTGAGCATCGGGGGAAATCACCAGGCCGCAATCGGAAAAGATCATGCCGCCCTGCACCGGCGCATCCTTGCCGCAGGACAGCATCAGAAAGAAACTGGACACGATGCCCGCGCCGGGCGCCTTGCCGATGACCTGCAATGCCGCGCGCACGGTGTCGGCGGTGGTGGCGACCGCCCCGCCGACCGTGCCATCGGCTTGCCCCAGGCGCACCCGCATCGCGGCCTGGCGGATCGGGTCGCGCATTTCTTGCAGGGCCAGTTCCATGGTCATGCCACGGCTGGCGCGCAGATCGACCCAGTGGGCGGCAAGTTCCGCCAGATCGGGGGCTTGGCCAGGGTCGATCCGCGACACCCCCGCGATCTGCGGCCCGCCCATCAGCGTGACCCGTGCCAAACCCTGCGCGGTCAGCGCGCGCGCGGCCTCGGCCACGCGCGGATCGTCGCCTTCGGCAAGGATGATGTGGCGGTTCAGACGCCAAGCGCGTTCGTAAATGCGTTCAATCGGCTTCATGGCGATTATCCCAGGAAATGCAGGCCGGCGACGACAACGACGCCCAGGAACACGGTTTCGGCCACGATCAGCGCGATGGCGCCGCCGCCGACCTCGAGCATCTTCTTCAGCGAGGTCTTGATGCCCACTGCTGCAATGGAAATCAGCAGCGCCCAGCGGGACAGCTCGCCCGCAAGCGCCGACAGGGCGGCCGGAATCATTCCCAGACTGTTCAGCACCGCCAGGCACAGGAAGCCCAGGACAAAGCCCGGCAGCAGCGGCGGCGCCTTGCCGCTGTCTGGGTCAGCCAGACCCCGGGCGCGAATGATCAGCGAAAAGCACAGCACCACCGGCGCCAGCATCGACACCCGGATCAGCTTGACCAGGGTCGCCGTCTCGCCGGTTTCGGGCCCGATGGAAAAGCCTGCGCCGACGACCTGTGCCACATCATGGATGGTGCCGCCCAGAAACACCCCGGAATCGCGCGCCGTGAAGCCAAAGGCATGGGACAGCATCGGATAGATCACCATGGCGACCGTCGACAGCACGGTCACCGAGAGCACGGTGAATACCAGATCGCGCTCCGACTTTTCGGTCTTGGGCAGAACGGCGGCGATGGCCATGGCGGCCGAGGCGCCGCAGATCGCGACCGAGCCCCCGGTCAGCAGCGCAAAGCGCCAGCTGCGGCCGACAAAGCGCGTGGCGACCAGCGCGAACAGGATGGTCAGGATCACCCCCGCCACGACCAGCGCGATCGAGCGCGCGCCCAGATCGGCCAGCATGTCCACCGAAATGCGCGCCCCCAGCAGCGCAACGCCAAGGCGCAGCACCGAACGCGCCGTAAAGGCGACGCCGGGGGCGGTCCGGGTGCCGTCCTCGGCCAGGAAATTCAAGGCCAGTCCCAGCAGCAGCGCCAGCAGCATCGCCGGGGCGCCATAATGATCGGACAGGAACTGCGCCGTGGCGGCCACCAGGGCCGAAACGGCAAAACCGGGAAAGGCCTGTTCGAGCATCGCACGCGCGCGGGTCATCGTTTGGGTCATCGTCAGCACCGGACTGCAGGGGTTGGTCCGACACGCGCGCGCAGGCGCGTGCCGGCGAGGTCATGGCCGCATCGGGCAAGTTTGACCTGCCCGGTCGCGCGATCAGGCGCCTGCCTGCGGGCGCATGTCTGCGGGATCGATCCCCGCCACGACAACGGGCTTCTTCATCGCGTCGCGGCGGAAAGGCTCGCCCAGTTCCTGGTTCAGCAGGACCTCGATGAAGGTGGTTTCGCGGGCCTTCATCTGGCGATCAACCGCCTCATGCAGCGCGGCGGTCAGTTCCTCGGTCGTGCGCACCTGCACGCCGTTCAGGCCGCAGGCCTGGGCGATGCGGGCATAGGATGTGTCGCGGTCCAGTTCGGTGCCGACAAAGTTGTTGTCATACCACAGCGTCGTGTTGCGCTTTTCCGCGCCCCACTGATAGTTGCGGAAGATGACCATGGTGATGGCAGGCCAGCCGTCACGGCCGCAGGCGGTCATCTCGTTCATCGAGATCCCGAAGGCGCCGTCGCCCGCGAAGCCGATAACAGGGGTATCAGGGTTGCCGATCTTGGCCCCCAGGATCGCCGGAAAGCCGTAACCACAGGGTCCGAAAAGCCCCGGCGCCAGGTATTTGCGCCCCGCCTCGAAGGTGGGGTAGGCATTGCCGATGGCGCAGTTGTTGCCGATGTCGCTGCTGATGATGGCATCGGCGGGCACCGCCTGCATGATTGCGCGCCAGGCCTGACGCGGGCTCATCAGCCCGGCATCGCGCTGGCGGGCCTGGGCGTTCCATTCAGTGCCGGGATCGTCGTCCTCGTGATCCAGGCTGGACAGTTCCTGCGCCCAACGGGACCGCGTCTGCGCCACGAGCGCCCGGCGTTCGTCCCGGCCAGCATCGCCCGCGCTTGGCGCCAACTGCGCCAGGATCCCGCGCGCCACCTTGGCGGCGTCGCCCTGGATGCCCACGCTGACCTTCTTGGTCAGGCCGATGCGGTCGGCATTGATGTCGACCTGGATGATGCGCGCATCCTTGGGCCAATAGTCGATGCCATAGCCCGGCAGGGTCGAGAACGGGTTCAGCCGTGTTCCCAAGGCCAGCACCACATCGGCCTTGGCGATGATTTCCATCGCCGCTTTCGAGCCGTTGTAGCCCAGCGGACCCATGGCCAGCGGATGGCTGCCGGGGAAGCTGTCATTGTGCTGATAGTTGGAACAGACCGGGGCATCCAGCCGCTCGGCCAGGCGCACCAGATCGGGGATCGCGCCCGACAGCACGACGCCCGCCCCCGACAGGATGACGGGAAAACGCGCTTCGGACAGCAGCCGCGCCGCCTCGGCCACCGCATCTTCGCCGCCCGCCGGCCGTTCAAAGCGGACCACCTGCGGCAGTTCGACATCGATCACCTGGGTCCACATGTCGCGCGGAATGTTCATCTGCGCCGGGGCGCTGTTGCGCCAGGCCTGCATGATGACGCGGTTCAGAACCTCGGGGATGCGCGAAGGATCGCGGACTTCCTCTTGATAACACACGCAATCCGCGAACAGGCGCATCTGTTCCATTTCCTGGAACCCGCCCTGGCCGATGGTCTTGTTGGCGGCTTGCGGCGTCACCAGCAACAGCGGCGTGTGGTTCCAGTAGGCGGTCTTGATCGGGGTCACGAAACCCGTCACCCCCGGCCCGTTCTGGGCAATCGCCATCGACATCTTGCCGGTCGAACGGGTGAAGCCATCGGCCATCAGCCCGGCATTGGTTTCGTGGGCACAATCCCAGAAGGTGATCCCGGCCTTGGGAAACAGGTCCGAGACCGGCATCATAGCCGAACCGATAATGCCAAAGGCATGTTCGATCCCGTGCATCTGAAGAACCTTAACAAAGGCCTCTTCGGTGGTCATTTTCATGGCGATGGCTCCTTATCTGCGCTCGTCGCGGAAGTGGTAGATCTTGTAGAGTCCCCATTGGCCGAGGCGCCGGAACGGCGTTTTCCAGCCTTCGTGGGGCAGTTCGCTGTTGAAGATGGGCAGGTCGGGCAGCCGCTGTCCGGCCACCAGCTGCGCCATGCGCCGCCCGGCCATGGCGGAATACATCACGCCATTGCCGCCGTAGCCCATGGCATAGAAGGCCCCCGGCAGATCGGGCAGGCCGGTGATGCGCGGCATCATGTCGTGGCTGACATCGACCCAGCCCCACCAGCTGTAGTCCAGCTCGATGCCGCGTAGCGCAGGAAACTTGCGGGCCATACCCTCGCGCAGGGCCGCCAGATGCGCCGGATTTGCGGCGTCGCGTCCGGTGATCGCCGCGCGCGAGCCGATCTGCAGCCGGTTGTCGGGCAGCAGCCGGTAATAGTGGCGCAGCGTGCGGGTATCGGTCAGCGGCGACAGCTTGCGGATGCCCACGGCCTCCAGCTCGGACGCCGTCAGCGGACGGGTGACGATGCTGTTCGACATGATCGGCATCAGCCGGTCCTTCAGCCGGGGATGCAGGCTGCGCGGGGCATAGGCGGCGGTGGCCACCGCCACGCGCCGGGCGCGCACGATGCCGCCCGGCGTGCGCAGATGGTGAATGCCGTCGCGACATTCCCAGCCCAGCACCGGGCTGTCGGGATGCACGCGCGCACCCAGTTCGCGGGCGACCCGCAGATAACCGAAGGCAAGCTTGGCGGCGTGGATGCCCACGCCATCGGCCTCCCACATGGCGCCATGGGCTTCCATGTCGCGGACCACTTCGTCGTGCAGTTCGTCGCGGGACAGCATCCGGGCGTCATAGCCGAAGCTGTCGCGCAGCAGCGCCGCCTCGCGCGCCAGGGCCGGAAGCACGCTGGCCTTGTGCGCGATATAATAATGCCCGCCATCCTGCGGATCGCAGTCGATGCCGTGGTCACGGATCAGACCGCGGAACAGATCGAACGCCTCGCAGATTTCGGCGTGCATGCGCCGGGCGACCTCCAACCCCCAGCGGTCGATCCACTGGCTGCGTTTCAGCCGCCCGGCGCTGATCTGGGCCTGCCCGCCATTGCGCGTGGAACAGCCATAGGCCGCGCCATTCGCCTCGAGCACGGTGGCCTTGATGCCGTGTTCCTTGGCCAGATGCAGCGCACAGCTGAGCCCGGTATAGCCCGAGCCGATCACCACCACATCGGCGTCGATGTCGCCGCGCACCGGGCCGTCATCTTGCGGCGCGGGACCGGCGGTGCCGATCCAGTAGGTCGGCGCATAGTCGCTGCCCGGACCTAGGCTGCGGGCGGTCATCGGATCGTAGAAGGGATCGAACGGGGCCGAGCCGGGGCGTTGCGGGATGGGTTGCATGGCGGGGCTCATTTCGCGGGGATCGCCGGGCGCTGCTTGCGGATCGCCTGTTTCTCGACGATCTGGCCGTCGCGGATGCGGAACAGGTCGGCGCCCTGCACCTCGGTTCGGGTGCCATCGGGGTTGGTGGCGCGAAAGGTCCACTGGCTGACGCCGCGGGTGCCGTCCTCGGACAGGAAATGGCTGTGATCGGCCCATTGCACGTCGGGCATGGCGGTCCAGACGCCCTCGAACGCCCTGGCGATCGCGGCCTTGCCCTGGATCATGTTGCCGTATTCGTATTCGCCGGCGACGGTATAGAACACGCAATCCTCGGCGAAATGGGTCATCACCGCGTCGATGTCATGCCGGTTGAAGGCATCGAATGTCGCCTTCAGGTCATCGGCGGTCAGTTTGCGGGTCATGGGACACTCCTTGCTCAGTAACCCAGGGCGCGTGGCAGCCACAGGGCAATTTGGGGGAAACAGGCGATGACGAAGATCGAGGCGGTCGAGGCGATGGCGAAGGGCAGCGCCCGCAGGCTGATGCGTTCGATCGACACACCCGAGATGCCCGAGGCGATGAACAGGTTTTCGCCCAGCGGCGGGGTCTGGAAACCGACCGACAGCGCGCAGATCATCACGATGCCGAAATGCACCGGATCGATGCCGACCATATAGGCCACCGGCAACATCACCGACACCAGGATCATGATGGCGGCCAGCGTTTCCATGAACATGCCGACGATCAGCAGCATCCCGATCACCAGCGCCCAGATGGCGTAGATGTTGGTGGTCAGGCTGAGCACCCCGCCGGCGATGATGCCGGGGACATTGTTTTCGACCAGCACCCGGCCAAAGATCGTGGCGGTGAACAGCACCAGCAGCACGCGCCCCGCCAGCCAGGTTGTCGCCTCAAGCGCCTTGCCGATTTCGGTCAGATCCAGCTCGCGGTAGATGAAGGTGCCGACGAACAGCGTGTAGAAGATGGCGACGATTGCGGCCTCGGTCGGGGTGAACATGCCGGTATAGATGCCGCCCAGGATCACCACCGGCGCCAGCAGCGCCCAGAAACCGCTATAGCAGGCCTCGGCGATCTTGCGCAGCGACAGCGGTTCGGCCGAACCGTGATAGCCCAGGCGCTTGCAGCGGATATAGTTCATGGTCAGCAAGCCGCCGGCCATGACCATCCCGGGCAGGAAACCGGCGATGAACAGCTTGGAAATCGACACCGACTGGAACGGGCCGTGGTGGGCCACCGCCTCGATCGGCGGTGCAATGCCCATGGCCGAGATGCCAAAGATCACCATGGGGATCGACGGCGGGATCACGATCCCCAGCCCGCCCGAGGCCGCCGTGACCGAGGCGGCGTAATCCTTGCCATAGCCGGCGCGCGCCATGCCGGGGATCATCAGCATCCCCACCGCCGCGGTCGTCGCCGGGCCC
The DNA here is from genome assembly GCF_009696685.2 of Paracoccus sp. SMMA_5_TC. Taxonomy (NCBI): domain Bacteria; kingdom Pseudomonadati; phylum Pseudomonadota; class Alphaproteobacteria; order Rhodobacterales; family Paracoccaceae; genus Paracoccus; species Paracoccus sp. SMMA_5_TC. Next base: position 248,684 of record NZ_CP102356.1, read on the forward strand.
GAGCCGGAAATGGCGCCGAAGAACAGGCAGGCGACGATGGTGGCCGCCGACAGCCCGCCGGTAAAGGGACCGGCCAGGCTTTCCGCGACGGTAATCAGCCGCCGCGACAGGCCCGCCGCCTCCATCAGCGCGCCGGCCAGGATGAACGAGGGCAGCGCCATCAGCGGGAACGACCCGACCGAGGACCAGGCCATCTGCACCATCTTGATCGGATTGTCGCCCAGGTAATACATGGCCGCCAGCGCCGATACCCCCAGCGCCACGGTGATCGGCGCCCCCAGGATCATCAGCCCGAAGAAGCTGCCGAACAGGATTTCCAGCAGATAGACGTTCATTGCTTGTGCTCCCGCGCATGGGCGCGCTGTTCGGCGGCGGCCAGTTCCAGCATTTCCTGAACCTCGACCTTGTCGGGGTCGCGCGGGTCGATGCCCTTGACCAGTTTCAGGTAGTTGACCTGCAGGATGCGCAGGGTCATCAGCGCAAAGGCGATGGGCAGGGCCAGATAGACGTAACGCATTTCCCAACCCAGCGTCTGGGCTTTGACAAAGGGTTTCAGCCGGGCGATGAACTGGCTGGCCTGCCAGATGAACACCAGGTTGAAGCCGATCCAGAACAGGTCGCCCACGGCCTCGACGATACGGGCATGTCGGCGCGGCAGCGCGTTCAGATGGAACGACACCCGGTTGTGGGCGGCGATGCGGGCGGCGTAGGACGCCCCGAAATAGGCGAACCAGACAAACAGGATGACCGACAGTTCCTCGATCCAGGTGATCGAGAAGCCGAAGATCTGACGCGCCACGATCTGCACGAAAAGCAGCGTCACGAACACGGCCAGCAGGATGCGGCAGATATAGCTTTCCAGCTTGTCGAGATGGGTCCAGAGCGCAGACATGACTGGCCTCCGGTCAAGGGGCGTTGCGGATGGGGCGAAAAAGGGGCGCCCCGATCAGGGCGCCCAGGGGGGGGGAAGGGTCGCCTATTCGACCGCCGGCCGGCCCAGCGAGGTCAGGACCGCGTTCAGCACCTCCTTGCCGCCGATCTGGTCATAGAACCGGGGCCAGACCTGTGTGGTGGCGCGGTCGATGAATTCCTTTTCGCCGTCGGCCGGTTCGGTGATCTGCATGCCGCGCTGGACCAGCTGTTCCTTGATCTTGGCTTCCTCTTCGCGCAGGAAACGCGCCGAATGGGCGGTGGCGGCCTGACCGGCCTCCAGCACCTGCTGCTGCTCTTCGGGGGACAGGCTCTGGAACAGGCTTTCCGAGATGATCAGCGGTTCGATCGAGAAGATGTAGCGCAGGTTGGTAATGTATTTCTGCACTTCGTCGAATTTCATGGCATAGATTGTCATGTAGGGGTTGTCCTGCCCATCGACGACCTTCTGCTGCAGGGCGGCAAAGGTTTCGCCCCAGGCCATAGGCGTGGGGTTGATGCCCCAGCTTTTATAGGATTCGATCATGATCTCGTTCTTGGGCACGCGGATGACCAGCCCCTTCAGATCGGCCACGGTCGATACCGGCTTTTTCGAGTTGGTCAGCACGCGAAAGCCCGAATAGCCCCAGCCGATGATGCGCACGCCGGCATCCTCGATGGTCTTATCGATCATCTGCTGGCCGACCTCGCCCTGGGTGATCTTTTCGGCGTCCTCCTGGCTCAGGATGACATAGGGCAGGGTCAGCGTGCCGACGCTGGGCGAAAACGGGGTGATGTTGTTGATCGCCAGGATCGAGAAATCCAGCGTGCCGGTGGCGGCGGCGGTCACGGTGTCCTGTTCGTCGCCCAGCTGCCCGTTCAGAAACAGCTTGGCCGTCATCTTTCCACCCGATTTTTCCTGCAGCGCGGCCACAAAGGCCTTGCCAAGCGCCTCTTGCGTGCCGCCGGCGCCATCGCCCACCGCGATCCGATATTCGGCGGCGCCAGCGGTCAGCACGGACAGGCCAAGGCCCAGCACCACTGCGGTTCCAGCCAAAAGACGGGTCATCATCGACATTGCTCAAGCTCCCTTGTTGGTCATGCGTCGCCTGTGTCCGGCGCTCTTTGATGCGGGGAAATCTTGCAGGTGACGGGACGTAACGATATGTCCAGTTCAGGCCAAACATAGGTCCAGATGAAGAACCGCATTCCCATCGAGATGTTCTTTCAGCGCGGCAATGCCGCCGGCACGCTGCAGGCGCGGCTGGCGGCAGCCATCGTCCAGGCGATCCTGGAGACACGCGCCCCCGCCGGCAGCCGGTTGCCGTCGTCAAGGGCGCTGGCGCTGGCGCTTGGCATCTCGAGGATGACTGTGACGCTGGTCTATCAGGAACTTGTCAGCCAAGGCTATCTGGAGCCCCGGCCGCGGTCGGGCATTGTTGTCGCCGCCACCGTGCCGCATCGACGGGTCAGCGTGCCGCAGGCGCAGCCGGCCCCGTTGCAATCCCCTCCGGACTGGGACCGCTGGCTGGCCGGTCACCAGCCGCGGCGGCGGGTGATCCGCAAGCCGGCGAACTGGCGCGACTATCGCTATGCCTTCATCTATGGCCAAAGCGATCCGGCACTGTTCGACCACAATGCCTGGCGCGATTGCGCGCGCCGCGCCTGGGGCACGCGCGATTTCGCCCAGCTTGCGGCCGACCAATATGGCGCCGACGATCCGATGCTGATCGACTATATCTGTTCGCACAGCCTGCCCCGGCGCGGCATCCATGCCCGGCCTGATGAAATCCTGGTGACGCTGGGGGCGCAGAACGCGCTGTTTCTGGCCGTCGAACTGCTGGCGCGCCAGGACCGGCTGGCGGTGATCGAGGATCCCGGATACCCCGATTTCGCCGAAACCCTGCGGCGCGCGCATTGTCCAACAGCATTCCTGCCGGTGGACGAAGGCGGGCTTGACCCGACGATGCTGCCCATCGGCACCCGCCTGGTCATCGTCACCCCCAGCCACAACATCCCGACCGGCGCCACCATGCCCCTGGCACGGCGCCAGGCGTTGCTGGCCCGCGCGGCTGCCGACGATTTCCTGATCGTCGAGGATGACTATGATTTCGAGATGTCCTATCTGGCACCGCCCGCCCCGGCATTGAAGTCGCTGGATCGCAGCGGGCGTGTCATCTATATCGGCAGCTTTTCCAAGTCGCTGTTTCCCGGCCTGCGTATCGGATACATGGTCGCGCCGGCCCCGCTGATTTCACGCGCGCGGTCGCTGCGGGCCATCATGCTGCGCCACCCGCCCAACCACCTGCAGCGCATCACCGCCTATTTCCTGGCGCTTGGTCATTACGACGCCCATATCGTGCGCCTGCGCCAGGCGCTGAAGCGGCGCCGGGCGCTCATGGAACTGTCGCTATCCTCAACACAGTTGCAGATCGCCGGCGCGGCACCGGCGGGCGGATCCAGCCTTTGGATCAAGGCGCCACCCGACTGCGACAGCACCGCGCTGGCGCTGGCCTTGCAACAGGACAGCGTGCTGATCGAGCCGGGCCAGGTGTTCTTCGAGCGCCCACCGGTGCCCTGTCCCTATTTCCGCCTGGGCTATTCATCAATCCGCGAAGATGCCATCGCGCCCGGCATCGACCTGATCGCCCGGCGCGCAACGGGATGATCGCGCATCACCGGGATGCGCCCTGACTCAGGCCCGGAAAGGCACCGGCACCATCGGCACGGACGATGGGACCGGACCCATATCAGCCAAAGACGCTGCGCAATTCCTTGGCGACATAATCGGCAAACAACCGCACCTTGGGATCCTGAAGGCGCCGATGCGGGGTCAGCGCGCCGAACTGCGACGGCACCGGCGGGGTCTGCGGCAGCACCTCGACCAGCCGACCCGACGCCAGATAGGCGGCGATTTCGTATCGGGGGCGGTTGACGATGCCACGCCCCTCCAGCGCCCATTCGGTCAGCACGTCGCCGTCATCGGCATCGAAGCGCCCATTGATCAGCATCTTCTGCGGCCCCTCGGGGGTCTGCAACACCCAGTAATATTCCGGGCTGCGCGGATAGCGCAGCAACAGGCAGTTATGCCCGGCCAGATCCTCGGGGCGCTCGGGATTGCCGCGTTCGGCCAGATAGCCGGGCGTCGCCACCAGCGCGCGCGGACATTCGGCGATACGCCGCCATTTCAGTGCCGAATCCTGCGGCTCGCCCAGGAAAAAGGCCAGGTCGATGCCATCGGCGATGATGTCCACGTTGCGATCCGACAGGCGCAAGCGCAGCTCGACCCCCGGATATTCGTCGCAAAAGCGTGGCACCAGGGGCGCGATCAGCCGCCGGCCCAGGCCCAGGGGCGCGGTAACACGCAAGGCGCCATGCGGCATCCCCGAGAACCCCGAGACGACGGCCTCGGCCTCGTCCAGGGTTTCGATCACCCGCCGGGCGTTTTCATAGAATGCCCGACCTACCTCGGTCGGGACCAGCTTGCGCGTCGTGCGATTGAGCAGACGCACGCCATAGCGGGTTTCCAGATCCTTGATCCGGTTCGAGGCCACGGCCGGCGACATGCGCAGATCACGCCCACCCGCCGTGATCGACCCCAGTTCGACCACCCGCACGAACACCCGCAGACTTTCAAGATATGGCATAGACCCCCGCCGGCGCTTTCAAGGAATCACAAAAAGTCTTATGCTCAATCGGTGATTTCGCAAAGACCCATTCGCATTTACCTTTGCCGCATACCCAGCCAAGCTGAGCGAGGAGCGCATGGCCCAGGAATTGCGATTTCTGCTGAATGATACCGAGGTGCGCCTGACGGAAGCGGGGTCACGCGACACCCTTCTGGATTTTCTGCGCCTGAACCGACGACTGACCGGCACCAAGGAGGGATGCGCCGAAGGCGACTGCGGCGCCTGCACGGTGCTGATCGGACGGCTGCACCATGGCAGGCTGCACTATGAACCGATCAATGCCTGCATCCGGTTCCTGGCATCCTGCCACGGCTGCCATGTGGTGACGGTCGAACATCTGCGCGGCGCGGATGGCGGGCTGCACCCGGTCCAGGCCGCCATGGTCGAACACCACGGCAGCCAGTGCGGTTTCTGCACGCCAGGCTTCGTCATGGCGCTTTACGGTTTGTGGATGCAGAATCCGCGCCCGGACATGCTGGCCATCGAGACCGCGCTGCAAGGCAACCTGTGCCGCTGCACCGGCTATGAACCGATCGTCAAGGCCGCCTTTGCCGCCAGCGAGGCCGGCGGTCAGCACATGGATGCGCTGTCGGTCGAACGCGACCGCGTGACCGAGGCGCTGAAGGCCATTCCCGCGGAACGTGTCGAGATTGCGCGCGGCGACGACCGCGCAATCCTGCCCGCCGATGCCGCCGATCTGGCGGTGGTTCTGGCGGAAAACCCCAAGGCCACGATCGTCGCGGGCGCCACCGATGTCGGGCTGTGGGTGACCAAGTTCCTGCGCGACATCTCGCCCGCGGTGTTCATCGGTCATCTTCAGGATCTGAAGCAGATCGAGATCACTCCCGGCCACATCACCATCGGTGCGGGCGTCACCTACACAGAGTTCGAGCCCTTCATCCTGCAGCATTTCCCCGAAGCGCTGGACTACTGGCGCCGCATCGGCGGCTGGCAGGTGCGCAACGCCGGCACCATCGGCGGCAATGTCGCCAATGGCTCGCCCATCGGGGAAACGCCGCCGCTGCTGATCGCGCTTGGCGCCACCATGCGGCTGCGCAGCACCGCCGGCACCCGCGACCTGCCGGTCGAGGAATTCTTCATCGACTATGGCAAGCAGGATCGCCGGCCGGATGAGTTCGTCGAAAGCATCACCGTGCCGCTGAAGGGTCAGGCCCGCATCGCCGCCTACAAGGTCAGCAAGCGCCATCACGCCGATATCACCGCCTCGGCCGCGGCCTTCCGCATCGAGACCGACGGTGCCACCATCATCGACGCCCGCGTCGCCTTCGGTGGCATGGCCGCCACGCCCAAGCGTGCCGCCCGCGCCGAGGCAGCGCTGAAGGGTCAACCCTTCACCGCAGAAACCTTTGAAGCCGCCGCCCGGGCGGTCGCCAACGACTTCCAGCCGCTTAGCGACTGGCGGGGCAGTGCCGAATACCGCCAGCAACTTGCCGCCAATTTCTTCCGTCGCTTCTGGCTGGAACAGTCGGGCGCGGAACACCGCCTGAGGAGGGTCGAATGAAACAGGACGTCATCGTGAAGGGTGCAGCGCATACCTCGATCATCCACGACTCGGCGATCAAACACGTCACGGGTCAGGCCGATTACACCGACGACCTGATGGAGCCGGTGGGGCTTTTGCATGCCTATCTGGGGCTGTCCAGCGTGGCGCACGGCCGCATCACCAGCATGGATCTGTCCGCCGTGCGCAATGCCCCGGGCGTGCATCTGGTGCTGACGGCCGAGGATGTGCCCGGCGAAAACGACATCAGCCCGACCGGGTTGCATGACGAACCGGTCTTTGCCGATACCGAAGTCCAGTTCGTCGGCCAGCCGATCTTTGCGGTGATCGCCGAAACCCGCGACCAGGCGCGCCGTGCCTGCAAGCTGGCGCGCATCGAATACGAGGAACTGCCCTTTGCCCTGGATGCGATCTCGGCGCGCGACGCCGGAATGGGCTATGTCACCAAGCCGCTGAAACTGGCGCGGGGCGACATGTCGGAACTGGACAAGGCGCCGCGCCGGCTGTCCGGGCGCCTGACTGTCGGCGGCCAGGAACATTTCTATCTGGAAAGCCAGATCGCCATGGCCATCCCGGGCGAGGATGACGAGGTGATCGTCAATGTCTCGACCCAGCACCCCAGCGAAGTGCAGCACATGGTTGCGCATGTGCTGGGCGTGCCGTCGAACGCCGTGGTGGTGAACGTTCGTCGCATGGGCGGGGGATTTGGCGGCAAGGAATCGCAGATGAACGTCTTTGCCAGCGTGGCCGCGATGGCGGCCAAGCGGCTGCGCCGGGCGATCAAGCTGCGTCCCGATCGCGACGACGATTTCCAGATCACCGGCAAGCGCCACGATTTCGTCATCGACTATCAGGTCGGCTATGACGACAGCGGCCGCATCCATGCGGTGGACGCCGATTTCTATGCCCGCTGCGGCTATTCGTCGGATCTTTCGGGACCGGTCACGGACCGGGCGCTGTTCCACGCCGACAACGCCTATTACTATCCGGCGGTCGAACTGCGCAGCCACCCGATGAAAACCAACACCTGCTCGAACACCGCTTTCCGGGGTTTCGGCGGGCCGCAGGGTGTCATCATGGCCGAGCGCGCGATCGAGGAAATCGCCTATGCCCTGGGCCGCGATCCGCTGGAAATCCGCAAGCTGAACCTGTATCGGAACGGCCAGCTGACCCCCTATCACCAGGAGGTCGAGGACCAGATCCTGCCGCGCATCTTCGAGGAACTCGAGGCCAGCAGCGACTATCATGCGCGCCGCAAGGCGGTTCTGGACTGGAACGCCCGCGGCGGCGCCATCCGCAAGGGCATCGCTCTGACCCCGGTCAAGTTCGGCATCAGCTTCACTGCGACCTGGTATAACCAGGCCGGCGCGCTGATCCACATCTATTCGGATGGCTCGATCCATCTGAACCACGGCGGCACCGAGATGGGTCAGGGTCTGAACACCAAGGTCGCGCAGGTCGTGGCGGAGGCTCTGGGTGTGGATATCGACCGGATCAAGATCACCAAGACCACGACCGAAAAGGTGCCCAACACCTCGGCCACCGCCGCATCCTCGGGGTCCGACCTCAATGGCATGGCCGCGCTGAATGCCTGCGAACAGCTGCTGACGCGGTTGCGCAATTTTGCTGCCGAGGCACGCGGCGTCGATCCCGAACTGGTCAGCATCGGCGAAACCGTCCGTATCGGCGACGAGGAGATGCCGTTCCAGGACTTCATCAAGACCGCCTATATGGCGCGGGTGCAGCTGTCGGCGGCAGGCTTCTACAAGACGCCCAAGATCCACTGGGACCGCGATACCGGCCGCGGTCGGCCATTCTACTACTTTGCCTATGGCGCGGCCTGTGCCGAGGTCTCGGTCGATACGCTGACGGGTGAATATGTGATCGAGCGTGCCGATGTGCTGCACGACGTGGGCCGCAGCCTCAACCCGGCGCTGGACAAGGGCCAGGTCGAGGGCGCCTTTGTGCAGGGCACCGGCTGGCTGACCAGCGAGGAACTGTGGTGGGACCAGAAGGGCCGGCTGCGCACGCATGCACCCTCGACCTACAAGATCCCGCTGGCGTCCGACCGGCCCAAGGTGTTCAACGTCAACCTGGCCGACTGGTCGGTAAACCGCGAAAACACCATCAAGCGGTCCAAGGCCGTGGGCGAGCCGCCCTTCATGCTGGGCATTTCGGTGTTCGAGGCGATCAACATGGCGGTGGCGTCCTTCAACGGCTATCGCGAACATCCGCGCATCGACGCGCCGGCGACGCCGGAACGGGTGCTGATGGCGATCGAGAAGCTCAGATGATCCGGGTCGAGGTCACACGCGCGCGGGGCTCGGTCCCGCGCGAAAAGGGTGCGATGATGCACGTGACCAACGACGGCATCCAGGGCACCATCGGCGGCGGCCAGCTGGAATACATGGCCATCGACCGCGCGCGCCAGATGCTGGCGCGCGGCGAAACCGCGGCAACGATGGATGTGCCCCTGGGCCCTGAAATCGGCCAGTGCTGCGGTGGGCGGGTGGAACTGACCTTGACCCATGTCGAGCATCTGCCTGCGGCGGCTGAACTGCCGCAGGTGCTGATCTTTGGCGCCGGACATGTGGGCCGTGCGCTGGCCCGCGCGCTGGCGCTGCTGCCCGTGCGACCCATTGTCATCGACCAGCGGCCCGCCGAACTGGCGCTTGCCAGCGGCGAAACCCGTCTGACCCCGCTGCCCGAGGCCGAAATCCGCAAGGCGCCCTATGGCAGCAGTTATGTCATCCTGACGCATGATCACGCGCTGGATTTCCTGCTGGCGGCCGAGGCGCTGCGGCGGCTGGACGCCCCCTATATCGGGATGATCGGCAGCAACACCAAGCTGGTCCAGTTCCGCCGCCACGCCCGTGCCCAGGGGCTTGACACCGAACGTCTGACCTGCCCGATCGGCGCCGGCTGGTCGCAGGACAAGCGCCCCGAAATCATCGCCGCCTTTACCGCCGCCGAACTGATCGGACGGCTGACACAGACCGCCAGCAAGGTGAAACGCCAATCATGCGACAACTGATCCGAGGTCGCGTCCTTTCATTTCACGCCGACCCGGTCGAGGTCGAGGACGCCTATACCTATCACGAAGACGGGGCCGTCATCACCGATGACGGCAAGATCGCCGCAGTGGGCGACTATGCCAGCCTGCGCGATCCGGCATTGCCTGAAATCGACCATCGCCCGCATCTGATCCTGCCCGGCTTCATCGACACGCATATCCACTTTCCGCAGGTGCAGGTGGTGGCCAGCTGGGGCGCGCAGCTGCTGGACTGGCTGAACACCTATACCTTCCCCGAAGAGGCGCGCTTTGCCCAGCAGGGCCATGCCCCGGCCATGGCCGACAAGTTCCTGGACCTGCTGCTGCGCCATGGCACCACCACCGCGGTGGCCTATTGCTCGGTGCATCCGCAATCCGCCGAGGCGCTGTTTTCCGCGGCCGAGGCGCGCAACATGGCCATGATCGCCGGCAAGGTGATGATGGATCGCAACGCGCCGGAGATGGTGCTGGACACGCCGCAACAGGGCTATGACGACAGCAAGGCGTTGATCGCCAAATGGCACGGCCGCGGCCGCCAACGCTATGCCATCACCCCGCGATTTGCCATCACCTCGACCCCCGAGCAGATGGAAATGACCGGGCAACTGGCGCGCGAACATCCCGATTGCCACATCCAGACCCACCTGAGCGAAAACCGCGACGAAATCGCCTTTACCCTCAGCCTCTATCCCAAGGCGCGGGATTATCTGGACATTTACGAACATTACGGGCTGCTGGGCGACAAGATCCTGCTGGGTCATTCGATCCACCTGGAACCGCGCGAGATCGACCGCATGGCCGAAACCGGCTCGCATCCGGTGTTCTGCCCGACCTCGAACCTGTTCCTGGGCTCGGGCCTGTTCGACGAAGGCGGGCTGCGCGCGCGCGGCATCAGTTCGGGAATCGCCACCGACATCGGCGGCGGCACCAGCTATTCGATGCTTCAGACGCTGAACGAAGGCTACAAGATCCTGCAATTGCGCGGACAGAAGCTGCATCCCCTCGCCGCCTTCCATTGGGCGACGCGCGGCAATGCCCGCGTGTTGGGGATGGAGGACCGCATCGGCACCCTGGCCCCCGGTTCGGACGCCGATCTGGTGGTGCTGAACAGCCGCGCCACCCCGGCCATGGCACTGCGGATGGAACGGGCCCAGACCCTGGCCGAAGAACTGTTCATCCTGCAGATCATGGGCGACGACCGTTCGATCGCCCAGACCTATGTCGCCGGTCAACCGATGCTGGACTGACCCGGACCTCCCTCCGGAGCCAGTGCGCCCGCCTGCCCATCAGGCGGGCGTCATCTTTTGCGCGTTGCCGATGGGACAGTGGACCTCAAGCCAGTCTCACGTCGGCAACTGCGCTGACAGGGTCGGCGATGCTAGGCTCCGGACAAGACCCGGCGCCGCCTTCGGCGCGCCACGGCGGCAATGAAAAAGGGCGGGGCCGCGATGGCCCCGCCCGGTTCTTTTGCATGGTGTCGTCTTTGACCTATTCCATGAAGAAGGCAAAGCGGATGACGAACAGCCCCGCCACCACCCAGGTTGCCGGATGCACCTCGCGCACGCGACCGGTCAGCAGCTTGATCAGCGCATAGCTGACGAAACCGAAAGCCAGACCGTTGGCGATCGAATAGGTGAAAGGCATCATCAGGGCGGTCAGCACCGCAGGGGCGCTTTCGGTGACGTCGGTCCATTTGATTTCCTCGAACTCGCGCACCATCAGACAGGCGACATAGAGCAGCGCCGGCGCAGTGGCATAAGCGGGAACAGAGCCGGCCAGCGGGGCAAAGAACACCGCCAGCAGGAACAGCCCGGCCACGATCAATGCCGTCAGACCGGTGCGGCCACCCGCCTGCACGCCCGAGGCGCTTTCCACATAGGCGGTGGTCGAGCTGGTGCCCAGCATCGAACCGGCGAGGATGGCCGTGGAATCGGCCATCAGCGCCCGGCCCAGACCCTTGTTGGTATGCGTCGGCCCTTCGACCAGCAGACCGGCGCGCTTGGCCACACCGATCAGGGTGCCGGTTGCGTCAAAGACCTCGACCAGCACCATCACCAGGATGACATGGAAGATGCCCGCGGTCAGAGCCCCGGCGATATCCAGCTGCAGGAATGTCGGCGCGATCGACGGCGGCATCGAGATCACACCGCCGAAGGCGCTGGCGCCGATGGCGATCGAGATCACGGTCACCACCAGGATCCCGATCAGGATCGAGCCGGTCACTTTCAGCGCATCAAGCGCGGCGATGATGAAAAATCCCAGAATCGCCAGCAGCGTGCCGGTGGCGGTCAGATCGCCCAGGGTGACCAGGGTGGCGGGGCTGCCGACCACGATGCCCGCGTTTTTCAGCGCGATCAGGCCCAGGAACATCCCGATACCTGCGGCGATGGCACTGCGCATCGAGGTCGGAATCCCCGCAATCAGCCAGCGTCGGATCCCGGTCACGGTCAGGATCAGGAAGATGATCCCCGAAATGAACACCGCCCCCAGCGCCTGCTGCCAGGTGAATCCCAGGGTGCCGACCACGGTAAAGGCGAAAAAGGCGTTCAACCCCATTCCCGGGGCCATCCCGATGGGCCAGTTGGCCCACAATGCCATGATCGCCGACCCCAATGCCGCCGCCAGACAGGTGGCAACAAAGACCGCATTGCGGTCCATTCCCGTCGTGGACAGGATGTCGGGGTTGACGAAGATGATGTAGGCCATGGTCAGGAAGGTGGTGATCCCCGCGATCACCTCGGTCCTGACATTGGTCCCGTGGGCCGAAAGCCCGAATTGCTTCTCTAGCATTTGTCCTCCCAAGTGGCGGCGCGTCCGCCATGCCGGTCACATTAGCGTGCGCGACCTTCAACGGAAATGCGGGCTATGGCGACAGAGTTTTTATGCTGGCTTGAGAAAGAAGGATTTTCAACAGAAATCAGGTTCTGTTTTTACAATCTCTTCATTGTCAATTCCGGGCCGGAAGGCGATGTGTTCATAGAGCCAGAAACAGAAAAGGGATGCAAGCGATGCGATACAGCCGCGACATGATTGGCTATGGCGAGCATACGCCCGATCCGCGTTGGCCAGGCAATGCCAAGATCGCCGTCCAGATCGTCATGAACTACGAGGAAGGGGGCGAAAACAGCATCGAACACGGCGATGCCGCATCCGAGGCGTTCCTGTCGGAAATCATCGGCTGTCAGCCCTGGCCGGGCAAGCGTCACTGGAACATGGAATCCATCTACGATTATGGCGCCCGTGCCGGCTTCTGGCGGCTGTGGCGCATGCTCAAGGATGTGCCCGTCACCGTCTATGGCGTCGCGACCGCGCTGGAACGCGCGCCCGAACAGGTCGCCGCCATGCAGCGCGCCGGTTGGGAAATCGCCACTCACGGCCTGAAGTGGATCGATTATCGCGACATTCCGCGCGAGGTCGAGGCCGAACACATTGCCCAGGCCATCGAACTGCACACCCGCGTCACCGGCGAACGTCCGCGCGGCTTCTATCAGGGGCGCTGCTCGATGAACACCGTCGCGCTTGGCTGCGAAGAAGGCGGGTTCGAATATCTGGCCGACACCATTGCCGACGAACTGCCCTATTGGCATGTTCACAACGGCAAGCCGCAGCTGATGGTGCCCTATACCATGGACGCCAACGACATGCGGTTTTCGAGCGGCCAGGGCTTTGGCACCGGGGTCGAGTTTTTCGACTATCTGCGCGACAGCTTCGACGTGCTTTATGCCGAAGGTGTGGCCGGCGCGCCCAAGATGATGTCGATCGGCCTGCATTGCCGCCTGGCCGGTCGCCCCGGCCGCGCCATCGCGGTGCAGAAGTTCCTGGAACATGCGCGCAAGCACGAAGGCGTCTGGTTCGCCACCCGGCTCGACATCGCCCGCCACTGGGCCAAGGAACACCCTTACCAGCCTCGGCAGCGGCCTTCGGAAATGTCGCGCGACGAATTCGTCGCCACCTTCGGCAGTGTCTACGAACATTCGCCCTGGGTTGCCGAAAGGGTATGGGACGGCGAGATGGGCGCGATTCACGACACGCCCGGTGGTCTGTCCGCGCGTATGGCGCAGATTTTCCGTTCGGCCTCGGATCGCGAACGCCTGGATGTGCTGCGCGCGCACCCGGACCTGGCCGGCAAGCTGGCAGCGGCCAAGCGTCTGACCGCCGAAAGCACCGCAGAACAGGCCAGCGCGGGGCTGGACAGCCTGACCGACGAGGAACGCGCCACCTTCGACAGGCTGAACACGGCCTATGTCGAGAAGCACGCCTTCCCCTTCATCATTGCCGTGCGCGACCACGACAAGCCCTCGATCATGGCCGCCATGCAAAGACGCCTGGCCAATGATACCGAGACCGAGCGGCGCGAAGCCGAAAAGCAGGTCGCGCGCATCGCGGAACTGCGCATCCACCAGATCCTGAGCTGATTGCCCATCGCCTGCCCGTCCGACAGCGGGCAGGCGCATTCCGCCGGGCAAACCTGCCGCCCCGGCCTAACGGAGACCTGCCATGACCGCCAGATCGCCCAGCTATGCCGGGCCCTTCGCCGGACTGCCGCCGCAGACGGACCTGACCACCGATACCGCCGTCTTTACCGAAGCCTATGCGGTCATTCCCGCCAGCACGATGCGCGACATCGTGACCAGCTATCTGCCCGGCTGGACCGGCATGCGCATGTGGATGATCGCGCGCCCGTTGTCGGGTTTTGCCGAAACCTTCAGCCAGTATATCGTCGAGCTGGCACCGCAGGGCGGCTCGGACCAGCCCGAGGACGACGCCGGCGTGCAATCGGCCATTTTCGTCACCGACGGTGAGCTGACCATCACCATTGACGGGCAAAGCCACGACCTGACCCCCGGCGGCTTTGCCTATGTGCCCGCCGGCAGCGCCTGGTCGATCCGCAACGGCGACGCAACCTCGCGCTTCCACTGGTGGCGCAAGCGCTGGCAGCCGGCCGCGGGCGTGGACAAGCCCGAGCCGATCATCGCCAACGAACGCGACATCGCGCCCAGCCCGATGCCGGGCACCGACGCCTGGGCCACGACCCGGTTTGTCGATCCCACCGACCTGCGCCACGACATGCACATCACCATCGTGACCTTCCAGCCCGGTGGCTCGATCCCCTTTGCCGAAACCCACGTCATGGAACACGGTCTGTTCGTGATCGAAGGCAAGGCCGTCTACCGCCTGAACCGCGACTGGGTCGAGGTGGGACCGGGAGATTTCATGTGGCTGCGCGCCTTTTGTCCGCAGGCCTGCTATGCCGGTGGTCCGGGACCGTTCCGCTATCTGCTCTACAAGGACGTGAACCGCCACGCACCGATCTGGAAATGATGCCAGGGGGCCGACAGGCCCCCTTTTCATCAGCCCGCGCGCCGAAAGGTCAGGTTCAGCCGCACCGGCCCGGTGATCGGGTGATTTCCGGGGCGCAGGGTCAGGATGCCGTGCCAGTTCAGCCGCGCCGGCCCGCCCCAGACCACCACATCGCCGTGTTCCAGCAGATGGCGCCGCACCGGATCGCGCCGATCGGGTCCGCCGAACTGGAAGGTCGCCGGCAGACCCAGCGAGACCGAGACGATGGGCGCGGTCATGTCGGCCTCGTCCCGATCCTGGTGCAGGCCCATGCGGACGCCCGGCACATAGCGGTTGATCAGGCAGGCATCGGGGCAAAAGCCGGGAAACCCCGCCGCTTCTGCCGCTTGGGCCGCCAGCTGCGCCAGTGCTTCGGGCATCGCGGGCCAAGGCTTGCCATCCTGCGGATCGGTGGCCTGATAGCGATAGCCCCGGGCATCGCTGACCCAGCCAAGCGCGCCGCAATTCGTCATCTCGACCCCGATGCGGCGTCCGCCCGGGGTCATAAAGTGGCGAAACGGTGCCGCCTGCGCCACCTGTGCCACCGCGTCGATCAGTGCCGGATCAAGCGCCCATTGCCGCAGGATCATCGCCCCCGGCGCCATTATCTCTGCTTGTCTGCCAAACAGATCGGCCTGCATCGCCGCCCCCTCTTACGAAAATGTCAGCGCCGGGCCCTTGACCGGCCGGGCTGTGCCGGTTTTCAGATGGGTGCCTGACCAGGGAATGTCCATATGTCCACTTGCAAACTGCTTTCAGCGCTGACCGCCGCCCTGATAGTGCTGTTGCCGGTATCGGCGCCCCAGGCCAGCCAAGGCGCCGGCGAGATTGCCGCGATCCGTCGTGCCGTGTTCGAGGATCCACAAGCGCCGGTCATGGGCAACCCCAAGGGCAGCAGGATCCTGGTCGCATTCTCGGATTATAATTGCGGATTCTGTCGCAAGGTGACGCCGCAGGTGGCGGCGCTGATCGCCACAGATCCGCAGCTGAAGGTGGTGGTGCACGAGGTGCCCATCTTCGGCGAAGGCTCGCGCTATGCCGCCATGGCGGCGCTGGCCGCGGGCGAACAGGGGCGCTATGCGCAGTTCCACCGCGCGCTGATGGCAAGCCGGGGCAAGCTTGATGCCGCGTCGGTGCTGCGGGTCGCGCGCGAGGCGGGACTTGACGTGCCGCGGCTGGAACGCGACATGCAGGCCCCGGCGATTGCCGCGCAGATCGAACAGTCGCTGGCATTGGCGGACCGGATCGGCCTGGTCGGCACCCCCAGCTTCATCGCCGGCGACCGCGCCGTTTTCGGCTATCTGTCCCAGAAGGATCTGGCGGCGCTGGTGGCCGAGGCGCATCCGGAGCCCTAGCCCCGGCGCGGCCGGTCTCAGACCTTCATCTCGAACCCAAGATGGCGGGCCACGGTGAAGATGTCCTTGTCGCCGCGTCCCGACAGGTTGACGACGATGATATGGTCGCGCGGCAATTCCGGGGCGATCTTGGCGACATGGGCCAGGGCATGGCTGCATTCCAGCGCCGGGATGATCCCCTCGAGCCGGCAAAGCTGCTGAAACGCCGCCAGCGCCTCGTCATCGGTCACGCTGACATAATCGACGCGACCCTGATCCTTCAGCCAGGCATGTTCGGGGCCGATCCCAGGATAGTCCAGCCCGGCGCTGATCGAATGTCCTTCAAGGATCTGGCCCTCGGCGTCCTGCAGCAGATAGGTGCGGTTGCCGTGCAGAACGCCGGGTCGACCGCCGGTCAGGCTTGCGCAGTGTTCCATCCGCTCATCGACGCCGCGGCCGCCGGCCTCGACCCCGATGATGCGCACCGAAGGGTCGTCCAGGAACGGGTGAAACAGCCCCATCGCATTCGATCCGCCGCCGATCGCGGCCACCAGCGTGTCGGGCAGCCGGCCCTCGCCCTCTTGCTCGGCCAGTTGCCAGCGGGTCTCGCGGCCGATGATGGTCTGAAAATCGCGCACCATCGCCGGATAGGGATGCGGGCCGGCCACGGTGCCGATGCAATAGAAGGTGTCGCGCACATTGGTCACCCAGTCGCGCAGCGCATCGTTCATCGCATCCTTCAGCGTGCCGCGCCCCGAGGTGACGGGCACCACCTCGGCCCCCAGCAGCCGCATGCGGAACACGTTAGGCGCCTGGCGTTCGACATCATGCGCGCCCATGTAGACGACGCATTTCAGCCCGAAGCGGGCGCAGACGGTGGCGGTGGCCACGCCATGCTGCCCGGCTCCGGTTTCGGCGATGATGCGCGTCTTGCCCATGCGCCGCGCCAGCAGGATCTGGCCCAGGACGTTGTTGATCTTGTGGCTGCCGGTGTGGTTCAGCTCCTCGCGCTTCAGGTAGATGCGCGCGCCGCCCAGCTCCTCGGTCAGGCGCGGCGCGAAATACAGCGGCGAGGGCCGGCCGACGTAATGTGCCCAGAAATCCTGCATCTCGGCCCAAAAGGTGGGGTCGTCCTTGGCACGGTTGTATTCGGCCTCGAGGTCCAGGATCAGCGGCATCAGGGTTTCGCTGACGAAGCGGCCACCGAAAATCCCGAACCGCCCCTGATCGTCCGGGCCGGTCATGAAGCTGTTGACAAGATCCTCGGCCATGGCTGTCCTCGTGCGGGAAAAGGGAAAGGCGGCGGTTATGGCCGCCCTGGCTGTCATATCGCCGATCATGGCGGCGGTAAAGCCTGCGGGCCAGTCAGAGGATGGGCGCGGTGGCGCGGGCGATGAAGCGGCGGATGCGCTGCGGATCCTTGATCCCCGGCGCGCTTTCCACCCCCGATGAAACATCGACGCCCCGCGCGCGCGTCAACCTTATGGCCTGGGCGACATTGTCGGGGGTCAGCCCGCCGGCCAGCAGCCATGGCTTCAGGATCTGCCGCCCCGCCAGCAGCCGCCAGTCGAATGCAAGGCCGTTGCCACCGGGCAGCGCCGCGTCGCGCGGCGGCTTGGCGTCGATCAGCAGCATGTCCGCGACCAGCCCATAATCCCACAGCGCCGCAAGATCCTCGGGGTCGGCCACGCCCACTGCCTTGATGACGGGCAGGCCGGTGCGGGCCTTGACCTCGGTCACGCGCGCCGGCGATTCGTGCCCGTGCAGCTGGATCATGTCCAGCGGCACCTGCGTCAGGACAGCATCCAGCGCCTGGTCGGTCGGATCGACGAACAGCCCCACCTTGGCCACCCCCAGCGGCACCTTTGCAGCCAGCTGTGCCGCGAGTTCCGGCAAGACATGGCGCGGCGAGGGCGGAAAGAAAACGAACCCTGTGAAGCGCGCGCCCGCCTCCACCGCAGCAGAAAGGGCCTCGGGATCATTGATCCCGCAAATCTTGACGGCAACCGACATTCAGCGTGGCGCCGGCAGCGTCGTGGTCGCCGATGTCGCCGGCGCGGTAGCGGCAGGGGATTTTTGCGCCGCCGCCTCGTCAAGAATCGCCAGAACCTCGTCCTTTGGTCCGACCGGGGCACGACGCATTGCCCCGATTTCGCGCTGCAATTGCGCCAATTCATTGGCATGGACACGCGCCTCGGCCCGCAGGCGCGATTCGCGCAACCACTCCCAGATCAGGCCGACAAGCACCCCGAAAAGCATGGCCAGGAACAGGGCCAGAAAGGCGGGCATGTTCAGCGCCCAGCGTCCGCCCACAAAGGGCGCAAAGGCTTCGGGCACCAGGCTGACGGTGATGATGCCGCGATTGGCAGTCCCTATCATAATCAGCACCAGGGCCAGAAGCCCGAACAGAACCAGCCGGATCACACGCATGTCGTCCCCGCAGCAGAAATTGCGGCCAATGTGGACTATTCGGCCTGACCGTTCAACCGTTCGCGCAGCAGCTTGCCCGTCTTGAAGAAGGGCACATGCTTTTCATCGACGCTGACGGATTCGCCGGTGCGCGGGTTGCGGCCCTGACGTGCATCGCGCTTCTTGACCGAAAAGGCCCCGAAGCCGCGCAATTCGACCCGATCGCCGCGCGCCATGGCTGAAATGATCTCCTCGAACACGGTGTTGACGATCCGTTCGACGTCGCGCTGAAACAGGTGCGGGTTTTCTTCGGAGATCTTCTGGATCAGTTCGGATCGGATCATTGCGCTTCCTGAATCTGGTGGTTCACGGGAATTCCTGTCCCGATCATAGACCGGGTTGCAGGGCGATCAATCTGCGAACGCCGGAGCCCGCGTTTGGTTGCCGGTTTTTTCAGGACTTTATCGTTCAGATCACGCCGATAAGCAACGAAAAGCGCCCCCGGAGGACCGGGGGCGCCTCCACCATGAAGGGGGATCAGCCCTTGTTCTTGAGGGCTGCGCCCAGGATATCGCCCAGCGAGGCGCCGGAATCCGAGCTGCCATACTGTTCGATGGCATCCTTTTCCTCGGCAATCTCGCGTGCCTTGATGGACAGGCCCAGGCGGCGCGTCTTGGTGTCGATATTGGTCACGCGCACATCGACATGGTCACCGACCTGGAAGCGTTCGGGACGCTGGTCCTGACGGTCGCGGGCAAGATCCGAACGACGGATGAAGGATTTCATGCCGTTGTATTCGACCTCGATACCGCCATCCTCGATCGCGGTCACGGTGACGGTGATGACCGAACCGCGCTTCACGCCTTCGACCGCTTCGGCCATGGCATCGTTTTCCAGCGCCTTGATCGACAGCGAGATGCGTTCTTTCTCGATGTCGACTTCCTGGACCACGGCTTTCACCACATCGCCCTTGCGGAAATCCTGGATGGCGTCTTCGCCACGAGCATCCCACGAGATGTCCGACAGGTGAACCATGCCGTCGATGTCGCCTTCCAGGCCGACGAACAGACCGAATTCGGTGATGTTCTTGACTTCGCCCTCGATGACGGTGCCGACGGGATGGGTTTCGGCGAACACTTCCCACGGATTGCGCATGGTCTGCTTGAGACCCAGCGAAACGCGGCGCTTGGCTTCGTCGATTTCCAGGACCATGACGTCAACCTCTTGCGAGGTCGAGACGATCTTGCCGGGATGGACGTTCTTCTTGGTCCAGGACATTTCCGAGACGTGGACCAGACCTTCGACACCGGCTTCCAGTTCGACAAAGGCGCCGTAGTCGGTGATGTTGGTCACGCGGCCGGAATGCACCGAACCGATCGGGAACTTCGATGCGACGGTATCCCACGGATCTGCCTGCAGCTGTTTCATGCCCAGGCTGATGCGGTGGGTGTCCTTGTTGATCTTGACGACCTGAACCTTGACGGTTTCGCCGATCGACAGGATCTCGGACGGGTGGTTGACCCGGCGCCAGGCCATGTCGGTGACATGCAGCAGACCGTCGACGCCGCCCAGGTCAACGAAGGCACCGTATTCGGTGATGTTCTTGACCACGCCCTCGACCGTCTGACCTTCGGTCAGGTTGGCGATGACTTCGGCGCGCTGCTCGGCGCGGCTTTCTTCCAGGATGGCGCGGCGCGACACGACGATGTTGCCGCGACGACGGTCCATCTTCAGGATCTGGAACGGCTGCTTCAGGCCCATCAGGGGGCCCGCGTCACGCACGGGACGCACATCGACCTGGCTGCCCGGCAGGAAGGCCACAGCCCCACCCAGGTCCACGGTAAAGCCGCCCTTGACGCGACCAAAGATTGCGCCCTCGACGCGCTCCTCGGCAGCATAGGCTTTTTCCAGACGATCCCAGGCTTCCTCGCGGCGCGCCTTTTCGCGCGAGATCGAGGCTTCGCCGCGGGCGTTTTCCACGCGATCCAGATAAACCTCGACCTCATCGCCAACGGCGATGCTGGGGGCTTCGCCCGGGTTGGCGAATTCCTTCAGATCGACGCGGCCTTCCATCTTGTAGCCGACGTCGATGATGGCCTGGCCCGCCTCGATGGCGATGACCTTGCCCTTGACCACCGAGCCTTCTTCGGGGGTGTCAATGCTGAGGCTTTCGTTCAGGAGGGCCTCGAATTCCTCCATGGTCGCTTTAGCGCACATATAGATACAGTTTCCTTTTCACGGTTTTCTGGCCTTGCGGTTGGCTCCGCCGGTCTTTTTGTAGACGCCCGGATAAACGTAATGGGCCGAGCGATTGCCCGACCCCGTGGCAGTGGCCACTGGCCCCGCCGCTTGTCCCGACGCGCGCGATATAGCCGTTAATGACGCTGCTGGCAAGGCTTGCGCCCGACGGCACGCCATCAGCAGCCGGTGCGCGCGGCCAGCCATTCCTCGCGCAGGCGCGCCATCAACTGGGCCGCCGGCAGCGCCCTTGCGCGGGATGCGCCGACACCCGCCCATTGTGCCGCGTAATCGCTGCCGCCTACCGCAGCCAGCTTGCGCGCGGCGTGATAGGGCAGCGGGTAATCGGGCAGGCCCGGCAGCCTGGGCGACTGTTCCAGTTCCGTCAACCGGTTCGGCAGTCCGCGAGCCGGCCGGCCGGATATGGCGCGCGTCATCACGGTCGTGGTCTGCGGCTGGCCCAACCGCGCGCGATGGGCCGCAGAGGCCGCGCTTTCAGGACAGGCGACAAAGGCGGTTCCCATCTGCGCGGCCACGGCCCCGGCCGCGCAA
This sequence comes from Paracoccus sp. SMMA_5_TC, assembly GCF_009696685.2. Lineage (NCBI taxonomy): Bacteria > Pseudomonadati > Pseudomonadota > Alphaproteobacteria > Rhodobacterales > Paracoccaceae > Paracoccus > Paracoccus sp. SMMA_5_TC. The sequence continues at coordinate 269,729 of NZ_CP102356.1, forward strand.
ATCCGCGCCACATCGGCGCCATCCATCAGCCCCCCGGCCGCGATCACCGGCAGCCCCAAGGGCAAGAGCTGCGTCACCAGCGTCGTCAGGGGCAATTGGTCGTCGGGCGCAAGCGGATCGAATATGCCGCGATGGCCGCCGGCCTCGTATCCTTGCGCAATGACCGCATCCAGCCCCGCCGCGCGGATCGCGATCGCCTCGGCCGGCGAAGTGGCGGTGGCAGCCAGAAAGGCTCCGGTGTTTCGCAGCGCCTGCAGTTGATCGGCCCGTGGCAGGCCGAAGTGAAAGCTGATCATCGCGGGCCGCGCCGCAATCACCGCCGACAGCATCGCGCCGTCATCGCGCAGGCTGAGATGGTTTTCGCCCAGGCCGAGTGGCGGCGGGGCGCCGACGCGTCGGAATTCGGCGGCCAGAAAGGCCAGCCAGACCGCCTCTTGCTTGGCATCGCGCCGCGGCGGCTGGTGACAGAACAGGTTCACCGCATAACGGTTGCTTCCCAGCAGGGTTTGGGTTTCGTCCATCATCGCAGCCGCCTGCGCTGCGTTCGACGATCCCAGACCCAGCGAGCCCAACCCCCCCGCCGCGCTGACCGCAGCCGCCAAGGCCGGGGTAGAAACCCCCGCCATGGGCGCCTGGATCACCGGGATGGTCAGGCTGTCCAGCAGGCTCATCCGCGAATCCGGGTGACGATATCGATGGCGTGGCTGACCGCCTCGTCAATGCTCATGCGGCTGGTATCGACCAGAACCGCATCTTCGGCCGGGCGCATCGGCGCGATGTCGCGCGCCGCGTCACGCGCGTCGCGTTCGCGCAATTCCGCCAGCACGACCGCAGGATCGGCACCCAGCTCCAGCGCGCGACGGCGGGCGCGCTCGTCATCGCTGGCGGTCACGTAGATCTTGACCTCGGCCTCGGGGCAGATGACCGTCCCGATGTCGCGACCGTCCAGCACGGCACCCGGCGGCCTGCGGGCAAAGCGGCGCTGGAAATCGATCAGGGCGGCGCGAACCTCGGGTATGGCGGCGACCCGGCTGGCAGCCTGCCCGGCCGCGGCCGTGCGCAGATCGTCGCGGGTCAGGTCGACGGGCTGAAGTTCCCGCGCCGCCGCAACCGGATCGCCCCCCTTGGCGCCGACCGCACGATAAAGCAAGCCTGTGTCCAGATGCGAAAATCCGAAATGACGCGCAAGCGCGCGGGCAATCGTGCCCTTGCCCGAGGCAGCGGGACCGTCGATGGCAATCGTAAAGGGCATGGGGCACCTGCGGCGGATGACACGGCGGCTGCAATCGCCGCCGGCGGATATGCTGGTGCCGGTTGAGGGACTTGAACCCCCGACCTTCTGATTACAAATCAGCTGCTCTACCAGCTGAGCTAAACCGGCCAGATCCATCGCTCCGGATAGCGCGTGTGCGCGCGCGGTGCAAGCGCCGCGTCACATCCATCCCCCACCCTGCCCCCCGCAGCAGGATTTCCGCAGCATTTCGGGCAAACAGCCCTTGCATTCGCAGCCGGATAGGACTATGTCGCGCGCACTTCACAGGCAGGGTCGGGCCACGGGACAGACATCCCCCGCTGGTCCACCGGTTGGGGTTCGCCCCTGAAAGCCCTGCCAAGGCGCAAACCGGAAAGGACATGACATGGCGCTTCCCGAATTTTCCATGCGTCAGCTGCTGGAAGCTGGCGTTCACTACGGCCACCAGACCCAGCGCTGGAATCCCCGCATGGCCGAGTTCATCTATGGTGAACGCAACGGCATCCACATTTTCGACCTGACCCAGACCGTGCCGATGCTGGACGCCGCGCTGCAGGTGATCCGCGACACCGTCGCCAAGGGCGGCCGCGTGCTGTTCGTCGGCACCAAGCGTCAGGCCCAGAAGGCGATTGCCGAAGCTGCCGAAAAATCGGCACAATATTACATGAACCACCGCTGGCTGGGTGGCACGCTGACCAACTGGAAAACCGTCAGCCAGTCGATCCAGCGCCTGAAGGCCATCGATGAGACCATGGCCGCCGGTGCCGAGGGTCTGACCAAGAAAGAGCGCCTGCAGATGGAACGCGAACAGGCCAAGCTGCAGGCCTCGCTGGGGGGTATCCGTGAAATGGGCGGCCTGCCGGACCTGCTGTTCGTCATCGACGTCAACAAGGAAGACCTGGCCATCGCCGAAGCCAAGAAACTGGGCATCCCGGTCGTGGCGGTCGTCGACAGCAACTGCTCGCCCAAGGGTGTGGATTACGTGATCCCGGGCAACGACGACGCCGCGCGCGCAATTGCCTTGTATTGCGATCTGGCCTCGCGGGCCGCGCTGGACGGCATGACCGCGCAGATGGGCGCTGCCGGTGTCGATCTGGGCGCGCTGGAAGCCGGGATCGAGGAAGAACTGGACGGCGAGACCGCCGAAGCCTGACCCGTGACGGGTCTGCCCGGCCCGCGGCTGCGGGACGTCACGCAACATTCATCAGGCGGGGATAAGCCCCGCCTGACGCATTGAAAAGCAAGGAGACACTCCGATGGCTATCACCGCTGCGATGGTGAAGGATCTGCGCGAAACGACCGGCGCGGGCATGATGGACGCCAAGAAGGCGCTGACCGAAACCAACGGCGACATGGAAGCGGCCATCGACTGGCTGCGCACCAAGGGTCTGGCCAAGGCCGCCAAGAAATCGGGCCGCGTGGCGGCCGAGGGCCTTGTCGGCGTCGCCGTTACCGATGGTCGCGGCGTCGCCGTCGAACTGAACTCGGAAACCGATTTCGTCGCCAAGAACGCCGACTTCCAGCAGCTGGTGCGCGAAATCACCGATGTGGCGCTGACCACCGGCGCTGATGTCGAGGTGCTGAAGGCCACCCACCTGAACGGCCGCACCGTCGAGGACGTTCTGACCGAAGCCATTGCCCGCATCGGCGAGAACATGACCCTGCGTCGCATGCACGTGCTGGAAGGCGATACCGTCGTTTCCTATGTCCACAACGCCGCCGCCCCCGGTCTGGGCAAGATCGGCGTGCTGGTGGCGCTGAAGGGCGACAAGGACAAGGCGCAAGACATCGGCAAGCAGATCGCCATGCACATTGCCGCCACCAATCCCGCCTCGCTGTCCGAGGCTGATCTGGACCCGGCACTGGTCGAGCGCGAGAAATCCGTTCTTACCGAACAGGCCCGTGAATCGGGCAAGCCCGAAGCCGTCATCGAGAAGATGATTGTCGGCCGCATGGCGAAGTTCTTCGAGGAAGTGACACTGCTGGGCCAGAAATTCGTCATCAACCCCGACATCACCGTGGCCCAGGCTGCCAAGGAAGCCGGCGTCGAGGTCACCGGCTTTGCCCGCGTCGTGGTCGGCGAAGGTATCGAGAAGAAGGAAGAGGATTTCGCCGCCGAGGTCGCAAAAACCCGCGCCGGCGCCTGATCCGTCCGAAATCTGCTCAAAAGCGCGGGGCCGGTCATCACGACCGGCCCCGTTTCGCTGCAACTCACGCCGGGTTCAGCGATGTTGACGATCAACCTCGCGACCCGGATCCGCCGGCGCCCCGGCCGGGCGTCCGTCGTCATTGGCGGGGTGTTCGTCAACCTCGGGGTGCAGAAATATCTGCCGTCGACCAGTTGCACGCAGGATCGCATGGGCGGTCGTCCGCGCCCCCAATGCCTTGCGCGCCAGTCGAAGGTGCTTTTCGACGGTAGCGGCGGTCAGGTCCAGCGTTCGGGCGATTTCCTGCACCGTCCGACCGATCGATATATGCTCGAGCACCTCTCGCTGACGCAGCGTCAGCACTTGCTGCGGCGGGGCATAGGGCAGGCAGGACAGTTTCAGATGCAACAGCCGGGTAAGCGTCTCGACTGCCGCGCCATGACGCAGCCACATTTCGTCTATCTGCTCGGCGCGAATTCCGATGTGGCCGCTCAGCAACACACCTGCGCGCGCATGCTGCATGCTATCGTCAAGCCGCAGCGCATATCCCGCAACATGTCCGTAACGGGCCAGCACGTCTAGCAAGTTGGCCTGCTGCGCCGACAACCGACCGGCGCGCCGGCGCGATTGAAGCCCGGCCCAGCTTTCGCTGCAATACCCCCCCGCCAACCATCCGACCGGAGCCGCACCGGGCGCCATGCCCTGTGCCGCCAGATCCTGATTCAGTTGCGGTGCAAAAGTCGAAAGCAGGATACTGTCATCGCTGCCGCCATCGATTTCTGCACCCAGGCTGCGCACGCCGAAATAGCAGGCATGGACAAATCCCATGTCCGACAGGCTGCCCGCATAGTGCTGCCAGGCCGCCCGGGCCGACCGCGCCTGCAAGATTACCTCGATATCCGCCAGGATCCCCATGTCGTTAACCACGCTTTTAATAAATAACAATCAATCAGCATTCCGGGAAACATTATTATCGCCGTGAAGCAGAGTTCAATTGACTAAATGATCTTTTCGTCACGTCGGGTTAAAGGGATGCAAACTGAACCAGACATTCCTGTTCATGAAAAACCCTGGAAAACATCTGTTCGGAAATGAGCTTGAAATGTCTATGCTGCACCGGCTTGCGGTCAGGAACGTTCCGCTGCATCACGACGACAGCCAAGGTTCTGAAAACCGGAAAAGGAGCAATTCACAGATGCAGGTCGTCTTTCATTGCGGGGTGCATGGCACCGATCAGTATCGCATGGTCAAGACGCTGCTGCAAAACCGCGATTGGCTGCTGCGCAACGGGATCGAGCCGTTGACCCCAGCCAAGCATCGGGAATTGTTCAATGAGGCCCTGCTTTCGCTGCGCGGCCGCCCGGCCACGGCCGAAATGGAAAACGTGATCCTGGATGCTATTCTGGAATCGGATGATCCGCGGCGGATCATTTTCAGCACCCCGACCTTTCTGGGCAAGGCGCAGCGGGCCATCGCGCCCGAAGGGCTGTATGTGACCGCCGGCGAAAAGATGGCGGCACTCGCCAATCTGTTTCCGAGCGCCGAGGCCGAATTTTTCATTGCGTTGAAAAACCCTGCGACTCTGGTGCCTTATGTGATGTCTCAAGAGCGGACAGGCAGCTATGACGAGGTCATGGCGGGGGTGGATCCGCTGGCGCTTCGCTGGGCGCCTGCCATGCGGCGCATCATGGCCGCGCTGCCGGGCAAGCGCATCGTGGCATGGTGCCACGAGGATACATCGCTGATCTGGCCCGAGGTGGTCCGCCGCATTGCCACCATGCCCAGCGACGTGCCGCTGAAAGCCGGCTTGCAGGTGCTGGGCGACATCCTGCGGCCCGAAGGTATCCAGATGATCCGCGACGAACTTGCGCGCCAGGACCGGCTGACCGTCGACAGCCGACGGGCGGTCTTTACGGCGGCGTTGGAAAAATACGCCCTGCCCGATCAGATCGAGGTGACGGTCGACCTGCCCGGATGGAGCCAGGATCTGGTGGACCGCATCAGCGATCATTATGACGAGGACGTGGCCCAGATCGCCGCATTGCCGGGGATCGAGTTTCTTTCGCCCTGAGCCGTCAGACCATCCCCAGCGCCGCCTTGTACATTTCCAGGATCGCCTCTTCCTCGGCGATGTCATCCTTGTCGCGCTTGCGCAGCGCGATCACCTTGCGCATGACCTTGGTGTCATAGCCGCGGGCCTTGGCTTCGGCCATCAGTTCCTTTTGCTGCTCGGTCACATCCTTCTTCTCGGCTTCGAGCTGTTCGTATTGCTCGATGAACTGCCGCAGTTCCCCGGCCGCGATGCCATAGGCGTTGTCGTCCTGCATGATGCGCTCCTTTGCCTTTTGCACGCGGAATAGGCGGTCTTGCGGGCGGGCGCAATCGCCGCTAGGCCGGGCCCGCACAGACGGAGGCAGGGATGACGATCTGGGACGGGCTGATCTGGGGTGGTGCTGCGTTGACAACGTTGGGGCTGGCCGCGCTGGCCTGGTGCATCATTACCGTGGCGCGCGCAAAGGCACGTGTGCGCGATGATGCGCAGATGCGGACAATCATGCGCAAGGTGGTGGCCGTGAACATGGCGGCGCTGGCGGCATCGGTCTTTGGGCTGATGTTCGTGGTCCTGGGCATCATGTTGGGGCGCTAGGATGCGCGCACTGATCCAGAGGGTATCGCAGGCGGCGGTGGCGATCGGGGATCGCCGGATTGCCGAGATCGGGCCCGGCCTTCTGGTGCTGGTCTGCGCCATGCAGGGCGATGCTGACGAGGCCGCCGACAAGCTGGCGGCCCGGATCGCACGGTTGCGCATCTTTCGCGACGACGCCGGCAAGATGAACCGCTCGGTTCAGGATATCGGCGGCGCGATCCTGGTGGTCAGCCAGTTCACCCTGGCCGCGGATACCCGCACCGGCAACCGCCCCGGCTTTTCCAGCGCCGAAGGCCCCGCCCGGGGCGAGGCGCTGTATCTGCGTTTCGCCCAGGCGCTGCGCGATCTGGACCTGCCGGTGCAGACCGGCGAATTCGGCGCCGACATGGCGGTGTCGCTGGTCAATGACGGGCCGGTGACGATCTGGATGGATTCGACCGATCGCAACTGACTGCCCGATTGCGGTTGACTTTTGCCGGCAAACCGCCCATGTGCTGCGGGTTGCCGTTCGCTGCCGCGTGAGCAGCCGTCGCGCACTGCGCCTCAGGTCGGCCACATTTTCCCGGTTTCCCATTCACGCGGGGAGGCTTGCGGGCTCTGCGTATCGCGCCCGCCCCTCGCAACCTGCCGCGCCTTGACTGCGTGGCCCCTTGTCCTGTGCGCCGATACGCGGGCGTCAGGACCGAAAGACATGATGACCAACGAAACGAACCGCCCGCAACGCGCCGGAAATCCGCAGCACCGCACCCCGGGCAAACCGCGCTTCCGCGCCGAAAAACCCAATACCAACCACCGTCGCCACCGCGCCGAGCCGGAAGAAAAATTCATCCGCCGCGCGATTCCCGACATCGACACCGCCTTCACCCGCATGGGCATCGATGCGCGGGTGGCGATCAACCTGCCCCCCATGGGGATCGAGGCGCCCTCGCCCATCCAGGAAAAATCCATCCCCGGCATCGTCGCCGGCCGCGACCTGCTGGGCCTGGCGCAGACCGGCACCGGCAAGACCGCAGCCTTTGGCCTGCCGATGCTGACGCGGCTGCTGAACAATGGCCGCCGACCGGATCCCCGGACCTGCCACGCCCTGATCCTGGCGCCCACCCGCGAACTGGCCACCCAGATCGCCGAGAACATCGACCTTTACGCCGCTGGCACGCCGATCCGCCAGTTCCGGGTCGTCGGCGGCGCCTCGATCAATGTCCAGATCGGCCGGCTCGAACGCGGCGTCGACGTGCTGATCGCCACGCCCGGCCGTCTGATCGACCTGATCGAACGCGGCGCCGTCGACCTGTCGCAGACCCGCTATCTGGTGCTGGACGAGGCCGACCAGATGCTGGACATCGGCTTCATCCACGCCCTGCGCCGTATTGCGAAAATGCTGCCCAGGGAACGCCAGACGATGTTGTTTTCCGCCACCATGCCCAAGCTGATGGAGGAATTGGCCGAAAGCTATCTGACCGATCCGCTGAAGGTCGCGGTGAACCCGCCCGGCCAGGCGGCCGAAAAGATCGCGCAAGGCGTGCATTTCGTCAATCAGGGCGACAAGGCGACACTGCTGGCCGAATATCTGGGCAAGCACCGGGACGAGCTGGCCATCGTGTTCGGCCGCACCAAGCATGGCTCGGAAAAGCTGTCGAAACTGCTCGAAAAATGGGGTTTCCGGGTTGCCGCGATCCATGGCAACAAGTCGCAGGGCCAGCGCGAACGCGCCTTGGCCAGCTTTCGCGCCGGCGAAACCAAGGTGCTGGTCGCCACGGATGTGGCCGCGCGCGGGCTGGATATTCCGCAGGTGGCGCATGTCTACAACTACGACCTGCCCAACGTGCCTGAAAACTATGTCCATCGCATCGGGCGAACCGCCCGCGCCGGCCGCGACGGTCGCGCCATTGCCTTCTGCGCTCCGGCCGAGATCGGCGAGCTGCGCGCTATCGAAAAGGCGATGAAGGCGCAGATCCCGGTCGTGGGCGGCGAGCCGCCCTTCGAGGCCAGCAAGATCCGCGAACGCGGCGGGCCTGCCGCTGGCACGCGCAGTCCGCAACCGGCACGCAAGCGCCCTGCACGCCGCCCCTCGCGTGCGCCCAAGGCCGCGCAGCGCAACTGAGTGCAGGAAAGTGCAGGCTGCCGGTTCGGCTGGCAGCTTGCACAGCCCTGCCCCCGCGGCTATGTGCCGCCATGGCCAAGCTTTATTTCCACTATTCCACCATGAACGCCGGCAAGAGCACCTTGCTCTTGCAGGCGTCCTACAATTACCGCGAACGCGGCATGCAGACGCTGCTGTTGACCGCCGGCCTTGACGATCGTGCGGGCCCCGACCGCATCGCCAGCCGCATCGGCATTTCGGAACCCGCCCTTGGCTTTGCCCCGGACACCGATCTATTGGCATTGATTCAGGCTGAAGGCCGCGATTGCGCCTGCATCTTTGTCGACGAAGCACAGTTCCTGACCCGTGAACAGGTCTGGCAACTGGCGCGGGTGGCTGACGATCTGGATCAGCCCGTGATGTGCTATGGACTGCGGGTCGATTTCCGCGGCGAGCTTTTCGCCGGGTCGGCGGCGCTGCTGGCCTGGGCAGACGATCTGCGCGAGGTGCGCACTATCTGCCATTGCGGCCGTAAGGCGACCATGGTGGTGCGCCAGGACGACAAGGGGCGGGTGATGCGCGATGGCGCCCAGGTGCAGATCGGTGGCAACGAGGCCTATACAGCCCTGTGTCGTCGCCACTGGCGCGCGGCGGTGGGAGATCTCTGACCCGCCCCCTGGCAACTGCCGCTCAGAAAACAGGGGCCGCCCAGATGGACGGCCCCGCAACGGTGCATCTGACGATAACGATCAGCCGACCAGTTCCAGACCCGAAAAGAAGAAGGCGATTTCTTCCTTGGCGGTTTCGGGGGCATCCGAACCGTGGACCGAGTTCTCGCCGACCGACAGCGCGAATTCCTTGCGGATGGTGCCCTCATCGGCGTTGGCCGGGTTGGTGGCGCCCATCACTTCGCGGTTCTTGGCAATGGCGTTCTCGCCCTCCAGCACCTGGACGACAACCGGACCCGAGGCCATGAATTCGACCAGTTCGCCATAGAACGGGCGATCCTTGTGAACGATGTAGAATTGACCGGCCTGGGCGGGCGACAGGTGGATGCGCTTTTGCGCGATGATGCGCAGGCCGGCATCCTCGAACTTGGCGTTGATCTTGCCGGTCAGGTTGCGTTTGGTGGCGTCGGGTTTGATGATCGAAAGCGTGCGCTCGATGGCCATGATGGTTCCTTTCCATGTTCCGGCCCGAACGGCCGGAAATCCGCGCCCCGTTATCACGGGCGGGCCCCGTTGAAAAGCCGCACCGGCATTGACGCGGGCGGGCGCTTGCGCCATGCCGGGCACCATGCTGCGCATTGACGACATTTCCTATTCCATCGCCGGTCGGCCCCTGTTCGAACATGCCTCTGCCACCATCCCCGACGGGCACAAGGTCGGGCTGGTCGGGCCCAATGGCGCCGGCAAGACCACGCTGTTCCGCTTGCTGCGGGGCGAACTGTCGCTTGATGGCGGCAGCATTTCGCTGCCTCCGCGCGCCCGCATCGGCGGCGTCGCGCAAGAGGCACCGGGTACGGCGACCAGCGTGCTGGACACCGTCCTGGCGGCCGATCATGAACGCGCCTCCCTGCTGGCCGAGGCGGAATCCCAGTCCGATCCCGCCCGCATCGCCGAAATCCAGACCCGTCTGGCCGATATCGACGCCTGGTCGGCCGAGGCGCGCGCCGCCACCATCCTGCGCGGCCTGGGCTTTTCGACCGAGGATCAGGCCCGCCCGACCAGCGACTATTCCGGCGGCTGGCGCATGCGGGTGGCGCTGGCGGGTGTGCTGTTTTCCCAGCCGGACCTGCTGCTTCTGGACGAACCGACCAACTACCTGGATCTGGAAGGCGCGCTGTGGCTGGAAACCTATCTGCAACGCTATCCGCATACGGTCATCGTCATCAGCCATGACCGCGACCTGCTGAACCGGGCCGTCGGCCATATCCTGCATCTCGAGGATCGGCGGCTGGTGCTGTATTCGGGCGGCTACGACACCTTCGCCCGCACCCGCGCCGAAAAGCGCGCGCTTCAGGCATCCGAAGCCAAGAAGCAAGAGGCGCGGCGCGCGCATCTGCAAAGCTTTGTCGACCGCTTTCGCGCCAAGGCGACCAAGGCGCGGCAGGCCCAGGCCCGCATCAAGATGCTTGAGCGGATGGAGCCGATCACCGCGCCCGAGGAAGCGCGGATGCACCGCTTTACCTTTCCTCAACCCGACCAGCTGTCGCCGCCGATCGTGGCGCTGGACAGCGTTTCGGTCGGCTACGACGGTCGGCCGGTGCTGCGGCGGCTGAACCTGCGCATCGACCAGGACGACCGCATCGCGCTGCTTGGCCGAAACGGTCAGGGAAAATCCACGCTGTCCAAGCTGCTGGCCGGACGACTGACACCGCTGGACGGCCGAATCAGCTGTTCGTCCAAGCTGCGCATCGGCTATTTTGCCCAGCATCAGGTCGATGAACTGGAGTTGCAGGAAACGCCGCTGGATCATGTCCGCCGCCTGCGCCCCGACGAGCCACCAGCGCGGCTGCGGGCGCGGCTGGCCGGCTTTGGCCTGATGGAGGCCCAGGCCGAAACCAGCGTCGGACAGCTCTCTGGCGGGCAAAAGGCGCGATTGTCGCTGCTGCTGGCCACGATCGACGCCCCACATCTGCTGATCCTGGACGAGCCGACAAACCATCTGGACATCGAATCGCGCGAAGCCCTGACCGAGGCGCTGAATGATTATACCGGCGCCGTGGTGCTGGTCAGCCACGACATGCATCTGCTGAATCTGGTCGCCGACCGGCTGTGGCTGGTCGATCAAGGGGCGGTCACCCCATGGCAGGGCGATCTGGACGATTACCGCAAGCTGCTGCTGCAGGGCGAGGAACGCCCGGAACCGCGCCCTACCGCCAAGCCGGCGGTCAAGCGGGTGTCCCGCGACCGTATCCTGGAACTGCGCGCCGAAGTGCGCCGCGCCGAGGAACGGGTCGAAAAGCTGACCGCCATGCTGGAAAAGCTGGACGCGATCATGGCCGATCCCGCCACTTACGACGACGCCCAAAAGGCCGAGCAATGGGGCCGCAAACATGCCGAGGCCAGCGCCGCAATGCAACGCGCCGAAGGGTTGTGGCTGGACGCGCTCGAGGCGCTGGAACAGGCCGAAAGGGCCTGACGGCCACAGCCAGGCGATTTCTGGCGCGGCAGCGGACAATGTGACTTGCCCCGCCCCAGGCTTTCGCGCAGGTTCCCCGCAAGATTCGGGGGTTCTTCCATGCGCCTTGCCTATGCCGTGCTGATTGCATCCTTCCTGCCTGTTGCAGCGCCTGTGGCTGCGCAGGGCTTGGGTGATATCCGGTCGCTGTCCTTCGATGCGGGCCTTGGGGCAAGCTTCGAGCCGGACTACATGGGGTCGGATGATTTCGGCACCTCGCCCTGGATCATCCTGCGCAACGGCCAGATCAATGACGACGGCGCGCCGCGCCAGGGCCTTTCGGTGCTGCCGTCGCTGAACTATCAAAGCCGCCGCGAAGCTGCCGACCATGACGATCTGGCCGGCATGGACGACATCGGCATTGCCGGGGAACTGGGCGCGCGGCTGGATTACGTGATGGGCGACGTGACCGGTTATGGCGCGCTGCGCAAGGGGTTCGGCGGTCATCACGGCCTGGTGGGCGAGGTCGGAGCAAAGTTCCGCAGCCAGCCCCGCGAGGATCTGACCATCACCACCAGCACCGAATTGCGGTTTGGCAATCAGGATTTCGTCGGCACCTATTTCGGCGTGACCGAGGCCGAGTCAGCCTCCAGCGGCTATGCGGAATATGCGCCGGGTGGCGGCCTTTACGCCGCCCGCGTCAACGTCGAGGCGCGCTATGAGTTCATGCCCGACACGCTGCTGATGGGGCGCATCAGCTACAGCCGTTTGCTGGGAGATGCCGCCGATTCGCCCATCGTGCGCGAGCGCAATCAGCCCACGCTCAGCATCGGCCTGGCACGCCGTCTGAACTTTCGGTTCTAGCAAGGGGTGGACCCTGCCGCTCTGTCCCCCTATATAGCGGTCAGGATTCGACAGGACGCGCCCATGACCACCGAACCCCTGAAGGAAGGCGATCCGCTGATCGCGCCTTCTACAACCGACCATCCGCTGTATGACAGCGTCGTCGAGGCGTGCAAGACGGTCTACGATCCGGAAATCCCGGTCAATATCTTTGACCTGGGTCTGATCTACACCATCGCCATCAATGACGAGAACGATGTGCGCGTGGTCATGACCCTGACCGCGCCTGGCTGCCCGGTCGCCGGTGAAATGCCCGGATGGGTCGCCAATGCCATCGAGCCCTTGCCGGGCGTGCGTCAGGTCGATGTCGAGATGACCTTTCAGCCGCAATGGGGCATGGACATGATGTCCGAAGAAGCCCGTCTGGAACTGGGATTCATTTGACTGCACGCGAAGACATGCTGGCCGGCCGGCCCTATGACCCCGGCGACGGCGAACTTGTGGCCCTGCGCCGGATTGCCCAGGGATTGATGCGCGACTACAATGCCACCATTCTTGGCGACAAGACCCGCGCCCGCACCCTGACCCAGTTGCTGGGCACCTGGAACGGCGCCGTCATCCGGGCGCCATTTTCGGTCGATTACGGCAAGAATATCCATTTCGGCCCGGATTGCTTCGTCAATTACGGGTGTTTTTTCATGGATATCTGCGAAATCCGCATCGGGGCACGCTGTCAGTTCGGCACGGCCGTGCAGCTTCTGACAGAGGACCGGCCCCGCGATGTGGCGCGGCGTTCGTCCGGAATGGAATGGGGTCGCCCCATCAGCATCGGCGATGATGTCTGGATAGGTGGCGGCGCGATCGTGCTGCCCGGCGTCAGCATCGGCGAGGGCGCCATCGTCGGCGCTGGTGCCGTGGTGACGCGCGATGTTCCGGCCGGTGCGACGGTGGTCGGGAACCCTGCCCGCCCGTTGCCGCGAAAGCCCGATCAGTAGAACACCCGCTGTCGGCCGCGACTGACCAGATGCACCGCGCCCTGATGCACCGCCATTTCGGCCAGGCGGGGACGTGGCAGCCCCATTGCCAGCGCGCGCAGCATCCGCAAGGTGACCCCGTGGGTGACGATCGCCGCGGGTCTGCGCAGATCGGCCAGAAAGCCGCATAGCCGCGATTCCAGCCCGTCGAAATGTTCGCCACCTGGCACCTTGTCATACCAGTCGAGCGGCCCGCCTGAAAAAAGCGTCGGATGGCGCCGGGCCAGATCGGCGAAAAGCTCTCCGGCAAAGCAGCCGATATCGATTTCGGCCAGACGCGGATCGGTTTTCCACGGTCGCCCGGCAAAGACGATACGGGCCGTCTGCTGCGCACGGCCGGCGGGACTGGCGTAGCAGTCAAGCTTCGACAGCGCGCCAAGCAACCATTTCTGTCGCCGCGCCTGCACGATACCCAGTTCGGTCAGCGGCGAATCCAACCGACCCTGCAAACGGCCTTCGGCATTCCACAGCGTCTGGCCGTGCCGCATCAGATACAGGTCCGGGGCCCAAGCCCGGTTCAGATCCATTTGGCCAGCGGCGGCAGGCTCATCAACACCGCCTCGGGATCATGACCCGTCGCCAGGCCGAATTTGGTGCCGCGGTCGTAAACCAGGTTGTATTCGGCATAAAGCCCGCGATGGATCAGCTGCGCGTCGCGGTCGGCTTCGGTCCAGGGCTGGTTCATCCGGCGCCGCGCCAAGGGCAGGAAAGCCGGCAGAAATGCCTCGCCCACTGCCTTGGTAAATGCAAAATCCGCCTGCCAGTCGCCCGTGTTCAGATCGTCATAGAATATACCGCCCACGCCGCGGGCGCGCTGACGATGAGGGATGTAGAAATACTCGTCCGCCCAGGCCTTGAAGCGATCATAATAATCGGCGCCGTGCGGCGCACATGCCTGGCGCAAGGTTTCGTGGAAATGTTGCGTATCCTCCGAAAATTCCAGGCAGGGGTTCAGGTCGGTTCCACCTCCGAACCACCAGGCGCCAGGTGTCCAGAACATGCGGGTGTTCATATGCACCGCGGGCGCATGGGGGTTTTGCATATGCGCTACCAGACTGATCCCCGAGGCCCAGAACCGCGGATCTGAATCGATACCGGCGACCCCACGCGCAGCCATGGCCTGACGCGCGGCCGGCTGCAATTCGCCATGCACCGCCGACCAGTTCACACCGACCTTTTCGAAAACCCGGCCGCAGCGCATGACCGACATCAGCCCGCCGCCGCCGTCCTCGCCGCGCCGGGTCTCACGCAGCTCGAACCGCCCCGGCGGCAGCTGACCGGGGCCGTCGTCCTCAAGCGATTCGAAGGCGGCGACAATGCGGTCGCGCAGGCTGCGAAACCACTCTGCCGCCAACTGACGTTCCTGCTGCATCTCCATGCCGGACCTCTGCATTCGTGAATTGCGCCGCGTGGGGGGCGGGCCTATGCTTTCCGCAAGGATCACTAGAGACAGTCGCCATGACCCGCAATATCGTGCTTGCCCTGATGCCTGTGCTGATTGTCGCAGCCTGTGGAACCCCGCAGGAACAATGCATCAGCCGCAGCACCCGCGAATACCGCACCATCCAGTCATTGCTGGCCGAAGTCGAAGGCAACCTTGCCCGAGGCTATGCATGGGAGGAGCGCAGCGTTACACGCACCGAATGGGATGTCTGTTCGCGCGTCATCCGCGACAAGGATGGAAAACCGCAGATCGTTCAGCGCAGTTGCCTGCGCGACGTCACCGATACCGAACGCTATCGGGTGCCGATTGATCCTGCAGCGGAGCAGCGCAAGCGCGACAACCTCGTCGCGCGCAAGCAGGCCTTGGCCCGTCAGGCCGCCGCCGCGGTCGAAGCCTGCAAGGCCGCCTATCCCGAGCAAGCCCGGCGCTAGGTCAGAATACGTCCGGCGCCAGCGGATCACCCAGGCTGCGACCACCGTCCACACGCAGAATCTGCCCGGTCACGAAGCTTGATGCCTCGCTGGCCAGGAACAGCACGGTTTCGGACAGTTCATCGGCCCCTCCGATTCGCCCCAGAGGTGTCGCCGCGATCATGCGCTCGCGCAGCGCCGGCTCTTCGCGCAGCTTCATCTGCAGATGACTGGACATGATGCTGGCAAAGGCGACGCCATTCACGCGGATGCGGTTCGGCGCAAGTGCCGACGCAAGAGATCGCGTGGCCTGGGCCTGCGCAGCGCTGGCAATCGAATAGGCCAGCATGTGCGGCTTGGGCCAGTCGGCCGCCAGAGAGGTGACGTTCACGATGGCCCCGTTCTGCAAGGCGGGGCTCTCCGTCTTTTCCGCTTGGGTCATCATGCGCCGCGCGACCAGCTGCGACAGGCGAAGGCCCGAGGACATGTTCTGGCGCAGCATCTCGGCTAGTTCCTCTTCGCTGACCGAAAGCGGATCGGACCCCTGAACGACGCGATGGGCATTCACCAGTATGTCGACACGATCAAAGCTGTCGATCGTGGCGGAAACCAGGTTGGCCAAGGTCAGCTTCTGCCCCAGATCGCCGCCGAAATAGCGCAGCGGGCCGTCGCCGCGCGCCTCTTCGCCCAGTTCGCTTTCCAACGCCGCCTCGTCGCAGTCGGCAAACATCACGTTTGCGCCCGCTTCGGCAAAGTGGCGCGCGATGGCCAGACCGATCCCGCGCGCAGCTCCGGTCACAATTGCGGTCTTGCCCTGGATGGACATGGTCATGGCTTGCGTCCTTTCCTGGGAGGATGTCGGCGGGCCAAGGTCTGTGCGCCGCTGGCGGTCAATATCTTGAAACGATTGTCTCCCGCCAGCTCTGCAACATCGGCGAAACACTCGCGCAGCACATGTTCGTAGGGCAGATGACGGTTGGCGACCATCCATAGCCGCCCCGCACCGGTCAGCAACCGCGCCGCACTGCGGATGAAGCCGGCACCCAAGCGCGGATCGGCGGCGCGACCATCATGAAACGGGGGGTTCATGATGACGCCGTTCACAGGTTCGGGCAGCCGAAAGTCCAGCGCATCGGCCCAATGAAACCGCGCGCGCCCATCGGTGACGTTCTGACGCGCCGATTCCAGTGCCGCGAAATCGGCCTCGACCAGGTGCAGCTGTTCGACGCCTTCATGTGTCAGGATATGTGCGGAAAGCCAGCCCCAGCCTGCGCCCAGATCGACGATACGCGTGGGCAGCCGTGCCGGCAGCGCCGCCGCCAGCATCTGCGAACCGGGATCGGGCCCATCGGCCGAGAACACCCCCGGCCGCGTCACCATGCCGTCGGCCAGCACCCGCGGACGCGCTGTCCAGTCGGACGGCAACCATGAGCCCGATGGCACACTGACCCGGAAAATCTTGCCATGGCCACGGGACTGGATGGCATCCACCGGCGCCAGGGAGCGCAGATCCTTCAGGATGGCGTCAATGCCATCGGTCTTTTGTCCGTCGACCCACAGCGCGGCACCCGGGCGCAGCCGCGCCGCAGCATCGGCAATGCGCGCATGGGTTTCGCCACGGGCGCGCGACAGGAAAACCACCGCAGTGTCGAAGTCGCCCTCGGCGGCAGTCATCACCTGATATCCCATGGCGCGCACGGCCTGATGCTCGGGATAAAACCCCTGCACCACCAACGTCCGCTCGCGATCAAACAGGCTCAGATCGCTGCGGGAATCGGCTCCCAGCAGCAATACGCGCCCCTCTGGCGGTGCGGCGCCAAACGCAAGTTCCAGCCTCGAGCCTGCCAATTTCTACTCTTTTTCCATGGTGCATTGCAGCGGATGCTGCTGGCGGCGCGCAAGTTCCATGACCTGAGCGACCTTTGTTTCCGCAATTTCGTGGGAATAGACGCCCACGACCGCCACGCCCTTGCGATGCACGGTCAACATGATTTCGATGGCCTGGGCTCGGTTCATGTAGAAAAGCCGTTCCAGGACATGGACGACAAACTCCATCGGGGTAAAGTCGTCGTTCAGCAACAAGACCTTATACATCGGGGGGCGCTGAGTGCGCGGCCGGGTCTTTACCCCCAGTTCGACATCTTCGCGCTCGCCGGGTCGGTTGGTCATCTGCGGGTCGGTCACGGAACTCTGCAAGGGCAAGGGTCGGGTCGGCACCGAATATAGGCGCTTTTGCCGGGTTTGGTAAGCCCTGCGCCGCGCGCACGACAGGCCCCCGCAACTTGCAGAAGATTCTGTTGCTGGCCTGGCAAACTTACGGTTTCCGAGCCGGGATGCCCGTGTTATTGTCATTTCATTAAAGAAGGGCGTGCATGATGAACGCGCCCTCAGAGGCAGAAGAGACCGGGACCGTGAGCAGAATCACCCACCATGTCCGTTTGGGACTGATGATCCTATTTGCATGGGCCGTCCTGCCCTTGTCGGCGATGGCTGCGCCCTTCGCGGCCTTTGTCATGGATGCCCGAACGGGTCAGGAAATCTACGGGCAGAATGCGGACACCAGGCTGCATCCTGCCTCGCTGACCAAGATGATGACGCTTTACATGGCGTTCAACGCCATCGAACGGGGCCAGGTTCGTCTGGACAGCAAGTTCCTGGTATCTCAGCATGCGGCATCGCAGCCCCCCTCGCGTCTGGGACTTAAACCGGGACAACGTATCGAACTGCGCTATCTGATCCGGGCTGCCGCCGTGAAATCGGCCAATGACGCGGCAACCGCCATCGGCGAAGGTCTGGCCGGCTCCGAGGCACGATTTGCCGCACAGATGACGCAAACGGCGCGTGCCCTGGGCATGCGCAACACCAACTTCCGCAACGCCAATGGCCTGACGGCGGAAGGGCATTATTCCACCGCCCGCGACATGACCATCCTGGGGCGGCGATTGTTCTATGATTTTCCGCAATATTATTCGATCTTTTCCCGGCGGTCGGCCGACGCAGGGATTGCGATGGTCTCCAGCACCAACAAGCGTTTTCTTGACAGCTATGAGGGCGCGGACGGCATCAAGACCGGCTATACCCGGGCTGCGGGCTTCAACCTGACAGCCTCGGCGAAACGCGGCTCCAAGCGCATCGTTGCAACGGTCCTGGGCGGCAATTCCACCGCCCATCGCAATGCGGTCATGGCACAGCTGCTGGATGCCGGCTTTGGAAAGGCCCCCAACCGTGTGCGTGAGGTCAAGCCGGCGCCCCCGCAATATATTGCCGAACAGAAGGTTCGCCGGACGGTCCAGGTGGCCCGGGTCGAACCGGGGCCCGTCAGCGCCGGCGCGGGCTCGGTCGTCAGGCTTTCGGCATCGCAGCGGCCAGTTGCACGCGCATCCGTTGGCAGTATCAGTCCCGCGGCACTCTCGGCAGCGGTGACGCGCGCGCAGGCGGCTGCGGCCCCCCCATCCGCGCCCCCCGCCGCATCCGCTGTTACCACAGCGGCACGTCCCCAGCGCAAGCCGGGCACCGGTCCGGTGGCGGCAGCCAGCGTTGCATCGCCGATTCTGGTGACAGCCCGCCCCGAAGCCCGCCCGGAAGAGGGCGATGCTTCCGAACCGCTTGCCACCGATCCGATCATCGCGCCGCGGCCGTCTCCGGCACCTGCTGATCGTGGTGCATCGGCGGTGCAGGTTCCGCAGCCGGAAAGCACCACGCTGGCCGCCTTGCCAGTCCCGGCCCCTGTCCAGACCGATATGCCCGCACCGCCGCCCCGGGCCGAGCGGATCATCCTGGCGTCACTGGCCCCTGATACGGTCGATGCTCCTGCTCCGCAGGTGATATCGCGCAAGGGGTCTGACAGCAGGGCCTGGCGCGTCAGCCTGGGGGTGTTCCGCTCTCATGCCGAAGCCGAGCAGATCCTGCTGCGCACCGCTCTGCAGGACAGTGCCAACCTGGGTAACGCCAGTAGCCGCGTTGCCAATACCCGCCGGGGGTATGAGGCGAATTTTCTCGGCATGACTCGGGAAACCGCCGAACTTGCCTGCGGCCGCCTTGCGGCACGTCAGCAGCACTGCCAGGTGATCGGTCCCTGACCTGAGGGATCATCACCGGCGATCCAGTCAGCAGGGGGGCATCCCCCTGTCGCTGGGCACAAATATCCGGGATATCATGGCTTCGGGCGATCATCCCATTCCGGGCTGAGAATTCTTTCGGCATCGCCCTTGGGGTCTTCGTATTGGCGTCCGCGCAAGGCCCACAGGAACGCCACAAGCCCCAGCCCCCCAAGCCCCAAAGAAACGGGTATCAACATGCCCAGGATTTCCATGCAGCCCCCTAACGCAAGCGCAGCGCATTCAGTGTCACGCTGATCGAACTCAGCGACATCGCCAATGCCGCCATCAATGGTGTCGCCATCCCGGCGATGGCAATCGGAACCGCCACGATATTGTAGATCACCGAGATCGCGAAATTTTCCTTTATCCTGGCGCGCGCGCTGCGCGCCACCGCGATCACCTCGGCCACGGGTGCCAGATCGCTGCCCATCATTACCACATCCGATGCAACACGGGCGGCATCAAGGGCAGATGCAGGCGAGATAGAGACATGCGCGGCCGTAAGGGCGGCGGTGTCGTTCAAGCCGTCCCCCACCATCAGCACGCGGCCTCCGTTCTGGCGCAGCGCATCGATCACCGCCGCCTTTTCCATCGGCATCACCTGGGCCTGCCATTCCTCGATCCCCAGACGCGCGGCCAGATCGCGCACCACGGGAATGGCATCACCGGAAAGCAGCATCAGGCGCATCCCCTGGCTGACCAGACCGCGGATGCACTCCTCGGCGCCGGGACGCAGGCGATCGCTGAATTCCAGTCGCAGAGGCGGCCCCTCGCGCAGGGAAAGCCAGCTTGCGGACAGCGGCGCCTCTCCGTGCTCGGCCCCGACCCAATCCGCACGTCCCAATCGCAGTTCGCGCCCCTCGAACAGGCCGCGCACCCCATGACCTGGCACCTCGCGCAGGTCGGTCAGCAGGGCCGGGCGGACCCCTGCCTCGATCAGCGCCTGAGCCAGTGCCTGCGAAAGCGGATGTGCCGAGGCACGCGCCAAGGCCAGCGCCATCGGGCGTGCGTCTTCAGGTATTGCTTGCAGCGATACCAGTTGCGGCACCCCCATGGTCAGGGTTCCTGTCTTGTCGAACACCACCGTGTCGACATCGGCCAAACGCTCCAGCGCCGTGCCGTCCTTGATCAGCATGCCACGCCGGAACAGACGCCCCGAGGCGGCCGTGATGACCGCCGGCACCGCCAGTCCCAATGCACAGGGGCAGGTGATGATCAGCACCGCCGCCGCGACATTGACCGCCAGCCGCAGGTCGCCGGTGCTCAGATACCAGCCCATGAGACTGCAAAGCGCCAGCAGGTGCACAAGCGGCGAATACAGCCGCGAGGCACGATCGGCCAGACCGGTATAGTGTCCACGGGACGATTCCGCCGCCGCGACCAGTGCAGTCAGCCGCGCCAGCGAACTGTCGCGGCCCGCAGCCGTCACCCGCATGATCAGCGGACCGGTCAGATTGACCTCTCCCGCGGAAAGGCGATGGCCCGGTTCGGCCGGCACCGGTATGCTTTCGCCCGTCAGCAGCGCCCGATCGATTTCGCTGCAACCTTCGACGATCTCGCCATCGGCCGGCACTCGGGCGCCGGGCCGGATACGGATCAGATCGCCCGGCAGCAAAGACGCGACCGCAACAGGTTCGTCGCCCTGGGCGGTGATGCGAAAGGCACGTGGCACCTCCAGTGCGGTCAGCTCCTCGGCCGCCGAGCGGGCAACTGCCCGGGTGCGGTAATCCAGATAGCGCCCGATCAGCAGGAAAAAGCACAGCATGACCGCCGCATCGAAATAGGCGTGCCGGCCCGAATGCAGCGTTTCATAGAAGGAAATCGCGCTGGCCAGGATCAGCGCCAGCGAAATCGGCACATCCATGCCAAGCCGGCCATGCCGCAGCGAGCGCCAGGCACTTGCAAAGAAAGGCTGGCCCGCAAACACCACCGTCGGCAGCGCAATGGCCCCGGATATCCAGTGGAACATGTCGCGGGTCGCGGCCTCGGCCCCCGACCAGACCGCCACCGACAGGATCATGATGTTCATCATCGCAAACCCTGCCACGCCAATGCGCATCAGGATGTCGCGTCCTTGCCGGTCCGCCGCCGAGGCGGAAAGGGCGGCCGGGTCCAGTTCATGCGCCTCATAGCCGATGGCTTCGACAACCGGGATCAATTCTTCGGCTGTCAGGCCCGGAGCATCGATGGTGACCCTGCGCAGCGTGAGGTTCACGCGCGCATCGCGCACCCCAGGATAGCGGCCAAGAGCGCGCTCGACATCGGTGATGCATGTCGCACAGTGGATCGTTGGCAGCGACAGGATGATCGCCTGATCGGTCCCGGAAGCGCCCGATGCGATGCGCTGCGCAAGCGGCGCGGCGTCACAGGCCGGACAGGCCGACAGGCGCGCATCATGATCGCGAAAGGCGGTGTCCGCCATGCTATTTCACCCGGTTGCCATGGTAGTGGTCTATGCGCTGGCGAAACACGGTCCCATCCGGCGCGCGCGCGGTCAGATGCAGGTTCCACAACCCGGGCTCAAGCCGCAGCGGCGCGTGATATGCCCCATTGCGATAGGTCATTTCCGGTTCCTGATCCTGTCGCTGATGGGTGGGACGGCCTACGGTCACGTGCAGATCCCGCACGGGCGCCGGATTGCCCTGACTGTCGCGGATCGTCAGCACCAGCTCTGCGCCGTCGTATTCCGGGGTCACTGTCCAATCCAGCGCCTGCTGGGCTGCCCGGTCCCGATCGAAACTTTGCGAGGCAACATAGCTGTTCTTGACCTCAAGCCCCGGAAAGGTTCCGACCGCCTTCACCGCCATGAACAGATTGACGGCAATGATGGTGCCGAAAGCCCCCAGAGTGATCGCCAGCACATGCCGGCCCGTCAGTTCGCGCGGCATTACTCGCTCCTTCCATGAAAGACAGTGTCGATGCGGGCACTGCGCCCATCGCTGGCATCCTTGGCCCACAGAATCACTTCGGTCTGGGGCGCCTGCGCCAAGGGAGAATTCCGATCGACCGTCAGATAAAGCCGCTGGGTATGGGTGCTATCGGCTGCAACCTCGACACTGTTCGCGGGCAGACCTTCCAGCCCAAGCTCGAGGCCAGGCAACGGTTTGCCGTCGGGACCGGCAACGGAAAGCTCGAAGATGCGCGCATCTCCCTGCTTGTTGCGCAGTCGCAGCGCATAGGCATTGCGAATGGCGCCGTCGGCCATGGTGACATAAAGCGGGTTGCGCACCGGGGTCACGTTCAGATCGAATGGGGAACGCAGGAACAGTGCGACCAGCATGGCGATGCCGATGCCCGACCACAGGGTGAAATACAGTATCGTGCGCGGACGCAGGATGTGGCGCCACAATGGCTTTGGCGCCTGGCCTGCACGTTCGGCTGCCTCGTCACGCAAGGCCATGTAGTCGATCAGGCCGCGCGGCTTGCCGATCTTGGCCATCACGTCGTCGCAGGCATCAATGCACAGGGCGCAGGTGATGCATTCGAGTTGCTGGCCATCGCGAATGTCGATTCCCATGGGACAGACATTGACGCAGGCCATGCAGTCGATGCAATCGCCCTTGCTGCCGCCGTCACTGCGCGTGGCTTCGCCCTTGTGAATCTTGCCGCGCGGCTCGCCGCGCCAGTCGCGATAGGCGACCGTCAGCGTATCTTCATCCATCATCGCCGCCTGGATGCGCGGCCATGGACAGGCATAGATGCAGATCTGTTCGCGGGCAAAACCGCCAAAGACAAAGGTCGTCGCCGTCAGGATTCCCATTGTGATATAGGCCACCGGATGCGCCTGGCCTGTCAGCAGGTTCTTCAGCAGCGTTGGCGCATCGGTGAAATAGAAGATCCAGGCGCCACCGGTCAGCACGGCGATGACCAGCCAGATCGTCCATTTGGTCAGACGCAACCGCAGCTTGTTCAGGCTCCATGGCGCGTTCCAAAGCCGCAGCCGGGCATTGCGGTCCCCCTCGACCCAGCGCTCGGTCAGGATGAACAGGTCAGTCCAGACGGTCTGCGGACAGGCATATCCACACCAGACCCGCCCCAGCGCCGAGGTAAACAGGAACAGCCCCAGCCCCGCCATCACCAGCAGGCCGGCCACGAAATAGAATTCATGCGGCCATATCTCGATCCAGAAGAAATAGAACCGACGATTGGCCAGATCGACCAGCACCGCCTGATCGGGCAGGTTAGGCCCGCGATTCCAGCGAATCCAGGGGGTGATATAGTAAATGGCCAGCGTCACGGCCATGATCACCCATTTCAGGTTGCGGAACCATCCATGGACACGACGCGGAAATATCGGCTCACGCGCGGCATAAAGACGCGGGGGTTCGATGTCGGTATTCGACATGATGGGCTCCTGTTGCGCTGGACCCGGATACAGATCGGCGGGCGGCATTGCCTTGATCTGCATCAAGCCCGGCAGCCAGGGTTATATTCAATTGGGCGACAGCCGGCAGTATGCGCTTTGTCGCAGGGCTGCGACCTTGACGAAAGGCACCGGCCCACCTGGAAACGCGCGAACAGGATGGTGGGCCGGTGTCATCACCCCCGGCGATCAGGCCGGGGGCGATACCGAAGCGGGGCTATTCGCCGCCGCCCAGACTGTGAACATAGGCCGCAACCGCGCGGATGTCGGCTTCGGACAGGCGGCCCGACCAGGCGGGCATGACCCCAAAGGGCCCATCGTGGACGATGCGGGTGATGACCGCCGGGTCCGATCCGTAAAGCCAGACCGCATCCGTCAGGTTCGGCGCGCCCTGGGCACGATCGCCGGTGCCGTCCTCGGCGTGGCAGGAACTGCAGTTTTCGGCAAAGATCGTCTCGCCCTGCTGCGCCTGCGCGGCATCATGCGGCAGATCGCCCAGCTTCAGGACATATTGCACCACCTGCTGGATCTGGGTCTTGTCCAGCAGCTGATCGACACCGAAACGCGGCATCTCCGAATAGCGGGTATCGCCGTCCTTGGGATCTCGGATGCCGTGCTGGATGGTCAGATGTATGTCCTCCAGCGTCCCGCCCCACAGCCAGTCGTTGTCCAGCAGTGACGGGTATCCCGCCGCGCCCCCTGCCCCGGAACCATGACACTGCGCGCACCAGGTGCGAAAGATCGCGGCGCCCGCGTTCTGGGTATAATTGGCCAGTTCGGGATCGCTGGCGATCTGGTTCAGGTCGGCCGCGGCAAGCCGGGACTGGATCGGGGCGTTGGCGTCGTTGAAGCGCTGGATTTCCGCTGCGACCTCTTGGCGATAGTTCGTGCCCAGCAGCCCCTGTGTTGCACCATTGACCAAGGGAAATGCCGGATAAAGAAGGAAATAGACCACGCCCCAGACGATGGTGGCATAAAAGGTCCACAACCACCAGCGCGGCAGCGGGTTGTCGTATTCCTCGATCCCGTCCCAGCTGTGCCCGGTCGATGGCACCTCGACCACGCGGCGCGCGCCCTTGCGATCGCGCACCACCCGCGTGACCTTCGGGCGCGGCTCGTGCAGGGGGGCGCCTTCGGGGGTTTCCGGTGGATGCGCTGCGATCTGGGCCTTGTGGGTCTGATCGGCCGCCAGGCGTTCAAGCTCGATGCGGTTGTCGGGATTCTGCGGGCTGCTGTGTTCGTCCTTGTTGTCGGCCATCACTCGACCTCCTTGTCGCCCGGCAGCGGGGGGCGTTTCTCGTTACGAAAGATGCTTCGGGCGGCATCGCGCTGCAGCGGGCTGGACCCAGGCCTGAAGGCGAAAAGCACCGCCCCCAGGAAAAACAGCACCAGCAGCAGCAGCACCCAGCTGTCGGCCAGTTGGCGCAGAATGGAATAGCGATCCATGGCGCACCTCAGCGGTTCGGATCGGGTTCAAAGGTCGAGAAATCGACCATCGTGCCCAGAACCTGCAGATAGGCGATCAGCGCGTCCATCTCCGAAACCCCGGGCCGGCGGTCGAAATTTCGCTGCTGGGCACCGGGGTAGCGCTCTTCCAGCCCCGAGGCATCGGCATCGGGATCGGCCTGGGCGCGGAAGTCGGCCACCGCATTGGCCACCATCTCGTCGCTGTAGGGCACGCCCACACGGGCATCGGTGCGCAACCGCTGCTGCATGTCCGATGGATCGATGATGCGATCGTGCAGGAAGCCGTATTTCGGCATGATCGATTCCGGCACCACCGCCTGCGGATCGGTCAGGTGATCGATGTGCCATTCGTCCGAATAGCGCCCGCCCACCCGCGCCAGGTCCGGCCCGGTGCGTTTCGACCCCCATTGGAACGGATGGTCATACATCGATTCCGCCGCCAGGCTGTAATGGCCATAGCGCTCGACCTCGTCCCGCATCGGGCGGATCATCTGGCTGTGGCAGACATAGCAGCCCTCGCGGATGTAGATGTCGCGGCCCTTCAGCTCCAGCGGCGTATAGGGGCGCATGCCGGTGACTTTTTCGATGGTGTTCTGCAGATAGAACAGCGGCGCGATTTCGACGATGCCGCCGATGGTCACCACCAGAAAGGAAAACACCAGCAGCAATGTGGCGTTCTTTTCCAGAACCTTGTGCTTGTCGAGAATTGCCATGATGCGTCCTTACTCGGCCGGGACGGCAACCGTCAGCGGCTGCGTCTTGGGTTGCCGGGCAACGGTGGCCCAAAGGTTATAGCACATGATGAGCGCGCCGGTCAGGAACAGCACCCCGCCCAGGGCCCGGACCACGTTCATCGGGAACTTGGCCGCCACGGTGTCGGCAAAGGCGTTGACCAGGAAGCCCTGAGCATCGACCTCGCGCCACATCAGCCCCTCCATGATGCCCGACACCCACATCGAGGCGGCGTAGAGCACCAGCCCGATGGTGGCGAGCCAGAAGTGCCAGCTGACCAGCGACAGGCTGTAAAGCCGCTCGCGTCCCCACAGGCGCGGCACCAGGTAATACAGCGCGCCAAAGGTGATCATGCCGTTCCAGCCCAGGGCGCCGGAATGGACATGGCCGATGGTCCAGTCGGTGTAATGCGACAGGCTGTTGACGGCCTTGATCGACATCATCGGCCCCTCAAAGGTCGCCATGCCGTAAAAGCCGACCGCCACCACCATCATGCGGATGATCGGATCGGTGCGCAGCTTGTCCCAGGCGCCCGACAGCGTCATCAGCCCGTTGATCATGCCGCCCCAGCTGGGCATCCACAGGATGACCGAAAACACCATTCCCAGGGTCGAGGCCCAGTCAGGCAGCGCGGTATAGTGCAAATGGTGCGGCC
This sequence comes from Paracoccus sp. SMMA_5_TC, assembly GCF_009696685.2. NCBI lineage: Bacteria > Pseudomonadati > Pseudomonadota > Alphaproteobacteria > Rhodobacterales > Paracoccaceae > Paracoccus > Paracoccus sp. SMMA_5_TC. The sequence goes on from NZ_CP102356.1 coordinate 296,026, forward strand.
CCGCCCAGATATATAGAAAGATCAGCGCCCAGAAGTGGATGATCGACAGCTTGTAGCTGTAGACGGGGCGTTCGGCCTGCTTGGGAATGAAGTAATACATCATCCCCAGGAAGCCCGCGGTCAGGAAGAAGCCCACCGCGTTGTGGCCATACCACCACTGCGTCATCGCGTCCTGCACGCCGGCGAACAGCGCCACCGACTTGGAGCCGAAGGGGCTGACCGGCACCGCCAGGTTGTTGACGATGTGCAGCATGGCGATGGTGACGATGAAGGACAGATAGAACCAGTTCGCCACATAGATATGCGGTTCCTTGCGCTTCAGGATCGTGCCCAGGAACACCGCCAGATAGACAACCCAGACGATCGTCAGCCACAGGTCGGCATACCATTCCGGCTCGGCATATTCCTTGGACTGGGTAGCGCCCAGGATATAACCGGTGGCCGCCATAACGATGAACAGCTGATAGCCCCAGAACACGAACCAGGCCGCGTTGCCGCCCCACAGCCGCGCCGCGCTGGTGCGCTGCACAACATAGAACGAGGTGGCGATCAGCGCGTTACCGCCAAAGGCAAAGATCACGGCGCTGGTATGCAGCGGCCGCAGCTTGCCGAAATTGGTGTAGCCTTGGGTAAGGTCGCTGAAATTCAGACTGGGGAAGGCCAGCTGAAACGCGATGATGACGCCGACGAGAAAGCCGATCACCCCCCAGAAGGCGGTCGCCACGACGCCCGCGCGCACGACGCCGTCCATGTATTCGGTTTCCGGGTGCGGATCCAGTGCGGGCTGTTCGTTGCCCATCTGGCGCAAGACCCGCACGAACATGAAGCCGGCGACCAGCATCACGATCAGGGCATTCACCATATAGGCGGGGTCATCGGCCCGGGCGAAATTCGCACCGATGGCCGCCAAGACCGCGATCGCTCCCAGCGCGATCAGCTTGATGGTATCCAACATTGCTCACTGTCCTTCATCCACCGCCAAGCGCGCCCGATTCGCAGTTGCACTGCGTCGGACGCGGGCCTTGACCCTTGTGTTGTAGCCCCCGACGGTTGACGAAACTTTGATCTGCATCAATCCGCAGCCTGTTAAATGATGTCATCCTGAAGAAAGCGGCGCTTCGTGACCGGATCAGGATTGCCGGCGGGGGCGCGCGACAGAGCTTATCCGCGAAAGGAGCGGGAACTTGGCCTACAAGACCATTCTGACGGTGCTGACCAGCGCCAGCCAAAAGCAGCAGCTCGAGGCCGCCATTGCTCTGGCGCGCCAGCAGGATGCGCATCTGGACGTATTCTGCCTTGGCGTCGATCATACCCAAAGCGGTTATTATTATGCCGGCGCTTCGGCCTATGTATTTCAGGAAGCCATCGACAAGGCGATGCAAGCCGCGGCCGAACTTGAACAGAAGGTCAGCGCGCGCCTGACCAACGAGGATATCCGCTGGTCCGTCGATTCGGCGGTTGCCCAGGTCGGCGGCCTGACCACGCTGATCGGCATGCGCGCGCGCTATTCCGATCTTGTGCTGCTCAATCGCCCTTACGGTCCCGACGCGACCCCGGACGCCGAGGCGGTGACCGAGGCGGCACTGTTCGAGGGCGGCGCGCCGGTGCTGATTGCGCCGGACGGGTTGGAGCGTCCCTTTGGGCGGCGCATCCTGATTGCCTGGAACCAGTCGAACGAGGCGATGACCGCCGTGCGGCGGGCGCTGCCGCTACTGATCGCCGCCGATGCGGTCGAAATCACCGTGATCGCCCCGTCGCCGCACGGTCCGGAGCGTTCGGATCCGGGCGGCGCATTGTGCCAGATGCTGACCCGCCACGGCGTCAAGGCCGAGATTGCGGTGCTGGCCAAGACCGAACCCCAGATCAGCGACATGATCATCCGCCGCGTGACCGAAATCGGCGCTGACATGGTGGTCATGGGGGCCTATGGCCATTCGCGCTTTCGCCAGGCGATCCTGGGCGGTGCCACCCGCAACATGCTGGAAAAGGCGCAGGTGCCGGTGCTGATGGCGCGATGACGGCTTGCGCGGCGGCGGTCAGCTCAGCGGACCGCCGTCGGCGTCGTCGCCGCTTTCCAGCACAAGGCGCTGGAACACCGGCACGATGACGCGGCGCTTGCCCTCAAGCTCGATCACGCCGTCGCGCTTCAGCGCGCTCATCTGCCGGCTGACAGTTTCCAGCGTCAGACCAAGATAGTCGGCCATAGCCTCGCGGGTCAGCGGCAGTTCCACCGCAATCCGCCCCTGTGGACGGCTGTTGATCAGCGCCGCTTCGCGCCGGGCCAGAATGACCAGCAGCGAGGCGATTTTCTCTCGCGCCGACTTGCGGCCAAGCAGCAACAGCCAGTCGCGCGCGGCATCCAGTTCGTCCAGCGTCATTTCCAGCAGCCGCGCGGCGATGCGCGGCCGGTCGCGCAGCAGCGATTCGAAGGGCTTGCGCCGAAAACAGCACAGCAGCAGGTCGCTGGTGGCGGTGACCGTATAGGCGGCACTGTCGCGGCCGGGCCGTCCCAGGAAATCGCTGGGCAGGATCAGCCCCACCATCTGCGTGCGCCCATCCTCGAGCTGCTGGGTCAGCCCCGCCATCCCGGACACCACCGAGGCGACAAAATCCATGTGATCGCCCGCCCAGACGACGGTCTGCCCCGCCTCGAAGCGGCGATAGAACTTGATCTCCTCCAACTCGGCGAGATCGTCCTCGCCACAATGCGCACAGACCGCGCGGCTGCGGATCGGGCAAATCTCGCAGGGGTGCTGCGAGGCAAGCGTGACGGCATCCGTTCGCATGTTGATCTGGGTCAATGTCCTGGCGCGTGTTCACAGGCAGGATAACCGCATGAAACAACAATCGCAACTTGAGCGTCTGGGACTTTTTGACGCGCGCGTTCCGCGCTACACCAGCTATCCCACGGCGCCGCATTTCAGCACGGCCGTCGGGTCGGCCGAATATCGCGCCTGGTTGGAGGCCATTCCGGCCGGTGCGGCGATATCGCTGTATCTGCATGTGCCGTTCTGTCGCCGGTTGTGCTGGTTTTGTGCATGCCGCACCCAGGGCACCCAGTCCGACGCGCCGGTCATCAGCTATGCCCAAAGCCTGATGAAGGAACTGGCCATGCTGCGCGCCGCCCTGCCCCAGGGCGTGCGCCTGTCGCGGCTGCATTGGGGGGGCGGCACGCCCACGCTGCTGCCCGCAGCCACCATCCGGCAGCTGGCCGAGGCGATATTCACCGCGCTGCCGCTTTGTGACGACGCCGAGTTCTCGGTCGAGATCGATCCCAATGAAATCGACAGGCCGCGCATGGATGCGCTGGCCGATGCCGGGTTGACCCGCGCCTCGATCGGGATTCAGGATTTCGACCCGCAGATCCAGCAGGTCATCGGTCGCGAACAGGGTTTCGACATCACCCGCCGCGCCATCGACATGATCCGCGATCATGGCATCGCCAGCGTGAATGCCGACATCCTGTATGGACTACCGCATCAGGATCAGGCCAGGATCGCAACCTCGGTGCAGAAGCTGCTGTCGCTGTCGCCGGATCGGGTTGCGCTTTACGGTTATGCGCATGTTCCCTGGATGGCCAAGCGCCAGGTGATGATCCCGACGGAAAGCCTGCCTCAGCCACAGGATCGGTTGGCGTTGTTCGACACCGCCCGGGCGCTGTTTCTGGCCGATGGCTACCAGGAAATCGGCATCGACCATTTCGCCCGTCCGGGCGACGGTCTGGCACGCGCCCAGTCGGCCGGTCAATTGCGCCGCAACTTCCAGGGCTATACCGACGATACCGCCGAGGTTCTGATCGGGTTGGGGGCCTCGTCGATCTCGCGCTTTCCGCAAGGCTATGCCCAGAATGCAGGCGCCACCGGAAGCTACCTGGCCGCGATCCGCGACGGACGGTTTGCCACACAGCGCGGCCATGCATTCTCGCCCGAGGACATCTGGCGCGCCCGCATGATCGAGGCGCTAATGTGCGATTTCGCCATCCGTTCGGCCGAATTCACCCAGCGGTTCGATCTGCCGCCGGCGCGGCTGGCGGCGCTGTTCGCCCCGGTGGTGCGGCGATTCGGCGACATGGTTGCCGCCGATGACGCAGGCTTGCGCATCCTGCCGCACGGTCGGCCACTGACACGCATGATCGCCCGCATGTTCGACTGCTACGATATGGCGCCCTCGGGCCATTCTGCCGCGATCTAGCCCGGCGCCGCCGCAGGATGGGGCTGATCGCTGCAGGGCTGGCCATCCTGTTCGGTTTCGATGGTGGCGTGATCGATACCGAAATCGTGCCGCAGCATGGCCTTGACGCGCCTGACGGTCGCCGCGGTATCGGTATCTGAATCGACCACCAGATGCAGCGACAGCGCGCTGCGGCGTTCGTCGATCTGCCACATGTGCAGATGGTGGGCCGAGACCACGCCGGGCAGTTCGCCCACCGCACGCAGCAGGCCGTCGGGATCCGCGCCCGCCGGCGCGCCCAGCATCAAGACCCGGATCACCGGGCCGATCTCGTGCCAGCAATGCCAGACGATCACCGCCGAGATCAGCAGCGTCAGAAAGGGATCGACCACCCGCCAGTCAAAGGCCCAGATCAGCACGCCCCCGACGATAACCGCCACCGAAACCGCCGCATCGGCCAGGTTGTGCAGAAAGGCGGCGCGAATATTGATGCTGCTGCGCGCCGCGCGCCAGACCAGCGCCGCCGTCGCCAGGTCGATCACCAGGGCCAGCCCCGCCAGCGCCATCACCAGTCCGGCCTGAACTTGCGGCGGCTCGATCAACCGGTTGACGGACTCGACCGCCAGCCAGATCGACACCGCGATCAGCGCCAGATAGTTCACAAAGGCCGCCAGCACCTCGGCCCGGCCCCAGCCGAAGCTCATCTGCGGGCTGGCCGGGCGCCGCGCCAGCCGGCGCGCGCCAAAGGCCAGCACCAGGGCCAGCGCATCGGAAAGGTTGTGCACCCCGTCGGCAATCAGCGCCGTGGAATCGGCGATCCAGCCCCCCAACACCTGCGCCAGGGTCAGGGCCAGGTTGACCACCACCGCCAGCAGGATCGCGCGATCGCCCAGGCCGCCGGGCATATGGCTATGGCCGTGATCATGATCGTGGCGGTGATGCGCGTGGGAATGCGCCATGTCTCAGACCTCTCCTGTCGGGCCGGTCAATGCGCCTCGGCCCAATTGGCGCCCTGACCGGCATCGACGATCAGCGGCACATCCAGCTGCACGGCGGGCTCGGCAGCGGTCTGCATCACCTGGCGGGCGGCGGCGATCAGCTCGTCTGCCGCGCCCGCCTCGACCTCGAACACCAGTTCGTCATGCACCTGCAACAGCATCCGCGCCGGCAGATGGGCGATGGCAGCGGGAATGCGGATCATGGCGCGGCGGATGATGTCGGCGGCAGCGCCCTGGATCGGGGCATTGATCGCCGCGCGCCGCGCACCGCCCGCGGCCGGTCCCGACTGGTTGATGCCGGGGGTGTTGATGCGCCGCCCGAACAGCGTGCGCACGAAACCCTGCTGCTTGGCCTGGGCCACGGTGCGGTCCATATAGGCGCGGATTTCGGGGAACCGCTCGAAATAGGTGTCGATGAACGCCTGCGCCTCGGCGCGCGGGATGCGCAGGTTGCGCGACAGGCCAAAGCTCGAGATGCCATAGATCACCCCGAAGTTGATCGCCTTGGCCCGGCGGCGGATCATCGGGTCCATGCCTTCGACCGGGACGCCGAACATCTGGCTGGCGGTCATGGCATGAATGTCGATGCCGTCGCGGAATGCCTGCTTCAGCGCCGGAATGGCGGCGACATGCGCCAGGATGCGCAATTCGATCTGGCTGTAGTCCAGGCTGACCAGCCGCATCCCGGGCCCGGCGACAAAGGCCTCGCGGATACGACGGCCCTCGTCGGTGCGAACAGGGATGTTCTGCAGATTCGGATCGGTCGAGGCCAGCCGCCCGGTCTGCGCGCCGGCGATGGAATAGCTGGTGTGGACGCGGCCGGTGTCGGGATTGACATGCAACGGCAAGGCATCGGTATAGGTCGACTTCAGCTTGGACAGCGCCCGCCAGTCCAGTACCCGCGCCGCGAGATCGTGGCCCTCGGCAGCCAGATCCTCGAGCACCTCGGCGCTGGTGGAAAAGGCCCCGGTCTTGCCCTGCTTGCCGCCCGCCAGGCCCATGCGGTCGAACAGCACCTCGCCCAGCTGTTTGGGGCTGCCGACATTGAAGCTGGTGCCGGCCAGCGCGTGGATTTCGGCCTCGAGCGCCGCCATGGCCTGGGCAAAGCTGCCAGACATGCGCCGAAGGTGGTCGGCATCGATGCGGATGCCGGCCATTTCCATGTCGGCCAGCACCGGGATCATCGGCCGCTCAAGCCGCTCATAGGCGGTGGTGACGCGCTCGCGGGACAGGCGCGGGCGGAAATGATGCCACAACCGCCATGTCACCTCGGCATCCTCGGCCGCATATTCGGCCGCGCGCGGGATATCCACCTCGGCAAAGCCGATCTGGCTCTTGCCGCTGCCGATCAGATCCTTGATCGGAAGGCAGCGGTGGTCCAGGTAGGTCTGCGCCAGCTCGTCCATGCCGTGATTGTGACTGCCTGCGTTCAGGGCATAGGACATCAGCATCGTGTCCTCGACCGGGGCCATGCGGATGCCGTGCCGGGCCAGAACCTTCCAGTCGTATTTGATGTTCTGGCCGACCTTCATCACCGCCGGATCCTCGAGCAGCGGCCGCAGGATCGCCAGGGCACGGTCCATCGGCACCTGACCCGCGACCAGCGCCCCCGAACCGAACAGATCGGCCTTGCCTGTGACATGGCCCAGCGGCAGATAGGCGGCCCGGCCCGGCCCAAGGCACAGCGACACCCCGACCAGTCCGGCCTGCATCTCGTCCAGGCCGGTGGTTTCGGTGTCGATGGCGACCAGTCCGGTTTCGCGGGCCTCGGCCACCCAGGCGGACAGCGCCGCCTCGTCCTGCAAAACGATATACGTGCTGCGGTCGATGGGCGGCAGCGCTGGCGCGGTGGCGGCGGCCGGTGCCGCTTCGGGCGGATTGGAGGGCGGCGTGGCCCCGAAGCGATCCGCGACCCGCGTTGTCAGGGTGCGAAACTCCATCCGCGTCAGGAAATCCAGCAGCGCCGCCGGCTCGGGGTCGCGGATTTCCAGACTGTCGAGCGAGAAATCCAGCGGCGTCTGGCAATCCAGCGCCACCAGCCGTTTCGAGATGCGGATCTGATCGGCATGCTCGATCAGCGTCTGCCGGCGCTTGGGCTGGCGAATTTCCTCGGCCCGCGCCAGCAGCGTTTCCAGGTCTCCATATTCTTCAATAAGTTGCGCGGCAGTCTTGATGCCGATTCCAGGGGCGCCAGGCACGTTGTCTGTCGCATCGCCGGCCAAGGCTTGCACATCGACCACCCGCTCCGGGCCGACGCCGAATTTTTCGCGCACCTCGTCGGGGCCGATGGGCTTGCCCTTGATCGGGTCCAGCATCTCGACCCCGCCGCCCACCAGCTGCATCAGATCCTTGTCGGAACTGATGATCGTCGCGCGCCCGCCGGCCTCGCGCGCCTGGCAGGCCAGGGTGGCGATGATGTCATCGGCCTCGTATCCCTCGGTCTCGATGCAGGCGATGTTGAAGGCCCGCGTCGCCTCGCGCGTCAAAGGAAACTGCGGGCGCAGATCCTCGGGCAGTTCGGGGCGGTTCGCCTTGTAAAGAGGGTAGATGTCGTTGCGAAATGTCTTGGAACTGTGGTCGAAGATTACCGCCGCGTGGGTGGGGGCGTCGCTGCCCTTGGCTTCCTGCACATATTTCCACAACATGTTGCAAAAACCGGCAACCGCGCCGATCGGCAGACCATCGGAACGGCGGGTCAGCGGCGGCAGCGCGTGATAGGCGCGAAAGATGAAGGCCGAACCGTCGATCAGGTGCAGGTGATGGCCCTTGCCGAATGTCGTCGTCATCGCACGCGTCCCTGTTCCTGCCTGATGCGCCCCTTACTGCCACGAAGAAGCGGCGTGGCCAAGGCCGGCGCGGATTGTGGCTGGCGAAGCGGATCAGTGATCGTCGTGGGCGTGTTCGCGATCGATTTCAAAACGCTTGTCGCAATAGCCGCATTCGACCCAACCGGTATCGCGCGGAATTGCCAGCCAGACCCGCGGATGGCCCAGCCCGCGGCTGTCGTCGCCATCGCAAGCCACCTTCCAGGTGGTGACGGTCTGGATCTCGGGGGCCGAAATGGTCATGGCAATTCCTTGAGCTTTGACGGCGAACGGGGTTAAACCGGCGGCGATCATAATGAACGGCGCGAGACGATGCCAGCCCCCCATGACACCCCTGCCCCGCAACAGAACGCCATCGAGATCACCGGCCTGACCAAGACCTACGCCGCCACCGCCGGCTCGGCCCCGAAACAGGCGCTGAAGGGGCTGGACCTGACAATTCCGGCGGGCTCGATCTTCGGCCTGCTGGGGCCGAACGGGGCGGGAAAATCGACCACCATCAACATCCTGGCCGGTCTGGTGCGCAAGACCGCGGGCAAGGTGGTGATCTGGGGCTTCGATCAGGACGTGAACCCGCGCCAGTCCCGCGCCGCCATCGGCGTGATGCCGCAAGAGCTGCACATCGACCCGTTCCTGTCGCCGCGCGCAAGTCTTGAGGTGCAGGCGGGCCTTTACGGCGTGCCCAAGGCCGAACGCTGGACCGACGAACTGCTGGAACTGGTCGGGCTGACCGATCAGGCAGAAAGCTATTCGCGCCATCTGTCGGGCGGCATGAAACGGCGGCTGCTGCTGGCCAAGGCGCTGGTGCATCGGCCGCAGATCCTGGTGCTGGATGAACCCACGGCCGGCGTCGACATCCAGCTGCGCGACATGCTGTGGCGCAATGTGCGACGCCTGAACGAAGAGGGCATGACCATCATCCTGACCACGCATTACCTCGAGGAAGCCGAGGAGATGTGCGACCGCATCGCCATCATCGATCGCGGCGAACTGGTGCTGTGCCAGGACAAGGACCGGCTGCTGGGCCAGGCCGATTCCAAGACGCTGGTGATCGACACCGGCGATGCCCGCACGATCCCGGCCCTGCCCGCGCATGTGCGCGCCGAACGCCATCCTGACGGGCGGCTTGCGCTGAGCTATGCCCCTTCGCGCGTGGCGGTCGATGCCCTGATCGACGCCCTGCGCGCGGCGGGCCTGCCGATCCGCGACATCGGGGTCGAGGCCCCCGACCTCGAGGATGTTTTCCTGCAACTGACCTCGGATGCGCCAGCGCGACAGGCCGGGGGCTGAGGCGGACTAAGGCAGGTTGACCATCCGCCCCATGGGTTGCCCGCCCAGGATGTGCAGATGGAAATGCGGCACCTCTTGCACGCCATCGCGTCCGGCGTTGGTGATGGCGCGGAAACCCTGGCCATGGTCCAGATCGACCCCCATGTCTCGGGCCACGCGCGCGACCGCACGGGTAAAGTCGACAATCTCGGCGTCCGAGGCATTGGCGGCGAAATCGTCATAGCTGACATAGGGCCCCTTGGGGATCACCAGCACATGGACCGGGGCCTGCGGGCGGATGTCGCGGAACGCCAGGCTGTGTTCGGTTTCCAGCACCGTGTCATTGGGGATTTCCCCGCGCAGGATGCGGGCAAAGATGTTGTCGGGATCATAGGCGGGCATCGGATCGCTCCTTAATCGCTGAACAGATGATCAGTACGGGCCAGGTCCAGCGCGACCTCGGCCGGGACATCCAGAAAACGCGCCAGCGCGGCCGCATTGTCCTGGGCGCTGCACCAGGGCGCAATCGTGTGCAAGGCATCAAGGTCCAGATCGCGCAGCCGCTCGGCCTCGTGCATCAGGTCGGCGCGCACGGTCGGCAACAACCGCTCGATCACCTCGGGCGGGGTCTGCGCACCCGCCAGGCCCACGCGGGCGATATGGCCGCGCAAATAGGCATCGTCAAAGCGCGAATCGATCAGCAGCAGGCGGGTTTCCACGCGATCCTTCATCAGATCCTGGATCAGGTGCAGCGCCGATGGATCCAGACACAGCGCCAGCCGATCGCTGTCGAAATGATCGAACAGCAGCCGGATCAGCGCGCGGCGGTGGCGATCGCGCTTTTCCAGCGTGGTTTCGACGCCGCCCAGATCGGGCAGATGCGCGGAAAGTTCGTTGAACAGGAAATCCACGGCCGGAATTGCGGTTCGGGCGCGTATCGCGGCGGTCAGGCGCTTGGCGACATGCCACTTCTTGGACACGATCAGCAACACGCTGCGACGGCCGGCCAGCGCGCCTTCGGTTTCCCAGAACCTCTGCCCGAAACGCCGTCCGACACGACCACGCCCGGTCAGAAAGCGGTAAAGCCCCGTCGCCTCGTTCGAGATCGGGAAATGCACGCCCCGCGCTGCCCACAGCGCGCCCAGCCGTTCGCGCAAGACCAACGCCTCGGGGCTGATCTTGCGCGCGAACAGGCAATCCTGACCAAGCAGCAGGTCGTAGTGGTCATTGTAGAAATTGACCGGCATGCCGTAGTCGGTAAACAGCAGATAGGTCAGCGTGCGCGCCCGTATCTCGCGCCGGGGCACCACATGCGGCACCACGGTCTGAAAGAAGGTTTCGTCCGGCACCCATGTCGTCGCGAAAAAGCGCATCACCTCGGGGCGGGCGGCGCAGAACTCGAGCACCTTTTCGATCGTGCGACGGCGCAGGCACCACCACTGCGAACCGATCATCACCTGGATGTCAGCCGGCACTTCGCGCTCGAGCCGCAGCCGCTTTTGCCAATCAAGACTGGCATAGAAACGCCGCGGCTGCGTGCGCTCGTTGAACCAGTGCCGATAGATCAGCCGTTCTTCCTTGAGCCCGGTCTTGATCCAGTCCGAGCCGAAGAAATCGACGTGTTCGATATAATCGCAATCGTCGCGGTCCAGCAGGGCATGGGCATATTCGGCCGATTTGATCGGCATGCAGTCGCCCGACAGCATGTAGAAATGCGTGGCGTCGGCAAACCGTTCCAGCGCGGCGCGCACGGTGGCGATGGTGGCGGCGACCAGCGACCATTCGCCCCAGCCGCATTTCCACCGCCGCGGCGCCAGCAGCACCGCCGGGTTGTCGACCAGGGCCGCGCGGATGCGGGCAAAGTCTCGGGCGGGCGAACGCGCATCGAAATGGATGGCAACGCAATCGCCCGCCGCGGTCAGACGCCGCGCCTGCGCGATCACCCCGTCGGGATCCTTGTGACACAGAAGGATGAAGGCGATGCGCGCCATGTTCTTGTCCGTTCCGCGCAGCCCGGTCACGCGGCAGGTTGCAACTGTCCCGTCGATTTGCTTTCTGTCCTTACCGATTTTGCCGGGCCGGGCAAGCCACCCCGGAACGCCCGGCCGCCGCCGCAGCTGCAAGGGACAGGAACGCATGGGTTTTCCCGGCACATGGATGACCGAAAGCGCAAGCATGATCTATCGCGTGGTGCCAAAATGCGCCTGCTCGACCATCGGGCAGATCATGTTCCATTCCGATCATGGCCGTTTTTTCGATGGCGACATTCATGACGCCACCACTGGCCTGCACAAATGGAGCCAGCCGGAAAGCCAGCCGCTGATCGAAGCTGCGGTCAAGGGCCGGCAAACGCTGACATTCACCTGTGTGCGCAACCCCTATGCCCGCATCCTGTCGTCGTTCTTCGACAAGATCGCCGGGATCCAGCGCAATGGCAGGCGCTATCGCGGCAATCTGGTGCCGCAGCTGGCGCAACGTTACGGCATCGACGTCGGCAGCCCCGAGAACGGATTTGACTTCGACCAGATCAAGAGCTTTCGCCGGTTTCTGCTGTTTGCCCGCGATACCATCCGCTGGCGCCGCCCGATGGAGCCGGACATCCACTGGTCGTCGATGTCGGGCCATATTTCGACCTTCATCGTCAACGGCGGCCGCTATGACCGCATCTTCTTCACCGAAAAGTTCAACGAAGGCATGCAGCAGGTGCTGGAGGCTGCCCCCGTGCGCGTGCCGCTGGACCTGGCGCAGGTGCCGCGGTTCAACGAATCCGAAGGCCACGGCCCCCGCCGCGCCCACAAGGTCAGCGATTTCTTCGACGATCTGTCGCAACATCTCATGTGGGAAATCTACAAGAAGGATTTCCAGCTGTTCCGTTACGATTTTGACGATCCCGACAACAAGCTGCCGCTGGGCGAAATCGACCTGGACGAGGTGCACGCAAAGCTGGGACGCTAGGGGGCGCAAGTTTCCGCTTGCGGAATCGTAGAATACCGCTATTTTCCCGCGCTCATTCGACCGGCGGGGGAATCCCGGACCGCGGCCCCGCTGAACGACCGTTTATCGTCTTGCGGCCCACGCTCCAGTGGCCTATGCCCGCCATCAGACCCGATAACGAATCCGGGGCCACCCAGCAGGGTTGCCCCCCGAACCTTGAGGTTGAGACATGGCCGTCCCTCAGAACCGAGTTACCCGCTCGCGCCGCAACATGCGCCGTTCGCATGATGCCCTGGTTGCCGGTAACCCGAACGAATGCACCAACTGCGGCGAGCTGAAGCGCCCGCACCACGTCTGCCCCTCGTGCGGTCATTATGACGGCCGCGAGGTCGTCGCGCAGGCCAATGAGGTCGATCTGGACGAAGACGCGGCCTGAGCCGACCGCGGAAATGACCTCGGCAGCGAATACGACCCTGCCGCGCGCCCTTGAATCCAAGGGCGGCGTGGTGATCTCTGTTGATGCGATGGGGGGCGACCGGGGTCCGGCCGCGGTGGTCGCCGGCATCGCTGCCAGCGCCGAGAAGAATCCCGACATCCGCTTCATCGTCCACGGTCCGGTCGACGAACTGCACCGCCTGATCGCCCGCCGGCCCGGTCTGGGCGAGCGCTGCGACCTGCGCGACGCCCGCGGCGTCGTGACGATGGACGACAAGCCCAGCCAGGTGCTGCGCAAGGGCGAAGGCACCTCGATGTGGTCGGCAATCGAATCGGTCCGTCAGGGCGAGGCGACTGTGGCCGTGTCTTGCGGCAATACCGGCGCATTGATGGCGATGTCGATGCTGCGGCTGCGCCGGCTGCCGGGGGTAAACCGCCCTGCCATCGCCTGCCTGTGGCCGTCGCGCAATCCGCAAGGCTTCAACGTCATGCTGGATGTCGGCGCCGATATCCGGGCCGATGCCCAGGACCTGCTGACCTATGCGCTGATGGGCGCATCCTACGCCCGCAACGGTTTTGGGCTGAGCCGCCCCCGGGTCGGCCTGCTGAACGTGGGAACCGAGGAGCACAAGGGCCGGCCCGAGCTGAAACAGGCTCATGAGCTGATGCCGGCCGCCGCCGCGGCGGCGAATTTCGACTATATCGGCTTTGTCGAAGGGGGCGATCTGCCTTCGGACCGGGTGGATGTCATCGTCACCGACGGATTTACCGGCAATGTTGCGCTGAAAACCGGCGAAGGCACTGCCAAGCTGGTGGGCGAGCTGCTGAAGGAAGCCTTCAACAAGTCGATCCTGTCGAAATTCGCCGCACTGCTGGCAATGGGCTCGTTGAAGCGCCTGCAAAAGCGCATCGATCCGCGCCGGGTCAACGGCGGCGTTTTTCTGGGGCTGAACGGCACCGTGGTCAAATCGCATGGCTCGGCCGACGCCACCGGCGTATCGGCGGCGATCAAGCTGGCATTCCAGCTGGCGCAATCGGGCTTTCAGGACCGGCTGGCGGCGCGGGTGGCGCAATCCGCCGCGGTCTGCGCCGGCGACGGCAAGGCAAGCGAAGGAGTGTCCTGATGCGGCGTGCGATCATCCGGGGAACCGGCCATTACCTGCCCGAACGCGTGGTCGAAAATACCTGGTTCGAGGACAAGCTGGACACCAGCGACGAATGGATCCGCGCCCGCACCGGGATCGAGCGGCGCCACTTTGCCGCGCCCGATCAGCGCACCAGCGATCTGGGACTGGCCGCCGCCCGCGCGGCGCTGGACAATGCCGACATGGCGGCCCAGGACATCGACGCCATCATCGTCGCCACCTCGACCCCCGACCTGACCTTTCCATCCGTCGCCACCATGGTGCAGGCCGGCCTCGGCATGAGGCGCGGCTTTGCCTATGACATTCAGGCCGTCTGCGCCGGCTTTGTCTATGCCCTGGCCAATGCCGATGCCATGATCCGCGCCGGACTGGCCGATCGGGTGCTGGTGATCGGCGCCGAGACATTCAGCCGCATCATGGACTGGACCGATCGCGGCACCTGCGTGCTGTTCGGGGACGGCGCGGGCGCCGTGGTGCTTGAGGCCACAGAGGCAGCCGGTTGCAGCGAAGATCGGGGCATTCTGGCCACGGATCTGAACAGTGACGGGCAGTTCCGCGATCTGCTTTATGTGGACGGAGGGGTTGCCTCGACGGGCACAGCCGGGCAGTTGCGCATGCAGGGTAATCTGGTCTTTCGGCATGCGGTCGAAAAGCTGGCGGACACCGCGCATCGCGCGCTGGACAAGGCCGGGCTCGGTCCAGCCCAGGTGGACTGGCTGGTGCCGCACCAGGCAAATCTGCGCATCATCGAGGCCACCGCCAAGCGCATGCAACTGCCGATGGACAAGGTCGTCCTGACCGTGGCCGACCATGGCAATACCTCTGCCGCCTCGATCCCGCTGGCCTTGTCGGTCGCCAATAGCGCGGGCCGCTTCCGCCCCGGTGACGTGCTGGTGGCCGAAGCGATCGGGGGCGGGCTCGCCTGGGGCGCGGTGGTCCTGCGCTGGTAGGCCCCAACCGCTCAGCTTTCGCCCATTTACTGCCCAGATGGTCGAATAATTTCGCGCAATTTCATGAATTTGGCGCCGATTCTTCGCGCCTGCCGGCTGCTGGTGCATTAGGGATGGCAGGTCTTTGCCAGTAAGGTGCGAAAATCATGGCAGAATTCTAGCCTCTGTGGAACGGAATCGGGTGCCAGTTGTTGACTTGACGCTGCAAAGAACCCATCCTTCGCACCATTCAAGAGGTTTCCGATATGAGCGAATCCACTCTGACCCGCATGGACCTGGCGGAAGCCGTGTTTCGCGAGGTCGGCCTGTCGCGCCATGAATCGGCACAGCTGGTCGAAAGCGTGCTTGGTCATATCTCAGATGCGCTGGTGCGCGGCGAACAGGTCAAGATTTCATCCTTTGGCACCTTCTCGGTTCGGGAAAAGAACGAACGCATCGGCCGCAATCCCAAGACCGGCGAGGAAGTGCCGATCACCCCGCGCCGGGTTCTGTCGTTCAGGCCGTCGCATCTGATGAAGGATCGCGTCGCCGCTGGGAACAAGCGTAAGGGCAGATGAGCAAATCCCCCGACGCCTTTCGTTCGATCGGAGAGGTTTCGCGCCTCGTGGGCGTCGCGCCGCATGTGTTGCGGTATTGGGAAACGCAATTCGCACAGCTGGCACCGGTCAAGCGCGCCGATGGCCGGCGATATTACCGTCCCGATGACGTGCGACTGGTCGCCGGCCTGTGTCAGGTCATGCGGGAAGAGGGGTTGAGCATTCGCGGTGCCAAACGTCTGATTGCCGGCGACCGCGGCGCCGGTCTGCGCCGCATCGGGGCCGTGCGCCTGGGCGAATCGTCCGAAGCGGCCGCCGATACCATAACGCTTGTCGACCGATCCCCACGGCCGGAAAACGCAGACGCGCCCAGGCCGTCGGACCCAGCTTCGGCGGACCGACCTGCGCGCGCAAGCCGCCGGCGGATGCGGCCGGCCCCCGACAGCCTTCCGCTTTTCGACGAATGCCCCCCGTCCGCAGCAGCTGCTGCCCCTGCCCCTGCCTGGCTGGATCGTCTGACCTTGACCGCCCTTGCCCTCGATGCTTTCGAGATGCGGGGTGTGCCGCTGCCCGAAGGTGTCGCCGAGCTGCGCACCCGGCTGCGCGCGATGCTTTAGCCGCATGTCGCAGCCCGTTTCGGCCCTGCTGTCTCGGCAGGGTCACAAGCCGAAGAATATCCCGAAATTTCCGTGCATGGCCCCTTGTGCTGGACCGACGCTTGGCTCTATATGCGCCTCGTCGGGCCGTGGCGCAGCCTGGTTAGCGCGTCCGTCTGGGGGGCGGAAGGCCGCGAGTTCGAATCTCGCCGGCCCGACCATTCCGAAAACGCCCATCCCGCTTCGGGGTGGGCGTTTCCTTTTGCCAAGGGGGGATAGGCGTGAACGGTGTCCTGCCAGATAGCCGGCTGCGGCAGTTGATCGAGGCCGGCGTCATTCGTGCCGAGGCGCCGATCCTGCCCGAACAGATCCAGCCGGCCAGCCTTGATTTGCGGCTGGGCCGGTCTGCCTGGCGCCTGCGCGCATCCTTTCTGGCGGGGCGTGGTCGCAGCGTCCACCAACGCCTGGCAGATTTTGAAATGCACCGCATGGACCTGTCGAATGGCGCGGTTCTGGAAAAAGGGTGCGTCTATCTGGTGCCGCTGATGGAACGGCTGGCCCTGCCCCCGGGTCTTGACGCGGTCGCCAATGCCAAAAGCTCGACCGGACGGCTGGATCTGCTGACGCGGCTGATCACCGACGAGGGCACCGAGTTCGACCGACTGCCCCAAGGCTACGACGGCCCGATCTATGCCGAGATCTGCCCGCGCAGTTTTTCGGTGCTGGTCCGGCCAGGAATGCGCCTGAACCAGCTGCGCCTGCGGGAAGGTCAGGCCCTTCTGTCCGATGACGATCTGCGTGCACTACATGCGCGCGAACCCCTGGTCAGCGGACCGGCGCTGATCGACGACGGCCTGGGCTTTTCCGTCGATCTGCGGCCGGCCGAGGGCGATCTGGTGGGCTATCGCGCCCGGCCCCACAGTGGCGTCATCGATCTGGACCGCATCGGCGCCTATCGCGCCCAGGATTTCTGGGACGAGTTGCGCACCCGCGATGGTCAGCTGATCCTGGATCCCGGCGCCTTTTATATCCTTGTCAGCCGCGAATCGGTCGCCATTCCGCCCGATCATGCCGCCGAAATGGCCCCCTATCTGGCGATGGCGGGCGAATTTCGCGTGCATTACGCCGGCTTCTTCGATCCCGGTTTCGGCCATGGTCCCGGCCAGGGCGCGCGGGGCGTGCTGGAAGTGCGCTGCCACGAGGCCCCGTTTGCGCTGGAACACGGTCAGGTGGTCGGCCGTCTGGTCTATGAACGCATGGCCGAACGCCCCGAACGGCTTTACGGCAGCGGCATCGCCTCGAATTATCAGGGCCAGGGGCTGAAACTGGCCAAGCAATTCGCCTAGCGCGACCGGCGACTGATCCGGGCAGCCTTGCGGGCGCGTTTGGCAGCTTCGCGCGCGGCCTGTTGCGGCGCCGGGCGCGACTGCGTCTTGCGCGAAGGCTGCGCGGCGCGGGCCTTGCCGGGCGGGATCAGCCTGGCCAGCAGGCGGCGGAACGGGGTGAACAGACGGTCAAGTTTCATCCTGGGTGCCTTTGGCTGTCAGTCGTCGTCGAAAAGGTCATGGGCCGTGGCCTCTGGCGCATCGTCCTCATCCTCATCGGCCTCGGGGAACAGGCGGGGCGCCAGATCGGCCGGCGGCCGCGAATCCAGCAGCCCCGCCGCGCGCAACTCGGCCAGACCCGGCAGGTCGCGGGCGCTTTCCAGCCCGAAATGATCCAGAAACGATTCGGTCACCACAAAGGTCACCGGCCGACCCGGGGTCTGCCGTCGGCGCCCAATGCGCACCCAGCCCATCTCGATCAGCTGGTCCAGCGTGCCCTTGCTGACGGCCACGCCGCGAATCTCTTCGATCTCGGCGCGGGTGACCGGCTGGTGATAGGCGATGATCGCCAGGGTTTCGGTCGCCGCGCGCGACAGCCGACGGGTTTCGGTCACCTGCTCCTGCATCAGGAACCCCAGATCGCCAGCCGTGCGAAACGCCCAGGCATCGCCCACGCGCGTCAGTTCGACACCCCGGCCGGCATAGCGCTGCCGCAACGTCGCCAGCACCTCGGGGACATCGCATCCCATGGGAAGGCGCGCGGCAATCTCGCGCGGGCTCATCGGTTCGGCCGCGGCAAAAAGCACCGCCTCGACCATGCGTTCCTGCTGGTGCATGGGCGGGGGAACAAGGCGCTGCAGGTCGCAGTCGGCAGCATCTTCGGTCATGTCGGACGCTTGCGAAGGCTTATCGGGGCAAAGGTTTCTGCCTGATGTATGTCCAGCGCCCCCTGCCGCGCAAGTTCAAGCGCGGCGGCAAAGGTTGCGGCCGTGGCCGAGCGGCGGCGGGCGGGCTCGCCGTCCCATCCCTGCGGCAGAAAGGCGGCCAGTTCGGTCCAGTCGCCGGCAAAGCCGATCAGCCCCCGCACCTGTTCCAGTGCCTGCTCCATCGTGAAAACATCGCGTCGGTCGAAGGCATAGGGGCGGAATTCGTCGCGCGTGCGCAGCCGGGCATAGGCGCGCATCAGGTCGATCAGCCCGGCCTGCCAGGCCACTTGGCGCCGTCGCGATATGGTTTCCGGCGCCCCGCGCGCAAAGCGCTGCTGGCCCAGGCGATCGCGCGCCATCAGCCGCGCCGATGCTTCACGCATGGCAGACAGCCGCTCGAGCTGAAAGGCCAGATGCGCGGCCATATCTTTGGCCGAAGGGCCTTCGGCCAGCGGATCCGGCGGCAACAGCAGCCGCGACTTCAGAAAGGCCAGCCACGCGGCCATGACCAGATAATCCGCCGCCAGCTCGATGCGCAGCGCCCGGGCCCTTTCGACGAAATCCAGATACTGATTGGCCAGTTCCAGCACCGAAATCTGCATCAGGTCGACCTTTTGCAGGCGCGACAGGCTCAACAGCAGGTCCAGCGGCCCCTCGAATCCCGAGACATCCACCACCAGCACCTCGTCCTGATGACGAATGCCGGCCGCATCAAGCCCCGGCAAATGCGCCGCCACATCGGGTTCCGGGTCAGGCACGGGGGTCAGATAGGGCACCTTGGTCATGGCAGATCCGGGCGAGGCAGCGGCCCCAGAATCGGCGATCGCCCGCGCATAGTCAATCGCTCAGGCCGCCAGCCCGCCCATGGCCGCCAGTTCGGCCCGCAGGCTGGAACTGTCGGCCGGCGGCGGGGCCACGCGCCGCGCCAAGGCGGCCTGGCCGCGGCGGCTGGCAGCCGCCGACATGGTGCCGGCCGCATCGACAATGGCCTGCATCTGCGCGGGCGTTTCGTTGCAGGACAGCACCAGGTCGCACCCCGCCGCGATCGCGGCCGCGGCGCGCGCGCCGGGCGTGCCCGACAATGCCTGCATGCCGATGTCATCGGTCATCAGCAGACCGTCAAAGCCAAGATCACGCCGGATCATCCCGATCACCGGCGCCGAGGCGGTTGCCGGCGCATCGTCCAGCGCCGTGAAACGGATATGCGCCGTCATTGCCAGCGGCAGGTCGGCCAGCGCACGAAACGGGGCGAAATCGGTCTGCATCAGCTCGTCCAGCGACGCCTCGACCACTGGCAGGTCGTGATGGCTGTCGACGCGGGCGCGACCGTGGCCCGGCATGTGCTTGACCACCGGCAACACCCCTGCGGCCAGCAGGCCCTCGGCCGCCGTGCGCCCCAGACGGATGACGGTTTCCGCATCCGGCCCCAGGCACCGGTTGCGCAAGAAGGGATGCGTCTCCGGTCGGGCGATATCCAGCACCGGGGCGCAATCGGCATCGATCCCGACCGCGCGCAGCTCCTGTGCCATCAGGAAATGGTGCAGCCAGACCGCACGGGCCCCGCGCTGTGCCTGATCCAGCGGGGCCGGCCAATCGGTCCAATGCGGCGAACGCATGCGTTGCACCCGTCCGCCTTCCTGATCGATCAGGATGGGCGCATCGCGGCCAACGGTCTGGCGCAGCGTGTCGGTCAGCCGGCGCAGCCGGTCGGGCGTGTCGATATTGCGCCCGAACAGGATGAAGCCCCAGGGATTGGCTGCGCGAAAGAAATCGCGTTCTGCCGCCGACAGGTCGGGCCCGGCGATTCCCCCCAGTATCGTGGCAGAGATTGCCATTATCGAGCCGTCATTTCGCCGTCGCCGGGATGCAGTCGACGCCTTCGGCAATCAGGGCCGCGCAAAAGCGCCGTGCGTCATCCTTGGACGCGAAACCGGCCGCGCGCAGACGCCAGAAGGTTCTGCCACCGCTTTGTGCCTCTTGCACTACGCGGGCTTTGCCCGCAAACAGGGCGCCGAACTTGCCCGACACGCGATCCCATTCGCCCCGAGCAAGCGCATCGCTGTCAAAGGCCCCGATCTGCACCATCGGTGCGCCGGGCGCCACCTGCGCCGCAGCAGGCGGGGGCTGAACCGGCGCCTCGGGTGCCTGGGCCTGAGCCGCGGGGTTCGCGGCCGGGGCCGGCGCATTGGCGGCAGTGGCGACCCTGCGAGGTCGCGGGGCCGGGCGCGGCGATTCGGCGACGCCCCCGGCAGGAACGGCAGTGGGGGCAGCCACGGCCTCTGCCAGGGCCGCGCTGATCGCAACGTCACGGGTTTCATTGCCCGAAAGATCGGTAACGACCTCGTTCACGGCATCCTCGGCCGCAGGGGCATCCGACACCAGGGCCTCGGTGACCTTGGCGGCTTCCGAATCCGGGCGAGCGATCACGCGCGCCGGCTCGTCCAGCACCGGCAGTTCGACGGGATTCGCAGCAGGCTGCGCGGTGGCGCCCAATTCGCCCATCGGGACATCCTGCGCGTCAAGACCGGTTGCCGGCGGCGCAATCGCCACCGTATCCGCACGTCCCGGCCGGTCGCCGGCGGCAACCACATTCACCGCAAGCCCGGTGTGATCGCTCAACTCGCCCCCGGGGTTGTCCGGCGCGGTGCGGGCCTCGCCCTCGATCGCGCGGATCACCGGCACGCCCGAAACATCGCGGACCACCAGCTTGAATCCCCAGACCGCCAGCACAACCATCAGGCCAACAGAGATCAGCGCCCCAAGATAATGGGTCAGCCGGGACAACCGCCCCAGCAAGGAGGGCGAATCGATCAGCGCCTCGGCCTGATCGTCCAGCGCGTGGCGATCCCAGGCATCGTGCTGCCAGTCGTCATGATGGTCCTGCGGGGCATGGCCATGCGTGTATTCGCGCGCCCGCCGCTGCGGCTGCGCCCCGTCGAACCCGCCCGAAGAGCGGAAGTCTACTACCGTCATTCCTGCCTGCCTGCCGGTTGACCCGACGCTGTGCGTTGCTGCTCGATCCCCCGGCGGGCGCCTTTATCAGCGCATTTCCCTGGCCGGAGTTACCCCCAAGATACCAAGACCGGCCGAAATGACAACGCCGACGGCTCGGGCCAATGCGATTTTCGCTGCCGTCGTGGCGATGTCGCCCTCTTGCACGAAACGCAGCGACAGATCGTCGTTGCCGCGGTTCCACAGCGAATGCAGGTCCGAGGCGATGTCATACAGGAAGAACGCGATCCGATGAGGCTCGTTGGCGCGGGCGGCAATTTCGACCGTGCGCGGCCATTCGGCCACCTTGCGCATCAGATCCAGCTCTGCGGCGTGACCCAGCCGGGTCAGATCGGCCTGTGCCAGCGATGCATCCGTGGTGTCGACGCCGATTTCGGCAGCGCGGTTCAGCACGGAATTCACCCGGGCGCTTGCATACTGGACATACCAGACCGGGTTGTCCTTGGATTGTTCCAGCACCTTGTCGAAATCGAAATCCAGCGCCGCGTCGTTCTTGCGGGTCAGCATGTGAAACCGTGTCACATCGGCGCCGGCCTGTTCGACGACGTCGCGCAGGGTCACGAAGGTGCCGGCGCGCTTGGACATCTTGAAGGGCTCGCCGTTCTTGAACAGCTTGACCAGCTGGATCAGCTTGACGTCCAGAGGCACCCGGCCCCCCGACAGCGCCCGCACCGCCGCCGTCATCCGCTTGACATAGCCGCCATGGTCGGCGCCCAGGACATCGATCAGCTCGTCGAAGCCGCGATCGATCTTGTCCCAGTGATAGGCGATGTCGGGCGCGAAATACGTCCAGGAGCCATCCGACTTGCGCACCGGCCGGTCAACGTCATCGCCATAGGCGGTCGAGCGGAACAGCGTCTGTTCGCGCGGCTCCCAATCCTCGGGCGTCTTGCCCTTGGGCGGTTCCAGAACGCCTTCATAGATCATGTCCATGTCGCGCAGGCGAGCGATCGCCGCCTCGATCCGGCCGGTGCCGTAAAGCGCCTTCTCGCTGGAAAACACGTCCATATGCACGTTCAGCAGTGCCAGATCCTCGCGGATCATGTCCATCATCGCGTCGGTCGCGAAGTCCCGCACCTCGGCCAGCCATTCCGATTCAGGACGGTCCAGCAGGCTGGCGCCATATTTCTGCTTCAGCGCCTCGCCCACGGGGATCAGGTAATCGCCCGGATACAGCCCCTCGCGGATTTCGGGTTCCAGCCCATGGGCCTCGCGGTAGCGTTCATAGGCCGAGCGCGCCAGCACATCGACCTGGGCGCCGCCGTCGTTGATGTAGTATTCGCGCGTGACATCATGGCCGGCAAAGGCCAGCAGCGCCGCCAGCGCATCGCCGAACACGGCGCCACGGGTGTGGCCGACATGCATGGGTCCGGTCGGGTTGGCAGATACGAACTCGACATTGATGCGCCGACCACGGCCCATCTGCGAGCGTCCGTAATCCGCCCCGCGTTCCAAGGCCGCCCGGACCACCTGCCGCCAGGCATCCGCAGGCAGGCGCAGGTTCAGAAAACCCGGCCCCGCCACCTCGGCCGAAGCGATGCGGGGATCGGCCGACAACCTGCGGGCCAGCGCCTCGGCGATGTCGCGCGGCTTTCTTCCGGCCGGTTTGGCCAGGACCATCGCCGCATTGGTGGCCATGTCGCCATGGGCGGCGTCGCGCGGCGGCTCGACAGTGACGGCGGTGGTATCAAGACCGGCGGGCAGCTCGCCTGCCTGCTCCATCTGCGCCAGGGCATCGATGACCAGCGCGCGGATATCCGAAAAGAGGTTCATGGCTTCCATCCGTAAGATCGTCCGGGGATAGCGCCTGCGCCGACATGCCGTCAACCTCTGCCCCCATTGGCGCACTTGTCGGTGCATCAGATTGACGTTCGGCGGGTTTTCCGATAGGTCGCGACTGTCTGCATCCGGCAGACAAGGCAAGGGGCGTGCGGAAATTGCGTCCCGAACGGCCGCATGACCCAAGGCGCGGGCGCGGCACTGGACGCAAAAGAATGTCGTGGGCCTGTCCCGCGCAATGATACGAAAGCCCTGCATGACCAAATTTTCCGATCTGAAGCTGGACCCCAAGGTTCTCAAGGCCATTTCCGAGGCTGGCTATGAATCGCCGACGCCGATCCAGGCCGGTGCGATTCCCCCGGCGCTGGAAGGCCGCGATGTTTTGGGCATTGCACAGACGGGCACCGGCAAGACCGCCAGTTTCACCCTGCCGATGATCACCCTGCTGGGTCGCGGCCGTGCCCGGGCGCGCATGCCGCGCAGCCTGGTGCTGTGTCCCACCCGCGAACTGGCCGCACAGGTGGCCGAGAATTTCGACATCTATGCCAAGCACACCCGCCTGACCAAGGCGCTGCTGATCGGCGGCGTCAGCTTCGGCGAACAGGACAAGCTGATCGACCGCGGCGTCGATGTGCTGATCGCCACCCCGGGACGGTTGCTGGACCATTTCGAACGCGGCAAGCTGTTGCTGACCGGCGTGCAGATCATGGTGGTGGACGAAGCCGACCGCATGCTGGACATGGGTTTCATCCCCGACATCGAACGCATTTTCCAGCTGACGCCCTTTACCCGCCAGACGCTGTTCTTTTCGGCCACCATGGCGCCAGAGATCGAGCGCATCACCGACACCTTCCTGCATTCGCCCGAACGCATCGAGGTTGCCCGTCAGGCCACGACCAGCGAAACCATCACCCAGAAGCTGGTGGAAATCACCCCTACCCGCCGCGATCAGACCGCCAAGCAGAAACGCGAACTGCTGCGCGCCCTGATCCGCGCCGAGGGCGAGGGGCTGAAGAATGCGATCATCTTCTGCAACCGAAAGGTCGATGTCGATATCCTGGCCAAATCGCTGAAAGCGCACGGTTTTGACGCCGCGCCGATCCACGGCGACCTTGACCAGCGCCACCGCATGGCCACGCTCGAGGATTTCCGCGAGGGCAAGCTACGCTTTCTGATCGCCTCGGACGTGGCGGCGCGCGGGCTGGACATTCCGGCGGTCAGCCATGTGTTCAACTTTGACCTGCCCTCCCATGCCGAGGATTATGTCCACCGTATCGGCCGCACCGGCCGGGCCGGGCGCGAAGGCACCGCCATTTCGCTGGCGACGCCAGCCGACGAAAAATACCTGACGGCCATCGAGGCACTGGTGAAGCAGACATTGCCCCGCAGCCCGGTGCCCGAGGGATTTGCCCTGTCGGCGGCAGCGCAATCGGCCCCGCGTCCGCGCGAGAATGGCCGCCGCGAGCGGGGCCGCGACCGCGAGCGGGGCGATCGTCGCAACCGTCGCAACGAGGCCGCGGACACCGCCGCCCCGCGCGTCGAACAGCGCAGCGAAAGCCGTAACGCGGAACAGCAGCCAGCCGCCGTCGACACTCGCGAGCGCCCGCGCGACGACCGCCGCGAGCGCAGCCACGACACGCGCAGGGATGACACGCGCAGGGATGACACGCGCAGGGACGACCGGCGCGAGGATCGGCGTGAAGAACGCCGCGATGATCGGCGGGGCGATCGCCACCCGATCATGGGTCTGGGTGACCATGTGCCCGAATTCATGACCCGCGCCTTTCGCCCCGGCTTTCTGGACAGCGCTGCCGAGGAGTCGGCCGAGGATGCGATAACGGTAACCTCCTTGGCCGAACCCGCGCCCGAGCCTTCGGCCGCACCGGCACCACAGGCGGCCGAGCCAGAGGCGACGCCCGCAGCGGCAAGCCCCGCTGATGCGCTTGCCCAGAGCGATAACACGGCAGCCGACGCGGCCCATTCCGCCGAAGGCCGGGTCGCGCCGCAGGCCGTGGTCGAGGCGGCCGGTGAAGCCCCGGCCAAGCCGGTGCGCAAGCGCAAGCCCCGGGCCGCCAAGGCAGCCGCAGAGCAGCCCGCCCCCGTTGCCGAGGCAGAGGCCGATGCCGCGGCCGAAGGTCCGACTGCCGCCACGCCCGCGGCCGATGCCGAAATGCCTGCAAAGCCCGCCCGCAAGCGCGCGCCGCGCAAGGCCGCAGATGACGCCCCGGCCAAGCCGCGCGCACCGCGCAAAAGTCGCGCCAAGGCCGCAGCGATCGACGCTGCCGCCGCCGAGGACACTGCGGCGACCCCTGACGATGCGGCGCCAGCCCAGGACTAGACCCCGGCCATGACCGCCAAGGCCGTCGCACGGCGCAAGCGCCCGGCGCTGCCCGCCCTGATGCTCAGCCTGGTTCTGGGGGCGGCCGCGGCGCTTGGACAGGCGCCATGGGGCCTCTGGCCGCTGACGCTGGCGGCGCTGGCAGTTCTGTGCTGGCGCATTGCACAGACATGCGACTGGCGTCTGGCGGCCTGGCACGGCTTTGCCGCAGGCCTTGGCCATTTTGCCCTGGCGATGTCCTGGATCGTCGAACCGTTCCTGGTTGAGCCGGAAGTCTACGGTTGGATGGCCCCATTCGCATTGGCGTTCATGGCGGCGGGCGGGGCGCTGTTCTGGGCTGTGCCCGCCGGGCTTGCGGCCCGGTTCTGGCCCGGCTTTCCGCGCCCCGGGCTGGCTTTCGCCCCGCTGATGGTGGCGTCGGATTGGCTGCGCGGCTGGATCTTTACCGGCCTGCCCTGGGCGTTGACCGGCCATATCTGGATCGACACGCCTGCGGCGCAGCTGGCGGCGGCACTGGGATCGATCGGGCTCAGCGGGCTGACCATGCTGGCGGCGGTGCTGCCGCTGATCTTCTGGCGTGGCGGGGCGCGGCAGCTGCGCGGCGCGCTGCCGGGCACCTTTCTGAGCGTGCTTTTGATCGGCGCCACCTTCAGCGGCGGGATGGCACGGCTTTCCCGCCCGCTGCCCGCCGACACCGGCCTGCACCTGCGCCTGGTGCAGCCAGATGCCGTGCAGGCGCTGAAATGGGATCCCTATTGGTCCGAGATCTTCCTGCAACGCCTGCTGGAGCTGTCAGCCGCGCGCGACCCGGGCCGACCGGCACCCGATGCCGTGATCTGGCCGGAAACGGCGGTGAACTTCCTGCTGGATCAGGCCGGCAGCGCGCCCCAGGACATTGCTGTCCATGTCGGGGCACCCGTCATCCTGGGCATCCAGCGCAGCGAAGGCAGTCGCTATTACAACAGCCTGACCGAATTCAGCCAGGCCGGCATCGGACCGGTCTATGACAAGTTCCACCTGGTGCCCTTTGGCGAATACACGCCCTGGGGGGACGTTCTGGCGCGCTTCGGTATCCGCGCCTTTGCCGCGCAACATGGTTTCGGCTTTTCCGCCGGTCATGGTCCGCAGGTGCTGAATCTGGGAAGGCTGCCGCCCATGCAGCCGCTGATCTGCTATGAGGCGGTTTTCTCGCGCCACCTGATCACGGGGGCGGAGCGGCCGCAATGGCTGTTGCAAATCACCAACGACGCCTGGTTCGGCACGTTGTCGGGTCCATGGCAGCATCTGGCACAAGCGCGGCTGCGCGCCATCGAATCCGGCCTGCCGTTGCTGCGGGTGGCGAATACCGGGGTTTCGGCGGTCATCGATCCGCGGGGGGGGCTGCGCGCCACCCTGGGACTGAACCTGATCGGGCGGATCGACACCAGCCTGCCGGCCCCCCTGCCCCCGACGCCCTGGTCGCGCTGGGGTGATTGGCCGGCGCTTGGCCTGGCCCTGCTGGCGCTGGCCGCGAACCGCCGACGCAGCGGCCCCGTTGACGCCATGCGCGCGGTGAACTAACGCTGGCCCCTGACCGTCACAACGGCTTCCTGGCGTGGCGGCGTCATTCAACGGAGCACCTTCACCATGGCCAGACAGAATTACGTGTTCACCTCGGAATCCGTATCCGAGGGGCACCCCGACAAATTGTGCGATCAGATTTCCGACGCGATCCTGGATTCGCTGCTGGCCGAGGATCCGGCCGCCCGTGTCGCCTGCGAGGCTTTTGCCACCACCGGCACCGTGGTCATCGGCGGCGAAATCGGCCTGAGCGATCAGAAGAAGCTGGGCGAATACATGGGCCGGGTCACGCAGATCGCCCGCGACACGATCCGCGACATCGGTTACGAACAGGAAAAGTTCCACTGGAACACCTGCCACGTCCATAATTACCTGCACGAACAGTCGGCCCACATCAGCCAGGGCGTGGACCGCGACGGTGCCGGCGATCAGGGCATCATGTTCGGCTATGCCGTGGACGAAACCCCCGAACTGATGCCGGCGCCGATCCAGTATGCCCATGCCATCCTGCGCCGTCTGGCCGAGGCGCGCAAATCCGGCGCCGAGCCGATGCTGGGCCCCGACGCCAAATCGCAGCTGAGCCTGCGCTACGAGGACGGCAAGCCGGTCGAAGTCACCAGCCTGGTGCTGTCGCATCAGCACAAGGATGTCAGCCAGACCTCGGACGACATCCGCGCCATTGTCGAGCCCTATATCCGCGAGGTTCTGCCGGCCGAATGGCTGACCGAGCGCACGGAATGGTGGGTCAATCCCACTGGCACCTTCGTCATCGGCGGCCCCGATGGCGATGCCGGCTTGACCGGACGCAAGATCATCGTGGACACCTATGGCGGTGCGGCCCCGCATGGCGGCGGCGCCTTTTCAGGCAAGGATCCGACCAAGGTCGACCGCTCGGCCGCTTATGCGGCACGCTATCTGGCCAAGAACGTGGTCGCCGCCGGCCTTGCCCGGCGCTGCGTCATCCAGCTGTCCTATGCAATCGGGGTCGCCAAGCCGCTGTCGATCTATGCCGATACCTTCGGCACTGGCGAAGTGCATGAATCCGACATCGAACGCGCCATTGCCCGGGCCATGGACCTGACACCAAGGGGGATTCGCCAGCATCTGGACCTTTGCCGGCCCATTTATCGCCGCACCGCCGCCTATGGTCACTTCGGCCGCGCGCCCGAAGCCGACGGCGGTTTTTCGTGGGAGCGCACCGACCTGGCGGACGCACTGAAACGCGAATTGTAAGGCTGTGTGGCCGCCGATCTGATCGGCGGCCCGCCAAAGCTGCGGGCGCCCACCTCAGTCCTTGAAGTGGCGGCTGTCCTTGATCTGGTCCCAGGCCCAGACAACCTCCTGCAGCCGCTCTTCGTCGGAACGATCGCCGCCATTCATGTCGGGGTGCAGATCCTTGACCAGGGATTTGTATTGTTTCCGGATTTCCGTGCGGGTCCAGGTATCCTTGGCCTCCAGTATTTCCAGCGCCTTGCGTTCGGTCGGCGGCAGGCGACGCGTGGCACGCGCCCTGAGTTCGGGATTGGTGCCGTTTGCGCCCAGGATCTCCAGCGGATCGTCAATGCCGTGACGCGCCCACTTGCTTTCCTGGGCAGCGCGGCCAAAGGGTTTGGTCGGGCGTTCCCAGACGGTGGCGTTATCCAGGAATTCCTGAAACTCGGCTTCCGACTGGCCCTGGAAATAGTTCCAGTTCAGGTTGTATTCGCGCACGTGATCCTTGCAGAACCAGTAATATTCGTCCAGCGCGCGCGGCGATTTCGGCGCCCGATACTGACCGGGCTGGTTGCACCCTTCCTTGTCGCAGCGCCGGGTCGATGTCTCGAAGGCGCCCGACATGCCCCGCCGCCCCTTGCTGCGGCGCTTCTTGTCGGAAGCTGCCGAAATATCGAAGCCGAACGGGTCGCTGTTGCTCATCTCTATGCCTTGTCCTGAACGGGACAGGCAGTTTAGGCTATTTCGCGGGACATGAAAGGGGGTTCATGATGATTGCAGACGAGATGCGCCAGCGGCTGGCCGCGCTGGAACCGTCGCGGCTGGAGATCATCGATGAAAGCGAAGGCCATCGTGGTCATGCCGGCTGGCAGGAAGGCGGTCAGACGCATTTCCGCATCCGCATGGCCAGCCCGCGCTTTGCCGGGTTGGGTCGGCTGGCATCGCATCGGCTGGTTCACAGCACACTCGGCGATATCGTGCCGCGCATTCACGCCCTGGCGCTGGAACTGTCCGAAAACTGATCCTTGCCTGCCCGCCCGGACTTGCCCGGTGCCTGCGGCAGGCGTATTAGCCGGGCATCAGCTAGCACAAGGGATTTGCGTATGACCTCGGCCAAGGATTTCAACGACCGGATGCTTTCTCTGGGCCTGGCCCGCGTCAGCGAGGCGGCAGCGCATGCCTCGGCGCGACTGATCGGGCGCGGCGATGAAAAGGCCGCCGACCAGGCCGCAGTGAACGCCATGCGCGAACAGCTGAACCTGCTGGACATCCAGGGCGTCGTGGTCATTGGCGAGGGCGAGCGCGACGAGGCGCCGATGCTTTACATCGGTGAGGAGGTCGGCACCGGCAACGGCCCGGCCGTCGATATCGCGCTGGACCCGCTGGAAGGCACCACCCTGACCGCCAAGGACATGCCCAATGCCCTGACCGTGATCGCGATGGCACCCCGGGGCACGCTGTTGCATGCCCCCGACGTCTATATGGACAAGCTGGCAATCGGCCCCGGCTATCCCACCGATGTCGTGAGCCTGGACATGAGCCCGGCCGAGCGGGTGCGTGCGCTGGCCAGGGCGCGCGGGGTCAAGGACAGCGACATCACCGTCTGCATCCTGGAACGTCCCCGGCACGAGGATCTGATCGCCGAGGTCCGTTCCACCGGGGCGGCGATCCGGCTGATCACCGATGGCGACGTGGCCGGGGTGATCCACTGCGCCGAGGCTGAACTGACCGGCATCGACATGTACATGGGTTCGGGCGGCGCACCCGAAGGCGTGCTGGCGGCCGCGGCGCTGAAATGCATGGGCGGGCAGATGTGGGGCCGGCTGCTG
>NZ_CP102357.1 GCF_009696685.2 Paracoccus sp. SMMA_5_TC
TGCCACCATCTGGGTGGCGCGGCCCGCCGGCCCGGCGGCAGAGAGCGCGGCCGATCTGGCGGCGCGGGCGGCGGCGCTGGCCGGGATCGGGCGCCAGCATGTGCAGGTGCTGGAGTGCCCGGCGCTGCCGCGGCGGCCGAATGGCAAGATCGATTATCCGGCCCTGCGCCGCCTGGCGGCGGACAGTGCCGCCCCGGGGCCCGAGGCGCGATCGGTGCAGGCGCTGTTCCAGCGCTGCTTTCCCGCCCGCGCCATCGGGCCCGAGGACAGCTTTGCCAGCCTGGGCGGCGATTCGCTGCAGCATGTGGAACTGTCGCTGCTGCTGGACCGGCGGCTGTCGGGCCTGCCCGAGGGGTGGGAAAACCTGCCGATCCGGGCGCTGGAATCGGCGCGGCCCAGGCCGGGGGCGCGCGTGCCGATGCCGGTGCTGGCGCGGGCGCTGGCGATCCTGGCGGTGGTGGTTTCGCATCAGACCGGCTGGCCGGTCTATGGCGGCGCGGCGGCGATGATGCTGCTGCTGGGGATGAGCGTGGCGCAGCACCGTCGGCAGGCGCTGGCCGCGGGTGACTGGGCGGCGTTCCTGCGCCCCAGCCTGCGGGTGCTGGTCCCCTATGGGCTGGTGCTGGCGGGGTTTGCGCTGGCCTGGCATCAGGTGCCCTGGGTTTCGGTGCTGATGCTGGGCAATTTTGCCCTGACCACGCCCGAGACGCATCTGATGCTGCCCTATCTTTACTGGTTCGTGGAAGCCTATGTGCAGATCACGCTGCTGCTGGCGCTGCTGTTCTGGCCGCCGCCGGCCCGGCGCTGGCTGGCGCGCGATCCGCTGGCGGCGGGGCTGGGCCTTCTGGCGCTGGCCTGCCTGCTGCGGCTGACGCTGCCGGAGTTCTGGCCGCTGCCGGCGGGGCGGTCGCAGTTTTCCGTTCCCTGGGTGTTCTATCTGTTCGCGCTTGGCTGGTGCATCGCCTGCGCCGACAGCCGCAGGGCGCGGCTGGGGGTGATGGCGGCGGCGGCGGTGATCCTGCCCGTGGCGGCCTATCTGGGCGGCAACTGGTATGGCGGCTGGATCAAGTATCTGAGCCTGCTGGCGCTGGTGGCGGCGCTGCTGACGGTGCGGGCGGTGCCGATGCCGCGACCCATGGTGCGGCTGGCGATGCATCTGGCGCAGGCCGCCTTTCCCATCTATCTGCTGCATCGGCTGGTGCCCGAGGTGCTGATGCCGCGCGCCGGGCTGCATCTGGACCCGGCGATGACCGATCTGGTCGCGGTGCTGGGCGGCATCGCCCTGGGCTGGGCGGCGGCGCAGGCGCAGGGCTGGCTGAGCGCGCAATGGTCGTTCCGCAGCCCCGGCCGCCCGGCCGCGACCGCGCGCTAGCGGCGGATGGCGCGCGCCAGCACCACTACCGGCAGGATGCCGATGGCGACGATGATCAGCGCGGCGATGGCGGCATCCTCGTAGGTGCCGCGCGCCGCCTCGCCGTAAAGATGGGTGGACAGCGTCTCGAAGCTCAGCGGCCGCAGCAGCAGCGTCGCCGGCAGTTCCTTGACGCAATCGACAAAGATCAGCAGGCCGGCCGCCGCCAGCGCCGGGGCCGAAATCGGCACATGCACCTGGCGGAACACCTGGCCCGGGCTGCGGCCCAGCGTGCGCGCGGCATGGTCGAGCGAGCGCGGCACCCGGCTGAGCCCGGCCTCGATGCCGCTGGTGGCGATGGCCAGGAAGCGCGCGGCATAGGCATAGATCAGCGCCGCCCCCGAGCCCAGCAGCAGCAGCCCCGGCGACAGGCCGGTCAGATCCTGCACCCAGGCGGCGATGCGCCGATCGATCAGGGTGACGACGGGCAGCAGGCCGATGGCAAGGATGGTGCCCGGCATCGCATAGCCCAGCGTCGAGACCCGCGCCGCCGCCTGCGTCATCCGCCCCGGCCGCAGCCGCGCCGCCCCGGTCACCACCAGCCCCAGCGCCAGCGTGACCAGCGTGGCCAGCGCCGCCAGCAGCGCGGTATTGGCGGCCTCGGCCAGGATGCGCGGCGACAGGCCGGCGTAATGCAGCCGTTGCCCGGCGTGATAGATCAGGTAGCTGGCCGGGGCGACAAAGCCCAGCAGCACCGGCAGCGCGCAGACGGCCGTCGCCGCCCAGGCGCGCGGCCCCTGCAGGCGGGCGCGGCGCAATGGCTGGCTGCGCTGCGCCCCGCCGGAAAAGCGCTGGCGCTTGCGGCTGAAGCGTTCCAGCATCACCAGCCCGGTGACGATGGCCAGCATCGCCAGCGCGATCTGTGCCGCGCCGGGCAGGTCGCTGCGGTTGATCCAGGTGGAATAGACCGACACCGTCAGCGTGCGCACGCCCAGGAATTCGGCCGCGCCGATGTCGTTCAGCGTCTCCATCAGCGCCAGCGCGGTGCCGCCGGCCACCGCCGGCCGCGCCAGCGGCACCGCCACCCGGCGGAAGGTGGCGACCGGCCCGGTGCCCAGCGTGCGCGCGGCATCCAGCAGGTTGCCCGCCTGCATCGCAAAAAGCGCCCGCACCGGCAGGTAGACATAAGGGTAAAGCACCAGCCCCAGCAGCAGGATGCAGCCGGTCATCGAACGGATGTCGGGCAGGCGGAACTGGCGCGGGCTGTCATAGCCCAAGAGCGCCCGGATCGCCCCCTGCACCGGGCCCACCGGGTGCAGCAGGTCCAGATAGGCATAGGCGATGATATAGGTGGGCACCGCCAGCGGCAGCAGCAGCGCCCAGCCGAACAGCCGCCGGCCCGGAAAATCGCAGGCCGCGACCAGCCAGGCGGTGACGGTGCCCAGCACCGCGACGATCACGCCCACCCCGGCCAGCAGCAGCACCGTCTGCCGCGCCGCCACCGGCAGCACATTGTCGAACAGATGCGCCCACAGACCCGGGCTGCCCTGGGCCGCGAACAGCACCAGCGCCGCCACCGGCAAAAGCACAAGGGCGGCGACCAGAACGGCCGCCGCCTGCCAACCCGCCCCCGCCGAACGGCGAAGTCCCTGAAACGTCCGGCTGGGGGTCATGTTGTCTGTCCTAGTTGTCGAAGCCCACTTCCTCGGCCAGTTCGCTGGCCTTCTTGCGCTCGCGCGCGATGCGGGTCAGGTCGGTGTCGTCGGCCTGGATATGGGACATGTCCGCGATCACCGGGCTGGGGGCGACGCCGGGCTTGACGGGGAATTCGTAATTCGCCTCGGCATAGATCCTTTGCGCCTCGTCCGAGACCAGATATTCCAGCAGTTGCACGGCCTGGTCGCGGTTGGGCGCATGGCGCGCCACCGCCGCGCCCGAGATATTGACCTGGGTGCCGCCGTTTTCAAAGGTCGGCAGCACCACCTTGATCGCATCGACCCATGCCTGCTGTTCCGGGCCGCCGGCGCCGCTGCGCATCAGCCCGACGTAATAGGAATTGGCGATGCCGATGTCGCAGATGCCGCCCATGATGTCGCGGGCCACGTCGCGGTCGCCGCCGCCGGCCTTGCGCGCCAGGTTGGCCTTGATGCCTTCCAGCCAGCTGCGGGTCGCGTCCTCGCCGTGGTGGACGAGATGGGCGGCGAACAGCGCCACGTTATAGGGATGCTGGCCGGAGCGGATGCAGACCTTGCCCTTCCATTCGGGCTTGGCCAGGTCTTCGTAATGGAAGCTGTCGAGGTCGAGATCCTTGGCGGCGTAAAGCACGCGCGCGCGCTGCGACAGGGCGAACCAGTTGCCGTCCTTGTCGCGCAGGTTCTCGGGGATCGCCTGTTCCAGCACCTCGGATTCCACCGGCTGGGTCAGGCCGCGGTCGACCAGATCGACCAGGTTGCCGATATCGACCGTCATCAGCACATCGGCGGGCGAGGCCTCGCCTTCCTGTTCCACCCGTTCGGGCAGACCTTCCTTGAGGAAGATGGTGTTGACCTTGATGCCGGTCGAATCGGTAAAGGATTTCAGCAGCGGCTCGACCAGCTTGGGTTCGCGGGTGGTGTAAAGGTTCAGCTCCTGCGCGGCCAGGGCGGTTCCAGCCTGCAGTGCGATCAGGGCGGCGGCAATTGCGGTCAGTCGATAGGTCATCCGTATCCTCCTTGCGAGTTGTCGATTGGTTTACTAAACTAATCGCCAAAGTAAACTGTTAAAGTCGGATTTGCTGGCGCCGGGACGAAGGACAGCCGATGAACCAATACGCCAGCCCGCGCGATCGGGTCAGCCAGCCGACCGTGCCGGTCCCGCAGACCCCGCCCTGCCTGCGGGTCGAGGCGCTGTCGCGCCGTTTCGGCCCGGTGGCGGCGGTTCAGGATGTCAGCTTTCAGGTGGCGCCGGGGCAGGTGACCTGCCTGCTGGGCCCGTCGGGCTGCGGCAAGTCGACCACCCTGCGCATGATCGCCGGTATCGAGCGCCCCGATGCCGGGCGCATCTGCATCGACGGCCGGGTGATGTCGGATGACCGGCTGTGCCTGCCGCCCGAGGCGCGCTCGATCGGCATGGTGTTTCAGGATTTCGCGCTGTTTCCGCATCTGGACATCGCCGCCAATGTCGGCTTCGGGCTGAAGGGTCCGGGCCTGCGCCAGCGGGTGCTGGCGCTGCTGGACCGGGTGGGGCTGGCCGGCCACGCGGCCAAGTTCCCGCATGAGCTGTCGGGCGGCGAACAGCAGCGCGTGGCGCTGGTGCGGGCGCTGGCGCCGGGGCCGTGCCTGATGCTGATGGACGAGCCGTTTTCCAGCCTGGACCACCGGCTGCGCGACGGGGTGCGCGACGCGGCGCTGGAGCTGCTGCACGAAACCGGCACCGCCGTGGTCATGGTCACCCACGACCCCGAAGAGGCGATGCTGATGGGCCAGCGCATCGTGGTGATGCGCAAGGGCCGGCTGATCCAGGAAGGCCGGCCGCAGGAGATCTATGACCGGCCCGTGGACCGCGGCGTGGCGGC
Source organism: Paracoccus sp. SMMA_5_TC (assembly GCF_009696685.2). Taxonomy (NCBI): domain Bacteria; kingdom Pseudomonadati; phylum Pseudomonadota; class Alphaproteobacteria; order Rhodobacterales; family Paracoccaceae; genus Paracoccus; species Paracoccus sp. SMMA_5_TC. Next base: position 4,905 of record NZ_CP102357.1, read on the forward strand.
GTTCTTTTCCGATCTGAACCTGGTCGAGGGCCGGGTCGCGGCCGGGCGCATCCGCACCGAGCTGGGCGATTTTCCTGCCCCCGGCCTGGCCGAGGGCACGCTGGCCGAGGTGGCGATCCGACCCCAGCACCTGCGTATCGATGCCGGCGGCGGCCCGGTGGCGATGGTGGAACGCGCCCGCTATCTGGGCCGCGAGATGCTGCTGGACCTGCGGCTGGTGCAGACGGGCCGGGCTCTGCGCGCCCGGTTGCCGGCGGATGCGATGGTGCTGGCGGGCGGGGTGGTGCATGTCGGCGCGGCGGCGCCGCATGTGCTGGTGTTTCCGCAACCGGCGTGACATGCTGCGCCGGTCGTTCATGCCGTGACGGGTGATCCGATGGCCGCTATCCGCGCGATCCTGGCCCGGATCGCCGCCCGTATCCTGACCTTTGTCGCCCGCGCCATCACCGCGGTGCAGCCGCTGTGGGTCGGCATCGACCCCGATGCGCCGCGTCAGCGGGTCTATTTCGCCAATCACGCCAGCCATGGCGATTTCATCCTGATCTGGTCGGTGCTGCCGCCGCGGCTGCAACGGCTGACCCGGCCCGTCGCCGGCGCCGATTACTGGCAGCGGGGGGCGCTGCGCCGCTTCATCGGCTGCGAGGTCTTTGGCGCGCTGCTGATCCGGCGCCAGGCCGAGGGCGCCGGACCCCTGCCACCCGACGGCCGCGACGACCCCGAGGCGCCGATTCCCCGCATGGCGGCGGCGCTGGACGAGGGATCGTCGCTGATCCTGTTTCCCGAAGGCACCCGCAACCAGGGCGACGCGCCGCTGCTGCCGTTCAGAAGCGGCCTTTACCATCTGGCCCGCGCCCGGCCCCAGGTCGATCTGGTCCCGGTCTGGATCGAGAACCTGAACCGCGTGCTGCCCAAGGGCGCGGTGGTGCCGGTGCCGCTGATGTGCAAGGTGGTGTTCGGCGCGCCGCTGCATCTGGCCGCGGGCGAGGACAAGGCCGCCTTTCTGGCCCGCGCCCGCGCGGCGCTGCTGGCGCTGCGGCCGCGCCAGGACGCGCAGGTGGCGCCATGACCGCGGCGCAGCGCGACCTGCTTCTGGTGATCGCCGGTATCGGCGGGGTGCTGGTGCTGGCCTCGGCCATCGGCTGGCTGCTGGCGCGGCGCTATTCGCCGCAGGGCCAGAACGCCGCCATCGAGAACCTGAACGACCGCATCCGCGCCTGGTGGCTGATGGTGCTTGCGCTGGCGCTGGCCTTTCTGGGCGGCCGGGCGGGGGTGATCCTGCTCTTCGCGCTGTGCAGCCTGGCCGCGCTGCGCGAGTTCATGACCCTGACCAACGCCGGCCGCGCCGACCACCGCACGCTGGCGGCGGCCTTCTTCATCGTGCTGCCGGTGCAGTTCTGGCTGGTCTGGATCGGCTGGTACGGGCTTTACGCCATCTTCATCCCGGTCTGGGTGTTCCTGCTGCTGCCGATCCTGAGTGTCCTGTCCGGAGAGACGCGCAACTATCTGGTCCGGGTGGCCGAGATGCAATGGGCGCTGATGATCTGCGTCTTTTGCGTGTCGCATGTGCCGGCGCTGCTGGATCTGCAGATCCCCGGCCATGGCGGGCGCAACGTGTTGCTGATCGCCTGGCTGGTGATGGTGGTGCAATTGTCGGACGTGCTGCAATACGTCTGGGGCAAGCTGGCCGGCCGGCATCCGGTGGCGCCGCGGCTGTCGCCGTCTAAAACCGTCGAGGGCTTTCTGGGCGGCACGCTGTCGGCGGCGCTGATCGGCACCGCGCTGTGGTGGATGACGCCGTTTCGTCCCTGGCAGGCGGGGCTGATGGCGCTGCTGGTCTGTGCGCTGGGGTTCGCCGGCGGGCTGGTGATGTCGGAGATCAAGCGCGACCGCGGCGTCAAGGACTGGGGCCACAGCATCGCCGGCCATGGCGGTTTCATCGACCGGCTGGATTCGGTGGTGTTCGCCGCGCCGATCTTTTTCCACGTCACCCGCTATTTCTGGCATCAGGTGCCGGCATGAGCGCGCCGCAGGGCAATCGCCGGCCGCTGGCCAGCCGCCAGACCGGCTGGGCGCAGGCGGTCAGCCGCTGGCTGGCCGGCACCGGCATCACGCCGAACCGGATTTCGCAGCTGGGCCTGCTGGCCGCGGTGCTGGCCGGGCTGGCGCTGTGGCGGGCGGGGCTGAGCCAGGGCGGCGCGCGGGCGCTGTGGCTGCTGGCCGGGGCCGGGCTGTGCCAGCTGCGGCTGCTGTGCAACCTGTTCGACGGCATGGTGGCGATCGGGGCCGGCCGCGCCAGCCCGGACGGCGGCTTCTGGAACGAATTTCCCGACCGGCTGTCGGACATGGCGATCCTGATGGGGGTGGCCTTGGGGCTGGGGGTGCCGGGCCTCGGCTGGGCGGCGGTCAGCTTTGCGTTTCTGACCGCCTATCTGCGCGAGCTTGGGGTGAATTGCGGCGCCGGCGCCGATTTCGCCGGCCCGATGGCCAAGCAGCATCGCATGGCGCTGATTACCCTGGCCGCGCTGGCCAGCCTGGCCGAGCCTTTGTGGCAGGGCCAGGGCCAGATCCTGCGCGCGGCGCTGTGGGCGGTGGCCCTGGGCGCGGCGCTGACCGCGGTGCGCCGGGCGGTGCGGTTGCGCCGCCGGCTGCTGGCGGATGGGCGCCCGGACGGGGGCGGGCAGTCCGGATCAGCCGGGGGGTGAGCCCTGCGATCCCCGCGCCGTGGCGATGGCGGCGGCGATCACCGCCGGGTCGCCGATGTGGTTCATCAGGATCAGGCTAAGGCGGGCCCAAAGCCTCAGGCTTTCGGCCTCGGTCAGGCCATCGTGCATCCGCACCAGGGATTCATAAAGATCGTCGTGGCCGGTCAGGTTCGGGGCCAGGTTCAGTGCAGGCATGGGTTTCCTCCCTTGGCGCGGATCAGCGCGGCTTCGACATCGCCGGCACGGGCGGATTTCCAGCGCGCGGCGACATACTGATCGGGGCGCACCAGGACGGCGGCGCCGGGGGTCAGCGCCAGCCGCTGCGCCGCCAGCCCGTCCACGGCCAGCAGCCGCACGCCCTGCGGCAGCGGGCCGGTCCAGTCCTGCGCCAGCAGCACGAAATCGTCGCCCAGCCGTTCCAGCAGCCAGCCGTCGCCCAGCGGCGCGTCCAGCACCGGCGCGCCGGGCGCCACGCCGCCCTGCCAGACGTCGCGGTCGGGGGTGGACAGCGGGCTGTCGCCATAGCTGACCGCGGTCGACAACCGGCCCGAGTTCACGAAGGGACGGGCAAAGGCATGATCCTGCGCCAGTTCCAGCACCGCGTCGCGCAGGGCCTGGCTGGCGGCCGATTTCGGCGTCAGGAAATCGGTCGAGCGGCTGGAGTTCAGGATGTTTTCATCGGCGGTGACGATGGCTTCGTGGTTGTAGCTGTCGATCAGCCCCGGCCCGGCCACGCCGCGCAGCACCAGATCCAGTTTCCAGCCCAGGTTGTCGATATCGGCAAGGCCGCCGTTGCAGCCGCGCGCCCCGAAGGGCGAGACCAGATGCGCGGCATCGCCGGCAAAGATGATGCGGCCATGCACGAACTGCGCCATGCGCCGGCACTGGAAGGTATAGACCGAATACCATTCGCGCTGAAATTCGACATCCGGGCCCAGCATGGCGCGGACCAGCGGCTCGACGTTCTCGGGCTGGATCGCCGCCTGGCGGTCGATGTCCCAGCCCAGCTGGAAATCCAGCCGCCAGACGTCGTCGGGCTGCTTGTGCATCAGCGCCGAGCGGCCGGGGTTGAAGGGCGGGTCGAACCAGAACCAGCGTTCCGACGGCATCTGGTGCTGCATGCGGATGTCGGCGATCAGGAAATTGTCCTGGAACACCCGACCCTCGAAATCCAGGCCCAGCCGGTCGCGCACGGTCGAGCGCGCGCCGTCGCAGGCGATCAGCCAGTCGCAGCGCAGCCTGTAGTCGCCGCCGTCGCAATGGACGGCCAGTTCCACCCCGTCGTTCAGCGGCGTGACCGCGCCCAGCTCGTGCCCCCAGCGAATGGTGATCCCCGGCAGGGCGGCGCAGGCTTCGAGCAGGTAGTCCTCGAGGTAATATTGCTGGAGGTTGATGAAGCCGGGACGCTTCTGGTCTTTGACCGGCAGCATGTCGAACTGATAGATCGGCTGGTCGCCCGCGCCCCAGAACACCTTGCCGACGTTCCAGGTCACGCCCTTGGCGACGGCGGCATCCGCCACGCCCAGCCGGTCCAGGATGTCGAGCGAGCGCTTGGAAAAGCAGATCGCCTTGGAACAATGGGCGACAAAATCCAGCCGGTTCAGCACCGTGACCTCGTGGCCGCGCCGGCCCAGGTCCAGCGCCATGGCCAGGCCGACCGGCCCGGCCCCGACGATCACCACCCGCGCCCGGTCTTGCGGCGTCGCCGGCGCCGGGGTGGCGCCGATGTGCTTGTAGACGGGGATGCCCGCGACATTGGCCATGTCCTCTCCTCCCTTCCCTGTCCTCAGCCCTGCAACCTGGCCCAGACCTCGCGGTCGCGTTCGGCCGTCCAGATGCGCGGATGCTCGATGCCGTCGAATTCGTCCCACAGCCGCTGCACGTCGAAGGGCAGGCAATGTTCAAAGATCGGCCAGGCGCCGAATTCGGGCGCCAGTGCGTCGCGCGTGGCCTCGAAGGCGGCCTTCAGGTCGCCGCCGGCCTTGTGGACGCGGCCGACGTTCTCGATCATGCCGTTCAGGAACTTGCGGGTCTGTTCGATGGCGGCATCGGTTTCGGCCAGCCCGCGCGACACCGCGCCGCGGCCGCCGACCAGGTTTTCGGCGCGCCAGGCCTTCACATTGTCCAGCGTCTTGCCGGCCCAGTCGAAGTGATAGGCGTCGCCGGTGTAAAGCGCGGCCCTGGATTCGACCAGGTCGCCGGCGTAGAGCGTCCGGCTCTTGTCATGCCAGACCACGATGTCGCCGCCGGTATGGCCGCGGCCCAGAAAGCGCAGCTGCAGGCTGCCGCGGTCGCCGCCCAGCTCGATGTCGTATTCGCTGTCGAAAGTGAGGGTGGGCCAGGTCAGGCCCGGCACCTCTTCGGCATTGCGCGCCAGGCGCGGCATGCGGCCGAATTCGCTTTTCCAGTCCTGTTCGCCGCGCTCGGCGACCAGGTCGCGGCTGGCGGTCGACATGATGATGTCCTGCGCGTCAAAGGCGCTGGCGCCCAGCACGCGCACGGCGTGGTAATGGGTCAGGATCAGATAGCGCACCGGCTTGTCGGTCTGGCTGCGCAGGATCCGCAGCCAGTCGCGGCTGGCGGCCGGGGTGGCGCGGCTTTCGATGGCGACGACGAAATCCTCGCCCTCGACGGCGCCGACATTGGGGTCGCCCTCGGCGGTCAGGGCATAGACGCCCTCGGCCAGGATTTCCAGCGTGTCGGTCTTGGCCTCGGTATCGGCCGAGGAGGCGAAGGGTTTGGTCATGGTCTGTCCTTGCATGAGGATGTGCCGGGATCGGTCTGGAATCATTTCTAGCGCAACGATCCGGGGGGTGTCTGTCCGCAGGTCTATCGACAAGCGCATCCGGGGCTGCGACACTGTGGGCAGCCAAGGAATCGCGCATGTCCAGCCATGGTCTGATCGACCCCGACCTGGCCGCCAGCCTGCTCGAGGCGCGCGACCAGGATCTGTTTGCCACCCGCCTGCTGGAACTGGCCCATGCCAGCGCCGGGGTCGAGGAGCTTCTGGCCTATCGCGTCGAGGCGGGGGCGCCGCGGGTGCTGGCCTCGACCAGCGGGCTGGGGGATGCGGGCGAACGCGCCGGCGCCTGGGCGCGGCGGTTTCACCGCAGCGATCCGGTGGTGGCGGCACGGCTGCGCGCGGCGCCGGGCAGCGGCTTTGCCTGCCGGGTGCCGGCAACGGCGATCGAGCTGGGCGAATACCGGCGGCTGTGTTTCGACCGGCCGCGCTTTGTCGAAAAGATCTGTTTCGGCTGGCGCAAGCCCGATCATGCGCTGGTGGTCAGCTTTTACCAGCGCCATGGCGAGGCCGAACCCGACATGGCGCGGCTGGGGGCGCTGGCGCAGCTGGCGATCACCGGGCTGAGCCGGCTGGCGCGGCAGGCGCCGCCGCTGGTCGAGCGCATTGCCGAGCGTCTGGCGCTGGCGCATCCGGGCCTGACCGCGCGCGAACGCGAGGTCTGCGCCCGCACCCTGGCCGGGCAGACCGCGCGCCAGATCGGCGCCGAACTGTCGCTGGGGGTGGGCACGGTGCTGACCTATCGCCAGCGCGCCTATCAGAAACTGGGGATGCACAAGGCCAGCGACCTGCTGGCCGCGATCATGGGCTGAAGCGGCGCGGCTGTGTCTGGTGATCGCCCGGCAGGGCGGCGGCCGGCTGGATCAGCGGGCTTTTGCGGGCGGTGAATTCCTGCGCCAGGTCATAGGCATGGCCGAATTCCAGCACCGTCCGGTCGGCGCGCGGCGGCGCCATGACCTGCAGGCCCATCGGCGTGCCCTGGGGGCCGAAGCCCGCCGGCACCGCCAGCACCGGCACCCCCGCCATGCTGCCGGGGATCACCACCTCCATCCAGCGGTGATAGCTGTCCATCGGCTGGCCGGCGATGTCCTGCGGCCAGTGCTGGCTGGCGTCGAAGGCAAAGACCTGCGCCGTGGGCAGCAGCAGATAGTCGTAGCGGTCGAAGAGCCGCAGCATTTCCTGATACCAGGCCGAGCGCACCGCCGAGGCGGCAAAGACCTGTGCCCCGCTCAGCGCGCGGCCCTGTTCGATTTCCCAGATCGCCTCGGGCTTCAGCAGCGCGCGGCTTTTGGGGTTGTCGTAAAGCGCCGCCATCGCGCCTGAAACGAGAAAGCTGCGCAGCGTGATCCAGGCCGTCCACAGCCGCGCCATGTCGAAATCGGGGCGGACATCCTCGACCGTGGCGCCCAGCGATTCGATCAGCTTCAGCCCGGCCCGGCAGCTGTCCAGCACGCCGGGCTGCATCGGCAGGTAGCCGCCCAGATCGCCCAGCCAGCCGATGCGCTTGCCGCGCGCGGCGCCGGTCAGCGGCGCGGCGAATTCCGCCCCGTCGCCGGGCAGCGACAGCGGCATGCGCGGGTCATGCCCGGCCTGGGTCGCGAGCAGCATCGCCAGATCGGCGACATTGCGCGCCATCGGCCCCTCATGCCCCAGCTGCTGAAAGAACACCTCGGGCACCGGGCCGAACGGCACCCGCCCCATCGAGGGGCGAAAGCCATAGACATTGTTCCAGCCGGCCGGGTTGCGCAGCGACCCCATCATGTCGCTGCCATCGGCCACCGGCAGCATCTGCGTGGCCAGCGCCACCGCCGCCCCGCCGGAACTGCCCCCGGCCGAGACGCGCGGGTCATAGGCGTTCAGCGTGGTGCCGAACAACGGGTTGTAGGTATGCGACCCCAGGCCGAATTCGGGGGTATTGGTCTTGCCGATGATGATGGCGCCGGCAGCGCGGGTGCGGGCGACCAGCACCGAATCGTCCCCCGGCAGATTGTGGCGCAGCCCCACAAAGCCCATGGTCGTCACCACGTCGCGGGTGGCGGTCAGATCCTTGGGCGCCTGGGGGATGCCGTGCAGCCAGCCGCGCGACGTGCCGGCGGCCAGTTCGTCATCGGCGCGCCGGGCCTCTTGCAGCAGCGCCTCGCGCGGGCGCAGCGACACGAGGGCGTTGACCCTGGGATTGACCGCCTCGATCCGGTCCAGATAGGCGGCCATGACCTCGGCGCAGCTGATCCGGCGGTCGTGGATGGCGCGGCTGAGCGCCAGCGCCGAAAGCGCGGTGGGATCGCTGGCGGTCGCGGGGTGGTCGGACATGGTGCGGCGCATCCTCGGGCTGGGGGTGTGGTCTTTCTGCCTGCCGGCGCGGGACAAGGCAATGTTGCGGCGCAATGGCGCTTGACCGCGGGTGTGGCGGCGGCTTATCGGCGCGGACATGACCGGTCACGTCCTCACTGCCGTGCTGTATTACCCGCTGCCCTAGCAGCGGATCGACCTGTCACGCGACCGCTGCCCCTGCCGGCGGTCGATCCCTTCCCATGTGCGACCGCTGGCCCCTGCGACCAAGGATTTCGCCATGTTCCAGCCTGTTGTCACGCCTTCTGCCCCGCTTTCGCCCGCATCGGTGCTGATCGTCGGCTATGGTGCCTTCGGCCGATTGCTGGCCCGGATGCTGGCGCCGCATCTGCCGGTCGCGGTCTGCGACCCCGATCCGGCGGCCCGGGCCGCGGCGGCGGGGCAGGGCCTGCGCGTGTTGGAACCGCAGGCGGCCGGAGGCTGCGATCTTGTCGTGCTGGCGGTGCCGGTGCCGGCGCTGGCGCAAAGTCTGCGGCAGCTGGCGCCGCATCTGCGCGCGGGCCAGACGGTCTGCGATGTCTGTTCGATCAAGGAAGCGCCTGTCGCGCTGATGCGGCGGCTGCTGCCCGCCTGCGTCGACATCCTGGGCACGCATCCGCTGTTCGGGCCGCAAAGCCTGGGGCGCGCGCCGGGGCCGGCGCGGGTGGTGCTGTGCCCGGTGCGGGGCGGCGGCTGGCGACGGATTGCGGCCTTTCTGCGCGGCGGGCTGGAGTTGCGGGTGATCGTGACCACGCCCGAGGAACACGACCGTCACGCCGCCCTGACCCAGGGGATCACGCATCGTCTGGCCCGCGCCATGGCCGCGTTCCAGCCGCACCCGCAGATCCGCACCGGCAGTTTCGACCTGCTGATGCAGGCGCTGGCCATGGTCGCCGCCGATGCGCCCGAAGTCTATGAGGCCGTCACCCGCGGCAATGCCCATGTCGCGCCGCTGTGCGACCGCTTCGCGCGATTGCTGACCGAAGGCTGATCGGGGCGGGTCGGGTGACCCAGCCCGCACCCCCGCCCTGGCAAGAGGTCAGGCGATGGACTGGCCAATCCGATCGCCCGGCCGATCCTCCGCGCGATCGCCCGTCGGATGCGGCAGGCCGCCCAGGCGTTCCAGGGCGCGCAGCAGCGGCGTCGCCTCGTCGCCCAGTTCGGCCAGCAACTCGGCCTGGAACCCTTCGGCAATGCGGGTCAGGCGTTGCATCAGCGCCTGACCGGCCGGGGTCAGCTGCAACGAAATCAGCCGCTGGTCGCCCTGATGACCGGATTTCTCGACCAGGCCGGATCGTTCCAGCCGGCTGGCGGCGCGACTGACCACCGACTTGTCCAGATTGACCCGCGCGGTGATGTCGCGGATGCTGACGGCCTGCGCCGCGCCCAGATGTGCCAGCACCCGCCATTCGGGGATGCTCAGCCCGGCCTCGGCCGCATAGCGGGCGGCGAATCGGCGGCTGACGGCAGCGGCGGCGACGCTGAGCCGATAGGGGATGAACTGGTTCAGATCGAACGTCATGGCGGCCTCCTGCGCGGCAGCACAGCAGAAAACCGTTGCCGGCGCAATAATTCCGCGTCCTGCGGGGACAAGATCGTTGACATTGTTGCTGCGACAACGGTATTCATTGCCAAAGCAACGATACCGCACAGCAGGAGGAGCCGCGATGACCCTACACGATCTGCCCCATGGCATGATCCGCGCCTCGGACAGCATGGGCACGGTGGCGGGCTACATGCCCGGCTTCGGCAACGATTTCGAAACCGAGGCCCTGCCCGGCGCCCTGCCGCAAGGCCAGAACAGCCCGCAGAAATGCAACTACGGCCTTTATGCCGAACAGTTGTCGGGCACCGCCTTCACCGCACCGCGCGGCCAGAACGAACGCACCTGGTGCTATCGCATCCGCCCGTCGGTGCATCACACCGGCCGCTTTACCGCGATCGACGTGCCCTATTGGAAAACCGCGCCCCATATCAACGACGGCATCATCAGCCTGGGGCAATACCGCTGGGATCCGATCCCGGTGCCGGATCAGGACCTGACCTGGATCACCGGCATGCGCACCATCACCACGGCGGGCGATGTCAACACCCAGGTCGGCATGGCCAGCCATGTCTATCTGGTCACCCGCTCGATGCAGGACGAATATTTCTTTTCGGCCGACAGCGAATTGCTGGTCGTCCCGCAAGAGGGCCGGCTGCGCTTTTGCACCGAACTGGGCATCATCGACCTGGAGCCCAAGGAAATCGCCATCCTGCCGCGCGGCCTGGTCTATCGGGTCGAGGTGCTGGAAGGGCCCTGCCGCGGCTTTGTCTGCGAGAACTATGGCCAGAAATTCGACCTGCCCAACCGCGGGCCGATCGGTGCGAACTGCCTGGCCAATCCGCGCGACTTCAAATGCCCCGTCGCCGCCTTCGAGGACCGCGAGGTGCCCAGCCGCGTGGTCATCAAGTGGTGCGGCCAGTTCCACGAAACCAGGATCGGCCATTCGCCGCTGGATGTGGTGGCCTGGCACGGCAATTACTGCCCCTACAAATACGACCTGCGCACCTATTCCCCGGTCGGCGCGATCCTGTTCGACCATCCCGACCCGTCGATCTTCACCGTGCTGACCGCGCCGTCCGGCCAGGAAGGCACAGCCAATATCGATTTCGTGCTGTTCCGCGAACGCTGGATGGTGGCCGAACACAGCTTTCGCCCGCCATGGTATCACAAGAACATCATGTCCGAACTGATGGGCAACATCTACGGCATCTATGATGCCAAGCCCCAGGGCTTCCAGCCCGGCGGCATCAGCCTGCACAACTGCATGTTGCCGCACGGCCCCGATCGCGACGCCTTCGAGGGCGCCAGCAATGCCGATCTGCGCCCCGAAAAGCTGGACAACACCATGTCCTTCATGTTCGAGACCCGTTTCCCGCAGCATCTGACCGCCTTTGCGGCCCGCGAGGCGCCCATGCAGCAGGAATACATCGAGGTCTGGCAGCAGCTGGAAAAGAAGTTCGACGGCACGCCCGGCGTCAAGTGATGGCGCCAGCCCGTGCGGCGTGACATCGACCGGGGCAGGGCGGTCCTGCCCCGGTTCATTCCATGAAACAGGAGAGACAGCACATGACCTTGCTGCCGTCGTGGGTCGACAGCGCCAATCAGGCCGATTGCCCCTTTCCCCTGAACAACCTGCCCTATGGCGTGTTCTCGACCCCCGGCACGGCGCCGCGCTGCGGGGTGGCGATCGGCGACATGATCCTGGACCTTGCCGCCTGCGAGGCGCGGGGGCTGATCGATGCGCAGGGCAGCTTTGCCCAGCCGCAGCTGAACGGCTTCATGGCCCTGGGCCGGGCGGTGTGGGACCGCACGCGGGCGCGGCTGATCGAACTGCTGGGCCCCGAGGGGCCGCGCGACCTGCCGCTGGTGGCGATGGATGCCGCGCAGATGCACCTGCCGATCCGGGTCAGCGAATATACCGATTTCTATGCCTCGAAGAATCACGCCTTCAACGTCGGCGTGCTGTTTCGCGGCCCCGAGAACGCGCTGCCGCCGCAATGGACGCACATGCCCATCGGCTATAACGGCCGCGCCTCGTCGGTGGTGGTCAGCGGCACCCCGATCCGCCGGCCGATGGGCCAGCTGAAGGGCGATGCCGGCCCGATCTGGGCGCCCTGTCGGCGGCTGGACCTGGAACTGGAACTGGGCGCCATCGTCGGCGCCGACAGCGCCATGGGCAGCCGCGTCAGCGTCGAAGAGGCCGAGGCGATGATCTTTGGCTATGTGCTGCTGAACGACTGGTCGGCGCGCGACGTGCAGGCCTGGGAATACCAGCCGCTGGGCCCGTTCCAGTCCAAGGCGCTTGGCACCACCATCGGCGCCTGGGTGGTGACGCAGGCCGCGCTCGAGCCGTTCCGCTCGGCCGGGGCGGAACGGGTCAACCCTCTGCTGCCCTATCTGGCCGAAGCGCGCCCCGGCCTTTACGACCTGACCGTGGGCTGGACCATGAACGGGCAGGTGATGGGGCAGACGAATTACAACGTCATGTATTATTCCAGCGCCCAGCAGCTGGCGCATCACACCAGTTCGGGCTGCCCGATGCGGGTGGGCGATCTGCTGGGATCGGGCACGATTTCCGGCCCCGCCCCCGAGCAGACGGGCGCGCTGCTGGAAATGACCCAGGGCGGCAAGCAGCCGGTCAGCGTCAATGGCGAAAGCCGCACCTTCATCGAGGACGGCGACGAGATCGGCCTGTTCGCCTGGGCGCAGGGCGCGGGCTATCGCATCGGCTTCGGTCCCTGCACCGGGCGGGTGCTGCCGGCGCAGCCATGAGCATCGTGCTGCACGATTACTGGCGGTCCTCGGCCGCCTATCGGGTGCGGATCGCGCTGGGGCTGAAGGGGCTGGATTATCGCCGGGTGGCGGTGGACCTGACGGTGGGCGATCAGCGCGCCGCCCCGCATCTGGCGCTGAATCCGCAAGGGCTGGTGCCGGCGCTGGAAATCGACGGGCTGGTGTTGACCCAGTCGCTGGCGATCATCGAATATCTGGACCAGACCCGGCCCGAGCCGCCGCTGCTGCCCGCCGATGCGGCCGGGCGGGCGCGCGTGCGGGCGCTGGCGCTGGCCATCGCCTGCGATCTGCATCCGCTGTCGAACCTGCGGGTGCTGAACCGGGTCGAGGCCCTGGCCGGGCCTGAAGCCCGCGCCGCCTGGAACCGCGACAACATCGCCCAGGGCCTGGCCGCGTTCGAGGCGCTGCTGGCCCAGGGCGGCATGTCCGGCCGCTATTGCCATGGCGACCGGCCCGGCATCGCCGATTGCACGCTGATCCCGCAGCTTTACAATGCCAGCCGCTGGGGCGTGGACTGGGCGCATCTGCCGCGCATCGCCGCGGTGGCGGCGGCCTGCGCCGAGCATCCGGCCTTTCTGGCCGCCCGGCCGGAGCCGCCGTCAGCCTAGCGGTCGGTCGTCGCTTCGGCCTGCGGCTGCGTGGTCGACTGCGCGCCCTGACCCATGCCCAGAAGCTGATAGAGCACCAGCGCCGCCAGGGTCGAGGTGCCGATACCGCCCAGGGCAAAGCCGCCCAGGGTGACGGTGAAATCCCCCGCCCCCAGGATCAGCGCCACCCCCACCGGGAACAGGTTGCGCGGCTGCGAGAAATCGACGCGATTGTCCACCCAGATCCGCGCCATGGCCGAGGCGATCAGCCCGAACACCGCCACCGCCAGCCCGGCCAGCACCGAAGCCGGGATGGTCTGAAGGATGGCCCCGAACTTGGGCGACAGGCCCAGCAGGATGGCGATGGCCGCGGCCAGCGGGAAAATCAGCGTCGAATAGACCCGGGTCATCGCCATCACCCCGATATTTTCGGCATAGGTGGTGACGCCGGTGCCGCCGCCGGCGCCCGCCAGCATGGTGGCCAACCCGTCGCCCAGGAAGCCGCGGCCGATATAGCGGTCCATGTTCTGGCCGGTGATCGCCCCCAGCGCCTTGATATGGCCCAGGTTCTCGGCCACCAGCACGATGGCGACCGGCGCGATCATGCTGATCGCCTGCCATTCGAAGCGCGGGGCGACGAACTGCGGCATCCCGAACCAGGGCGCGGCGGCGACGCGGGCGAAGTCGATGCCCGGCACCACGCCCAGCCCGTTGCCCAGGACCAGCACCAGCCCATAGCCGAAGGCCAGCGCCAGCAGCACCGCCACCCGCCGCATCGCCTGCGGCCCGTGGACCGAAATCAGCGCCATGCACAGCACCGTTGCCAGGGCGATGCCGGTATGGGCGGCGGTGCCGGCCAGCTGGCGCACCGCGACCGGCGCCAGGTTCAACCCGATGGCCACGCCGATGGCGCCGGTGACGGCGGGCGGCATCAGCCGCTCGATCCAGCCGGTGCCGCTGGCCATGACCAGAAGCCCGATCAGCGCATAGACAAGGCCGGTGACGACGATGCCGCCAAGCGCCACCGCGATATTGGGGTTCGGACCGCTGCCGGCATAGCCGGTGGCGGCGATGACCACGGCGATGAAGGCAAAGGACGATCCCAGATAGCTGGGCACCCGCCCGCCGGTCAGCACAAAGAACAGCAGCGTGCCGATGCCGGAAAACAGCACCGCCACATTCGGGTCGAAGCCCATCAGCAGCGGCGCCAGAATGGTCGAGCCCGACATGGCCAGCAGATGCTGGACGCTCATCGGCAGCGCGGCGCTCATCGGCAGGCGCTCGTCGGGCAGCACGGTCGCGCCCCGCGCCGGGCGCCAGATCGGAAAATAGCCCATGTGATTCCCGGGATTGGAAGGTTGGCTGCATTAATGCCATCATCGCGGCAAAGACCAGTCCCCCGGCGCGCAGGGCCATGCTAGAATGACGTTCACCACAAGCGGGGACTGCGGCGGATGAAGCCATCGTCCTGGATACGCGGGCCATTCCTGCCGGCGCTGCTGGGCAGCGCCGAAGGATTCGCCATCGACCCCGAGCCTGTGCTGGCTCTGGACAGTTTCGTGCGTCGGCTGGAGGACCAGCGGGCCGGGCAGCAGGATGTGCTGGCCATCTGGCGCTGGGGCGAGGCGATCGTGCCGCATGGAATCGGCCTGCCGGGTCAGGCACTGGCCAGCCGCCGCACCCTGGGCGAGGCGCTGGCCACGCTGGCGCGCGGTTTCCCGCTGCTGCAATCCGACAGCAGCCTGACGGTCGATCACCACGGCGACGAGGTGCATGTCACCTATCGGGTGCTGGACCCGCGCATCTGGCCGCGCCGGGCCGATGCGGAACTGACGCTGGGCCTGATCCGGGGCATCTGCCTGCGCTATGGCGTAACCCGCGACGCGGTGCTGGACCTGGGTTTCGAGCACCCCGCAGACCGCGACTTGCGGGCGCTGGCAACCTATCTGGGATTGCGGCCGCGCTTTGATCAGCCGCTGAACCGCATCGTGCTGGCGGCGCGCGCCATGGCCAACCCGTTGCGCGCCGATCTGGCCGTGTCGGCAGCAACGGAGGCCGAAGCGGCGCTGGAGCGGGGGTTGAACGCCCTGCGCCGGCAGACGCCGCTGTCGATCCAGGTGCAGGACCTGCTGCTGGCGCATCTGGATCAGGGGCTTGTCGGGCAGGCGCAGGTGGCGGCGCGGTTGCAGATGTCCGAACGCACGCTGCGCCGGGCGCTGGCGGCCGAAGGCCGGTCCTTTCACGACATCCTGGCAGAGTGCCGCCGCATCCATGCCCAGGCGTTGCTGGCGCGGGGCGAGCTGCCCTTGTGCGAGATCGCGCTGCGGCTGGGCTATTCCGATCAAAGCGCCTTTTCGCGCGCCTTCGCCCGCTGGCACGGCACTGCTCCGCGGACGCTGCGCCGCCGGACCGAGCCCTAGCCCGCCCCGGCCCGCGGTGCCGCGCCGGGACGGTCGCCGAGATGCAGCAGCGGCAGGAAATCGCCACGCCGCGCCAGGATATCGGCAAGGCTGTAGCCGTCGAGCACGTTCAGGAATGCCGCCAGCGCCTCGTCCAGCACGCTGGTCAGGCCGCAGGCTGGGGCGATGATGCAGCCGCCGCAACCAACCAGATCAAAGTCATCCTCGGTGTGGCGAATGATCGCACCCACGTTGATCTGCGCCGCCGGACGGGCCAACCGGATGCCGCCGCCGCGGCCGCGCACACTGCTCAGATAGCCCGCGTTCACCAGATCGTTGGTGACCTTCATCAGATGATTTTGCGAGATTCCATAAGCCTTTGCGATCTCGGCGATGGAACACAGCCGGTCGGGCTGGCGGCCCAGATACAGCATCACCCGCATGGCATAATCGCTATAGCGCGTCAGTCGCATGTCCGTCTTTCCATAACATGCACAGGAATTGCATGATTTCGGCCCGCCGTATAGATGTATACGAAATACATCTTTTAAACCCACGGCAGCACAAAGGCCCATGACATGACCCAGACCCTTCAGCCCCGAACCATTGCCCTGGTCAAGGCGACCGTCCCCGCGCTGGAAGCGCATGGGCTGGACATCGTGCATGAAATGTATGCGCGCATGTTTCGCGACCCGCAGATCCGTGACCTGTTCAACCAGTCCCATCACGGCGCCGGCGATGCGCAGCCGCGGGCGCTGACCGGGGCGATCATGGCCTATGCGGCGAATATCGACAATCTGGGGGCGCTGGCGCCGGCGGTCGAACGCATCGCGCAGAAGCATGTGGGCCTGCAGATCCTGCCCGAACATTATCCGCATGTGGCCGAGGCGCTGCTGGGCGCGATCGCCCATGTGCTGGGCGATGCCGCCACCCCCGAGCTGCTCGAGGCCTGGGGCGAGGCCTATTGGTTCCTGGCCAATATCCTTATCGCCCGCGAAGCCCGCATCTATGCCGAACAGTCGGCCAGCCGCGGCGGCTGGACCGGCTGGCGCGATTTCCGCATCGCCGAGGTCATCCGCGAAAGCAGCGTCATCAAGTCCTTTGTGCTGGTGCCGGCCGATGGCGGTCCGGTGATGACCCACAAGCCGGGCCAATATCTGACTTTCTGGTTCGACATCCCCGGTCAGCCGCCGGTCAAGCGCAATTACTCCATATCGTCGGCGCCCGATGGCAGCAGCTATCGCATCTCGGTCAAGCGCGAACCGCAGGGGCTGGCCTCGGGCTGGCTGCACCAGCAGCCGGCGGGCACGGTGCTGAAGGTCGCGGCCCCTGCCGGCGAATTCTACCTGCAGCCGGCGCCGACGCGGCCGGTGGTGCTGCTGTCGGGCGGGGTGGGGCTGACGCCGATGGTGGCGATGCTGGAAGCACTGGTCGCCGAAAGGGCGCAGGTGCCGGTGCATTACATCCACGGCACCCATGACCGCGACACCCATGCCATGCGCGCCCATGTGCGGGCGCTGGCAGGGCAGGGCGCCGATGTCCGCGTCACCGACTTCCACCAGACCCCGCTGCCGGGCGAGGTGGCCGGCCGCGATTATGACCATGCCGGGCTGATCACCGACGAATGGCTGCTGGCCAATACCGATCCCGCCCAGGCCGACTATTACATCTGCGGGCCGCGGCCGTTCCTGCGGGCGGCGGTTTCGGCGCTGTCGCTGGCCGGGGTGCCGGCAAGCCGCATCCATTACGAATTCTTCGGCCCCGCCGACGAGCTGCTGGCGGCCTGAGCATCGCCGCGGCCCGATAGCCCGTGTCATGACCGTCGGCGCGGCATGGTTCCGCCGAGGGTCGATGAACGGTGCAAAGCGCATGGACGCGGCCCGTGCAAATCATTAGGGAAGAAGGCGACGCGCGCGAGATGACGCGCCAAGAACACACGAGCAGAGCCGAGCGTGCAAGCAAACCGATATCCTGATGCCGCGACGGGCCGGGTCGCGTCCGTGAAGCCGTTCCAGATTCGCGGCCGATTCTTTACCGCCGTGGCCCTGCACCTGTCCGGGCCCGCCGATGCCGGCTTTCTGGCGGCGCTGGATGCCCGGCTGCGCCAGACGCCGCTGTTCTTTGAAAACGCGCCGCTGGTGCTGGACCTGGAACAGGCGCCGCAGCTGGGCGCGGAACTGGACTGGCTGATGGCCGAACTGCGTGCGCGCAAGCTGTCGGTGTTCGGCATCCAGAACGCCACCCCCGCGCAAGAGGCCGCGGCTGCCGCCTGCGGGCTGATTGTCCTGCCCCCCGGCCGCGCCCTGCCGCTGGAGCGGGTGACCCGGCCCGATACCCGGTCCGACAACACCCGCCCGGGCGCCCGGGCGACGGCCGCCGTGGCCCAGCCCGCGCCCGAACCGCCGCCGGTCGCCACCAAGCTGATCACCCAGCCGGTGCGATCCGGCCAGACCGTCTTTGCCGATCGCGGCGATCTGGTCGTCATCGGCACGGTCAGTTCCGGGGCCGAGATCATCGCCACCGGCAATATCCACGTCTATGGCCGCCTGCGCGGGCGGGCGCTGGCCGGCGTGAACGGCGACAGTTCTGCCCGCATCTTCTGCAACGTGCTGGACGCCGAACTGCTGGCCATCGCCGGGCTGTATCGCACCAGCGAGAACCTGGGACCGGACACCCCCCGCAGCCATGTCCAGGTCTATCTGGACGGCGACAGGCTGCAGATCGAATCCCTCAACTGACACTGGATCGAAAGGAAGCGTTTGGTGAGCAAGGTCATCGTAGTCACCTCTGGCAAGGGCGGCGTCGGCAAGACGACCTCCTCGGCCGCTATCAGCGCGGGACTCGCGATGCGCGGGCACAAGACGGTCGTGATCGATTTCGATGTCGGCCTGCGCAACCTGGACATGATCATGGGCTGCGAACGCCGGGTCGTGTTCGATTTCATCAATGTCATCCAGGGCGATGCCAAGCTGAAACAGGCGCTGATCAAGGATCGCCGGCTGGACAACCTTTTCGTGCTGCCCACCTCGCAGACCCGCGACAAGGACGCGCTGACCAAGGAAGGCGTCAAGGCGGTCCTGGACGAGCTGCGCGAGGATTTCGACTATATCGTCTGCGACAGCCCCGCGGGGATCGAGCGCGGCGCCCATCTGGCGATGTATTATGCCGATGAGGCGGTGGTAGTCACCAACCCCGAGGTGTCGTCGGTGCGCGACAGCGACCGGGTGCTGGGCCTGCTCAACAGCAAGACCTTCCTGGCCGAAAAGGGCGACGGCAGCGCGGTCAAGGCGCAGCTGTTGCTGACGCGCTTCGACCAGGCGCGCTCGGCCAAGGGCGAGATGATGAGCGTCGAGGACGTGCTGGAAATCCTGGCGATCCCGCTGCTGGGCATCATTCCCGAAAGCACGACGGTGCTGAAGGCCTCGAACGAAGGCACGCCGGTCACGCTGGACGACAAGTCGCCCGCCGGTCGCGCCTATCTGGATGCCGTGGGCCGTCTGGTGGGCGAGCAGATCGAAATGCGCATCGCCAGCGGCGAGCCGCGTCGCGGGCTGCTGTCGCGGCTGCTGGGACGGACGGCCTGAACATGTTCGGTTTTTCCCTTCGCTCCCGCAAGGCCGGATCGGCCCAGACCGCCAAGGAGCGGTTGCAGATCCTGCTGGCGCATGAACGGGCCGCCGGCGGCGCCAGCCCCGATTTCCTGCCGCTGCTGCAGCGCGACATCCTCGAGGTGATCCGCCGGCACATGGATATCGACAGCGATGCGGTCGACATCAAGCTTGAACGCAGCGACGATCTGTCCAGCCTGGAAATCAACATCGAACTGCCCGGGGCGCAGAAGCTGCGTCCCCGCAAGCAGGCCTGAACCCGCAGCCGGCCGCGTTGACGGCCGGCTGTCCCGCTAGTCCTTGATCGTGCGCAGCACCAGATTGGTCTGGGCACTGGCCACCGCCGGGATGGTGAACAGGAATTCCTCGAGAAAGCGGTTGAAGGCGGCCAGGTCGGGACAGACCACATGCAGGTGGTAGTCGAAGCTGCCGGTGGTGGCATGACAGGCGCGCACCTCGTCCTTGGTGCGGATCTGGCGGATGAAATCGCGCACCATTGCCTGATCGTGGCGCGTCAGCGTCACATGCACGATGGCCTTGAAGTCCAGCCCCAGCCCGGCATCGTCCAGATCGACCGTATAGCGGCGGATGACGCCCGATTCCTCGAGCGCCCGCACCCGCCGCCAGCAGGATGACGGCGACAATCCGACCCTCGCGGCCAGATCGGCATTGGAAATGCGGCTGTCCTGGCGCAAGGCCGCCAGAATGCGCTGGTCGATTGCGTCCTGAACCGGCATGTGGTTTCATCAAGGTGGCATCTGGTGAAAGGATTAGTCGAAATATTCGCGTCCGGCCAGAACTCTGGGCAAAATTTTCAGCGCATCGCGGATAATCTGGGCACAGCCCAAATGCCAGCCGCAGGACGATGCCATGACCCAGACCGCGCTTGACGACTATCGGCTCAGCGACCGTTACGACCGCGAAAGCGGCCGCGTGTTCCTGACCGGCACCCAGGCGCTGGTGCGCATCCTGCTGGACCAGGCCCGCCGCGACCGCGCCGCGGGGCTGAACACGGCGGGGTTTGTCTCGGGCTATCGCGGCTCGCCTCTGGGGGCGCTGGACCAGGAGCTGTGGCGCCTCGGGCCGCGGCTGGCGCAGGAAGGCATCGAGTTCCTGCCCGCCGTGAACGAGGATCTGGCCGCCACCGCGGTGCTGGGCGCCCAGCAGGCGGCGCTGGAGCCCGATTGCCGGGTCGAGGGCGTGTTTTCGATGTGGTATGGCAAGGGCCCGGGGGTCGACCGCTCGGGCGATGCGCTGAAACACGGCAATGCCTATGGCAGCGCGCCCAAGGGCGGGGTGCTGGTGGTGGCCGGCGACGACCACGGCTGTGTGTCATCGTCGATGCCGCATCAGTCTGACGTGGCCTTCATGGCCTGGTTCATGCCGGTGCTGCATCCGGCCTCGATCCGCGAATATCTGGAATATGGCGAATACGGCTATGCGCTGTCGCGCTTTTCGGGCACCTGGGTCGGCTTCAAGGCGATTTCGGAAACCGTCGAGGCCGGCCAGTCGGTCGAACTGCCCGCCGACCGCCGCTTTGTGCTGCCTGAATTTGCCGCCCCGCCCGGCGGCATCCATGTGCGGCTGTCGGACCTGCCCAGCCCGGAAATCGAAACCCGGCTGATCCACAAGCTGGCCGCGGTCGAAGCCTTTGTCGAGGCGAACCCGATCGACCGGCGCATCTATGACATTCCCGAGGCCCGGTTCGGCATCGTCACCAGCGGCAAGGCGTTTCTGGACACGATGGAGGCGCTGCGCCTGCTGGGCCTGGACGAGGCCGCCTGCCGCCGCCTGGGCATCGACATCTACAAGGTCGGCATGGTCTGGCCGCTGGCGCGCCGCGACGCGCTGGCCTTTGTCACCGGCAAGCAGGAAGTGCTGGTGATCGAGGAAAAGCGCGGCATCATCGAAAGCCAGTTCAAGGAATATTTCTATGACTGGCCGGGGGCCAAGCCCGACAAGATGGTGGGCAAGCACCGCGCGGCGGGCGACCCGCTGCTGCCCTGGACGGGCGAATTGACGCCCTTGATGCTGGTGCCGGTGCTGGCCGAACGGCTGGCGGGCTTCTTTCCCGACGAAGGGCTGGCGGAACGCGCCGCCGCACTGGCGGCGACGCCGGCGCCGCGGCTGTCGGTGCCCGGCGCCAGCCGCACCCCCTATTTCTGTTCCGGCTGCCCGCACAATACCTCGACCCGCCTGCCGGATGGCAGCCGCGCCGCCAGCGGCATCGGCTGCCATGTCATGGCCGGCTGGATGAACCGCCGCACCCAGGGCTATGCGCAGATGGGCGGCGAGGGGGTGACGCTGGCCGTCACCCAGCGCTGGAACGGCGGCAAGCACATGTTCCAGAACCTGGGCGAGGGGACGTGGTATCACTCGGGCTCGCTGGCGATCCGTCAGGCGGTGGCGGCAGGGGGCAATATCACCTACAAGATCCTGTATAACGATGCGGTGGCGATGACAGGGGGCCAGCCGGTCGACGGCCCGGTCAGCGTCGCCGCCATTGCCCAGAGCTGCCGCGCCGAAGGCGTCCAGCGCATCGCCCTGGTCAGCGACCATCCCGAAAAATTCGACCTGTCCGATTTCCCCGCCGGCACCACCCTGCACCACCGCGACGAACTGGATGCGGTGCAGCGCGAGCTGCGCGAGATCCGCGGCGTCAGCGTGCTGATCTATGAACAGACCTGCGCCACCGAAAAGCGCCGCCGGCGCAAGCGCGGCAAGGCCGAGGATCCGCCGAAATTCGCCGTCATCAACGATTGGGTCTGCGAGGGCTGCGGCGACTGTTCGGTCGAATCGAACTGTCTCAGCGTCGAGCCGCTGGAAACGCCCCTGGGCCGCAAACGGCGCATCAACCAGTCCAGCTGCAACAAGGATTTCAGCTGCCTGAACGGTTTCTGCCCCAGTTTCGTCACCATCGAGGGTGGCAGCCGCCGGCCGCCGCAGCCGGCGGGGCTGGATGCGCAGGCGCTGGTGGCGGGCCTGCCGCAGCCGCCCGTGGCGGACCTGTCGCGCCCGCATGAACTGCTGGTCGCCGGCGTCGGCGGCACTGGCGTCGTCACCATCGGCGCGCTGATCACCATGGCCGCCCATCTCGAGGGCAAGGGCGCCAGCGTGCTGGATTTCACCGGCTTTGCCCAGAAATTCGGCACCGTCCTGGGCTATGTCCGGCTGGCCGCCCGCCCCGAGGACATCCATCAGGTGCGCATCGAACGCGGCCATGCCGATGCGGTGATCGCCTGCGACGCGGTGGTCGCCTCGTCGCCCAAGGCATCGCTGCATTACCGGCCGGGAACGCAGGTGGTGTTGAACCGCGCATCGATGCCGACGGGCGATCTGGTGCTGAACCGCGATGCCGATCTGCGCATCGACACGCGCGAGGCGCTGATCGCGGCCACGGTCGGCGACGACAACCTGCTGGGCTTTGACGCCAACCGTGCGGCCGAGCGGCTGCTGGGCGATGCGGTGTTTGCCAACATGATGATGCTGGGCGCGGCCTGGCAGCGCGGGCTGGTGCCGGTGGGGCAGGCGGCGCTGGCGCAGGCGATCCGGTTGAACGGGGTGGCGGCGGAACGCAACCTGCTGGCCTTTGACCTGGGCCGGGTGATGGCGCATGACCCGCAGGCGCTGGCCGCGCATCTGGCGGATGCGCCGGCGACCGAGCCCAGCGATCTGGCGGCACTGGTCGCCCATCGCCGCGCCTTTCTGACCGAATATCAGGACGAGGCCTATGCCCGCCGCTTTGCCGAGCGCATCGAACGTCTGGCCGCCCGCCTGCCCGAGCCGCTGGCGGTCGAGGCCGCGCGGTCGCTGTTCCGGCTGATGGCCTACAAGGACGAATACGAGGTCGGGCGCCTGTTCACCGCCACCGATTTCCACGACCGCATCGCGCGCGAGTTCCAGGGCGACTATCGCGTCCACTACCATCTGGCGCCGCCGCTGCTGGGGGGTGCGCGCGACGGGCGCGGGCGGGTGCGCAAGCGCCGTTTCGGTCCGTGGATGGGTCGGGTGATGGCAGTGCTGGCGCGGATGCGGCATCTGCGCGGCACGCGCTGGGACCTGTTCGCCCACAGCGCCGACCGCCGGCTGGACCGCGAGTTGCTGAGCTGGTTCGAGGGTCTGCTGGACCGGGTCGAGGCCGGCGCGCTGGACCACGACCCGCAGGCCCTGGCCATGGTGCTGGCGGCGCCGCAGCAGATCCGCGGCTATGGCCCGGTGCGCCACGATGCCGCCGAACGGGTCCGGGCCGAGGTCGCCAGCCGCCTGCGGCAGCAACCCGCGATGATGGCGGCAGAGTGATCGGGGGGGCATAGTTGACTATTCATATCGGGTAATATAGCCGGGCGGCGAACAACCGCTACGAGGAACCCCGACATGCGTCATCTGCCCCTGATCGCCTGCCTTGGCCTTGGCCTGGCGCTAGGCCCCGTCGCGCCGCTGCCGGCCCTGGCCGAACCCATGGCGATCACCCATTCCCAGGGCGAAACCCGGCTGGAGCAGGCACCCGAAAAGGTGCTGATCCTGGACATCAACGCGCTGGACATCGCCGATGCCCTGGGTGCTGAACCCGCGGGCGTGCTGGGCAGCAACCTGCCGGCCTATCTGTCGAAATACGCCGATGCCGCCTATCCCAAGGTCGGCACCATCTTCGAGCCGGATTACGAGGCCGTGGCCGCCGCCGATGCCGATCTGATGATCGTGGGCACCCGCAGCGCCTCGACCTATCCCGAAATGTCCAGGATCCTGCCGACGGTCGACCTGAGCCTGGGCGATGACCTGTTCGCCTCGGTTCGGGACAATATCGCCACCCTGGGGCGCATCTTCGGCAAGGAGCAGCGGGCGCGCGACATGATCGCGACGCTGGACGCCAAGATCGCGCATCTGAAGCAGATCGCCCCGAAATCGGGAACCGCGCTGATCCTGGTCACCAATGGCGGCAAGCTGGGTGCCTATGGCCCGGCCTCGCGCGTGGGCTGGATCCACAGCCAGCTGGGCTTTGCCACCGTGGCCCCGGACATCGACGACCGTTTTCACGGCGGCGACGTGATTTCCTATGAATACATCCTGGAAAAGGATCCCGACTGGATCTTTGTCATCGACCGCGACGCGGGGGTGGGGCAGGCCGGTGCCGGGGCGCAGGCGGCACTGGACAATGCGCTGATGGCGCAAACCCGCGCGGTCAAGGCCGGCCATGTCGTGCAGCTGGACCCGCAGGCGGCCTATATCGCCTTTGGCGGCTATACGGCGCTGAACATCCTGCTGGATCAGCTGACCCAGGCCCTGGGCGCCGACGCCTGACCCTGCGATGATTCCCCGCCCGAGCCAGCCCGTCGCGGCCATGGCGCTGGCGCTGCTGATGATCGCGGCGCTGGCCGTGGCCAGCCTGTTCGTGGGCGTCCTGCCCATGGCCATCGACCGGCTGGCGGCGGGCGATGCCGCGGCCTGGCTGGTGCTGGTGGAAAGCCGGGTGCCGCGGCTGGCGGCGCTGCTTTTGGCGGGCAGCGCGCTGTCGATCGCCGGGTTGCTGACGCAGATCGTCATTCGCAACCGCTTTGTCGAGCCGGCGAATACCGGCGCCATGGAATCGGCGGGGTTGGGCCTGCTGCTGGTCACGCTGTGGGCGCCGGGCGCGCCGATCATCGCCAAGATGGCGGTGGGCGCGGTCTGTGCCCTGATCGGCACCGGGCTTTTCCTGGCCATCCTGCGCCGGGTGCCGCTGCGCGACCCGCTGCTGGTGCCGCTGATCGGGATTCTGTTCAGCGGCGTGATCGCGGCCGCGACCAGCTTTCTGGCCTATCGCCTCGACCTGCTGCAGACCGTCCTGGCCTGGAGCCAGGGCGACATGTCCGGCGTCCTGCGCGGTCGCTACGAATTGCTGTGGCTGGGCCTGGGCGCGGCGGCCCTGGCCTGGATCGCCGCCGACCGGTTCACCGTGGCCGGCTTGGGGCGCGATGTGGCGCTGTCCTTGGGGGTGGCGCATGGACGCTGGGTGGTCACCGGGCTGGCGGCGGTGGCGTTGGTCAGTGCGGTGGTGGTGGTCAGCGTCGGGATGATCCCGTTTCTGGGGCTGATCGTGCCCAATATCGTGCGGCTGTCGCTGGGCGACAACATGCGCCGGGCGGTGCCCTGGTGCGCGCTTGGCGGCGCCGGGCTGGTGCTGGTCTGCGACATCCTGGGTCGGCTGCTGATCGCGCCCTATGAGATTCCGCTGGGCACGATGATGGGGGTGATCGGCAGTGCCGTGTTTCTGGCGCTGATCCTGCGCGAGACACGCCATGGCGCCTGATCGCCGTCCGCGCATCGTGCTGGCACTGCTGGCGCTGGGATTGGCGCTGCTGGCCGTGGCCTACATGACGCTGGGCGCGCGCGGCAACTGGGATTTCGTCCTGGGCTTTCGCGGGCGCAAGCTGCTGGGGCTGCTGGTCGTCGCCCATGCCGTGGCCTGGGCGACGGTGCTGTTTCAGACCGTGACCGCCAACCGCATCCTGACCCCGGCGATCATGGGCTTTGATTCGCTGTTCGTGCTGGTCAGCACGCTGCTGGTGGCGGTTCTGGGCAGTGCCCGGGTGGCGGCGCTGGACCCGCGGCTGGTGTTTGGCGCCAATGTGGTGCTGATGATCGCCGCGGCGCTGGCGCTTTATCGCTGGTTGCTGGGCAGCGCCAATGCGGCCGGGCTGCACCGGCTGCTGCTGATCGGGGTGGTGTTCGGGGTGTTCCTGCGCACGCTGGCCGAATTCATCCAGCGGCTGCTGGATCCCAACGAATTCATGGTGCTGACCGACATGCTGTTTGCCAGTTTCACCGCCATTCCGCCGCAATTGCTGGCGGCGGCCACGGTGACGGTCGCGGCGGTGTCGGCCTGGGTCTGGCCGCGCTGCCGGCGGCTTGACGTGATGGCGCTGGGGCGGCCGCTGGGCATCAACCTGGGGCTGGAGTGGCGGCGGGAATCGCTCATGCTGCTGGCGGCGGTGGCGGTGCTGGTGGCGGTCTCGGTGGCGCTGGTCGGGCCGGTGCTGTTCTTCGGGCTGATGGTGGCGGCGCTGGCGCAGCTGGTCCTGGGGCAGACGGCGCATCGCTATCTGCTGCCGGCGGCCTCGCTGGTGGCGGGGCTGCTGCTGGTCGGCGGGCAGCTGGTGCTGGAGCGGGTCTTTGCGCTGGACAGCGCCCTGCGCATCCTGATCGAATTCGGCGGCGGGCTGGTGTTCATCGCGCTGCTGGTGGCAAGGGGAAGACGATGATCCGCATCCGCAATCTGGGCAAGGACCATGGCCGCACCACGGTGCTGGACGGCATCGACCTGGACCTGCCGCGCGGCGGCGTCACCGCGCTGGTGGGACCGAATGGTGCCGGCAAATCCACGCTGCTGTCGCTGATCGCGCGGCTGGACCGGCCTGATCGTGGCAGCGTCACCGTGGACGGGCTGGACGTGCAGCGCACGCCGGGTGCGCAACTGGCGCGACGGCTGGCGATCCTGCGCCAGGACAACCACCTGACCGCGCGGCTGAGCGTGCGCGATCTGGTCGGTTTTGGCCGATTTCCGCATTGCGGCGGCCGTCCGGGACCAGAGGATCACGCCGCCGTTGCCCGCGCGCTCGACTATCTGGAATTGACGCCGCTGGCCGACCGCTTTCTGGACCAGTTGTCGGGCGGCCAGCGCCAGCGCGCCTTTGTCGCCATGGTGCTGGCGCAGGACACCGATTACCTGCTGCTGGACGAGCCGCTGAACAATCTCGACATGCGCCATGCCCAGGCGATGATGCGGCTGCTGGCGCGGACCGCCCGGGATCTGGGCAAGACCGTGCTGGTGGTGCTGCACGACATCAATTTCGCCGCCTGCCACGCCGACAGGATCGTGGCGCTGAAGGGCGGGCGGCTGTTTGCGCACGGCACCCCGGACGAACTGATCTGTCCGGTGGTTCTGGGCACGCTTTACGACATGGAGGTGCCCGTTCACCGGATCGAGGGACGTAACCTGGCGCTGGTCTACGGTTAGGCCGGCACGGCTCAGTTCGTCGGTTGTGTGCCGGGGCTGGCCGGGGTCTGCGGCGGCATCGATGGCTCGGCCGGCGCGTCGGCGGGCTGCGACTGTTCATCGACGGGCTGCTGATCGTCGCCGGGTTTGGGGATATCGGCGGTCTCGTAACCCATCCACCAGACAAAACCCAGAATGGTCAGCGCTACCAGGATCAGGATGCCCAGAACCGGGCCACGGTGGCGGCGTTGCTGCTTGCTCAGATCGGGTTCGGGGGCGGACATGGTTCCTCCTGCATCAGGGCCGCGGCTGCGGCGGGTCTGCCCACTCAACCCGCCCGGGCGCCCGACGTTCCCCGCCAATGCCGGCCGCGTGTGCAGCGGCAGGGATTTTCTTGACATAATTCCGATTATCTCGATAAGTTGCACCCGCGCCGGTCCCAGAACCTCGGTCACCAAGCGTGCAGCCAGCCGGATCTGCGAGGTGTCGATCACCGCCGTCGGCCGTTCCATCCCCGGCTGGCAAATTGGCGTCGATCGGGTCGAACCGGCCGCGCGGTCGATCCGCTTGTCGCCGGGAAGGCTCGTCACCTTCATAAACCATCGGCATTCGTGAACGGAAAATCCGTCACAGATCCTTGACCAACCGCAGTGCGTCATAGATCGCCGCGTGGGTGTTGCGCGCCGCCACCGCGTCGCCGATGCGGTAAAGCTGGAAGCTCCCCGCGGGGTTGCGCAGCAGATCCTGGGCTTCGCCGCGGGTCAGCGCGGCATAATCGACCTCGCCCAGGTTCGTGGACAGGGGCTTCAGCTGGAAATACAGATCGTCCAGCGGCCTTGTGCCGTGGTTCACCACCACCTGATCGACGATGCGGTCGCGGGTGATGCCGCCATAGTCGCTGCCCAGCCGCGCCAGCAGCAGGTTGCCCTGGCGCGCGACCGACAACAGCCGCCAGGTCACGGTGAAGGTGGTGTCGCGCCCTTGCAGGTTGCGCATATAGGGCACCAGGTTCATCGCCATGACCTCGGGGGCAAAGCTGCGGTCGGGGGTCACGATCTCGACCGCGGCGCCGGTGGCCGAAATCAGATCGGCCGCCTGCAACGCCGCATGATCGCCCGCATCGTCAAAGATCAGCACGTTGCGGCCCGGCTTCACGTCGCCCGACAGGATGTCCCAGGCCGAGCAGACAAGTTCGTTGCCCTGCGCCAGCACATTGACATGCGGCAGGCCGCCGGTGGCGACGATGACCGCATCGGGCCGGGTGGCCAGGACATCGCTGGTCTCGGCATAGCTGTTGAACCGGAACTGCACGCCGCGGGCCTGGCACTGCGCCAGACGCCAGGCGATGATCGCGCCCATCTCGCGCCGGCGCGCGTCGCGGGCGGTCAGCCGTATCTGGCCGCCGGGCTGGTCGGCGGCCTCGAACACGATCACGGAGTGGCCGCGTTCGGCGGCGACGCGGGCGGCCTCCATGCCCGCGGGTCCGGCGCCGATGATGGTGATGCGTCTTTGCGCCGGGGCCGGCGGGATGGCATGCGGCATGGTCTGTTCGCGCCCCGTGGCGGCATTGTGCAGGCAAAAGGCCATGCCGCCCTGATAGATACGGTCCAGGCAATAATTGGCGCCGACGCAGGGGCGGATGTCATCTTCGCGCCCTTCGACGATCTTGCGCACCAGATGCGGGTCGGCCATATGCGCGCGCGTCATTCCCACCATGTCGATCAGCCCCGCGGCGATGGCATGGCGTGCGGTCGCAACATCCGGGATCTTGGCGGCGTGAAAGGTGGGAAAGTTCGTGGCCCGACGAATGGCGCCGGCGAATTCCAGATGCGGGGCGTTGCGCATGCCCTGCACCGGGATCACGTCGGTCAGCCCGGCATCGGTGTCGATATGGCCGCGCACCACGTTCAGGAAATCGACCAGCCCGCTGTCCCTGAGCCGGGCCGAGATCGCCAGCCCCTCGGCCGCGGTGATGCCGCCGGGCAAGCATTCGTCGCCGGTGTAGCGGATGCCGACGATGAAATCGGGGCCGCAGCGGTCGCGGATGCCGCGCAGGATGTCGAAGGCAAAGCGCAGCCGGTTGTCCAGGTCACCGCCATAGGGGGCGTCCAGATCGTTGGTCAGCGGCGACCAGAACTGGTCGATCAGATGGCCATAGGCCTGCAGTTCGATCCCGTCCAGGCCGGCTGCCCGCATCCGTTCGGCCGCATCGACGTAATCGCCGATGATGCGGGCGATGTCCCAGTCCTCCATCTTCTTGGGAAAGGATCGATGCGCCGCCTCGCGTTCGTGGCCGGGCGAAACCACCGGCAGCCAGTCGGCCTTGTCCCAGCGGGTGCGCCGGCCCAGATGCGTCAGCTGGATCATCACCGCGCAGCCGTGGTCGTGACATTCGTCGGCCAGCCGCCGCATCCAGCCCACCACCTCGTCCCGCCAGGCCAGGATATTGTTGAACACCGGCGGGCTGTCGCGCGAGACCGAGGCCGAGCCCGCCGTCATCGTCAGGGCGACGCCCGCCTTCGCGCGCTCGACGTGATAGGCGCGATAGCGGTCCTTGGGCATCCCGTCCTCGGGATAGGCGGGTTCGTGGCTGGTGATCATGATGCGATTGCGCAGCGTCAGATGCTTCAACCGATAGGGCTGCAGAAGGGGATCGTTCGACATCGCCTTGGCCGTGACAGAGAGGGTTGGGACCAAGGATCGAAGAAATGTTCACTTATGTCAATTTATAAATCACATGTGAACATTTCGCCGCCGAACGTTCTGGCGCGGGGCTGCCATGGCGTGGCAGGATGGTCGCGAGCGGTGCGATCGGGGACAGGCGGCGATGCGGGTCGGAATCATCGGGGCAACGGGTTGGCTGGGCTCGGCAATGGGGGCGGGATTGCTGGCGCGCGGCATCGTGCGGCCCGGCGATCTGGTGGTGTTGAACCGCAGCGGCCGCTGCGGCGATTATCATGGCCAGGCGCAGGTGGTCTGGGCCAGCGACGCGGCCGATCTGGTGGCGCGCAGCGATGTGGTCGTGATCTCGATCCGGCCGCAGGATTGGCCCGGTCTGCGGCTGGTGGCGCGCGACCGGCTGGTCTTGTCCTTCATGGCGGGGGTCGAGGCGCGTGCGCTGGCGCGCTGCGGTGGGCGGATCGTGCGGGCCATGCCCAATGCGGCGGCAGAGATCGGCGCTTCGTATTCGCCGTTCTGGGCGGCGCCGGGTGTCAGCGATCAGGACCGCCAGCGCGTGCGGCGGCTGCTGGCGGCGATCGGCACCACCGATGAGCTGGCGGATGAATCCGACATCGACCTGATGACCGCCCTGCCCGGTTCGGGCGCCGCCTATCCGGCGTTGATGGCGGTGGCCATGGCCGGTTTTCTGCGCCAGCACGGCGTGGACGAGGCCATCGCCTGGCGCGCGGCCGAGGCGGCGGTCGTCGGCGGCGCCCGGCTGCTGCAAGGCCGCATTTCCGAGGCGCCCGCCATCATCGCCGTCTATCGCGATTACCGCGGCACCACCGCGGCGGGGCTAGAGGCGGCCGAGGCCGCCGGTTTCAGCCGCGCCGTGCTGGCGGCGCTACAGGCGGCAACCGACAAGGCCCGGGCGATGGCGGCGGCTCAGCCCGGCGCCCCCGGTCCCTGACAGGCAAGGCTGCGGGCGATCCAGTCCGCGATCATCAGGTCCAGATGCGCACCGCCGCCGTTCTTGAACACGGTTACTTCCTGTGCCGACTGCCGACGGCGGGCATCGGGACGCACAAGATCATACAGATCGCCCAGCACGCTGTCCGCGGTGATGGCACCCGAGGCAATGGGCAGCATCAGCTCGCCGATATGGCCCAGGGTGGTGTCGCGGCTGTCCACGAACAGCGCGGCGCGCGCCATCAGCGCGTCGTCGGCCTCGCGCATGTCGGCCTTGTAGGCGCCGATCAGGTCGACATGGGTGCCAGGCCGCACCCAGTCGCCGCGAATGACCGGCTGGCGCGCCATGGTGGCGGCAGCGACGATATCGGCCCCGGCGACCGCCGGCTCCAGATCGGCGACCGCCGCCAGTTCGGCGCCGATGCCCGCGATGCCGGCGATCAATGCCTGTGCCTGTTCGGGCCGGCGCGACCAGATCGACACCCGCTCCAGCTGCGGCAGAACCGCGGTATAGGCGCGCACCAGGCTGGCCGCGACCGTGCCCGCGCCCAGGATCAGCAGGTGCCGGCTGTCGGGCCGGGCCAGCAGGCTGGCGCCCAGGACGGAATCGGCGGCGGTCTTGTATTCGGTCACCAGCCGGCTTTCGACGATCGCCCGCAGGCTGCCGGTGTCGTCGTCAAAGACCAGCATCGCCCCCTGCACCGTCGGCAATCCGCGCGCGGTATTGCCGTCGAACACGGTAAAGGTCTTGGCGCCATAGCCCAGGCCGGGAATATGGGCCGATCGGCTCATCATGGTGCCGGTCGCCGGGCCCAGGAACACGTCGCGGATTTCGGCGCGCGGCAGCAGGTGGCCCTGGCGCAAGGCCTGAACCGCGCCGGACCAGTCCAGCCGGCCGGCGGCGCGTTCGTGGGTCAGAAATTCGATGACGGATCGGTCGGGGATCACGGGGCAACGCTCCTCATGCATCGGATGGCCAGGTGTCGGCCAGGCGATAGCCGGCCGGAAAGGGGTCGGCGGGGTCAAGCATCAGCTGTCGTGTTCCGATGATCCAGCCCCGTCCGGATACCATCGGACGGATGGCCGTGCGCCCGGCCAGATCGACCAGCGAGTCGATGGCGCAATCAAATTCGGTATCCAGGATAGAGCGTCCGATGAACCTGTCGCCGGTCTGCATCAGGCCGCGAGCCTGCAGCACCGCCATGCGTGCCGAGCATCCCGTTCCGGTGGGCGAACGGTCGATCTTGCCCGGGCGGATGGCGACGGCGCTGCGGCCGGTCAGAACCCCACCGCTGCGGCTGACCGGTTCGGTGAACTGGCAGAAGGAAACATGATCCCAACCGTTGAGCGGATGGCGAAAGCCAAGCTGCTCGTTGGCCGCGCGCGTGATCGCCATGCCCGCCTGCGCAAGATCGCGGGCCTGATCGGGGGCAATGCGCAGACCAAGCGCGGCGGCATCCACCAGCACGAAACTGTCGCCGCCATAGGCGATATCGACCGACAGGCTGCCCAGCCCTGCGACCTCGATCCGGGCATCCAGCCTGTCGGCAAAGGAAGGCACGTTCCAAAACCTGATCCGTTCGGCCTTGCCGTCGCGGCACTCGGCCTCGATCTCGATCACGCCGGCGGGTGCCTCCAGCCTCAGCCGGGTCACCGGCTCTTGCATGGGAAGGATGCCGGTATCCAGCAGGACCGTGGCGACGCAGATCGCGTTCGACCCGGACATCGGCGGGGTATCGGCAGGTTCCATGATGATCCAGCCCATCTGGGCGCCCGGATCACGGGGCGGCACCAGCAGATTGACATGCCTGAAAACGCCCCCGCGCGGTTCGTTCAGCACGAAATCGCGCAGCTTGCCATCGGCGGCGATCCAGCGCGCCTGGTCCCACAGGCTTTCCCCGGGCGGAGGCGCGACACCCCCCACGATCACATCCCCCACCTCGCCCTCGGCGTGGCAGGATACCACATGCACGATCCTGGAACTGCGCATCCCTTGCCACCCCGACTGCTGCGAATGCCATGCTTGGCCCGGTCATGTCCGGCCTGTCAAGACAGCCGCCAGCCCACTCCCATGACCATACGACGCAAGGGTGCAGGTCGCGCCGCCTGCCCGGCGTGACCCGTGCGCGCGAGGGTCAGCGTTCTTTCATGCGTTCAGCCGCGCAAGGATGCGATCCATCATGCGGTCGCAGGCGGCCAGTTGCTGCAGCGTCAGATATTCGTCGGCCTTGTGCCCCTGGCCGTTCATGTCGCCGGGGCCGCAGACCACCGTGGGGAAACCGTATTGCGAAAGGTATCCTGCCTCGGTGCCGTAAGAGACCTTGATCGGCGGCGCATTGCCGGCAAGGCCCGCCACCTCGGCCACCGCGGGATGGTCGGCGGCGATCTGCAGGCCGGGATAGGTGTTCGTCACCGCCAGTTCGATGCCGGCGGCGGGATCTCGGTCGCGGCAGCGGTCAAGGATGTCCTGCACCTCGGCTTGCAGGCGGGTCAGGAAATCCGCGGGCGCATCGGCGGGCAGGTGGCGGAACTCGAAGCTCAGCTGCGCGCGGTCGGGGACGATGTTCAGTGCGGTGCCGCCCGACAGCGTGCCCACATGCACCGTGGAAAACGCGATGTCATAGCCGGCATCCTGATGCGGCCCGGTGGCGTAATCGTCCTGCATCCGGCGCAGCGCCGCAATCAGGTCGGTGGCCAGGTGCAGGCTGTTGACATGGCGCGGCGCGACCGAGGAATGGCCCGGCGTGCTGCGGCACAGCGCGGTGAAGGCGGCCTTGCCCTTGTGGCCGATGGCGGGCGCCATGCCGGTGGGCTCGCCCACGATGCACAGGTCGGGTTGCCAACCCAGGGCGCGGATGCCCGGCCCCATGTCGCGGATGCCGGTGCAGCCCACCTCTTCGTCATAGGAAATCAGCAGCATCAGCGGTAGTTTCGGGGTTGACCGCCCGGCCCGGCCGGCCAGCGACAGCGCCGCCGCCAGAAAGCCCTTCATGTCGGTGGTGCCGCGCCCGTAAAGCCGGCCCTCGGCCCGGGTCAGAGCAAAGGGTGGGCGCGTCCAGTCCTGCCCGGCAACCGGCACCACATCGCTGTGCGCCGACAGCAGGATGCCGCCCCGGGTGCCGCCCAGATGCGCCGCCAGCCCGGCCTTGCGCCCGTCGGCCGAGGGCAGGCGCCGGGTGGCAAAGCCGGCGGCCGCAAGATGCGCTTCGGCCAGGGCGATCAGTTCGAGGTTGCTTTCGGCGCTGACCGTCGGACAGGCGACCAGCCGTTCCAGCAATGTCAGCGTCTCGGCATGGGGCATGGACATGGGCGCAACCTTCCTAGCGGTCGATGTGGCGGTCGGCGGGCTCGGGCTCGAACAGGCCCTTCTTCATCACGAATTTCACCCAGATCGCCGCCAGGGCGCAGCCGGCCAGCAGGGTGATGCCCGCCACGGTGAACACCCTGGTCGTCATTTCGGGCGTGGGCGAGGCATGGCGGATCGCATAGGCCATGCCGGCGATGCCCAGGATCTGCGGCAGCGGATACAGCGGGGTGCGGAACGGGCGCGGCATCTGCGGATAACGCCGGCGCAGCACGATCACATCGACATGCACGATGATATAGGCGATCAGCCAGGCGATCGCCGCGCCCACCAGCAGCAGCAGGATCGCATCGGCCTTCACGCCATAGATGCCGACCGGTGGCTGCGCCGACGGTGGGTGGCACCGGGCCCGACGTGCCGCTGTAAGGCTGTTGCACAGCTGTCGGCACGGATGACGTTATGCCAACAGAAGCGGCCTCTGCCGGGCGGGCAGAGGCCGTGATTTCTTTCGGGTCTCGGGGTTGCGGCCGGGTTGACCCGGGCCGCTCCCTGGTCCTTAGAGTTTTGCGGTCAGTTCGGGGACGGTTGTGAACAGGTCCCCGACGAGTCCGTAGTCTGCGATCTGGAAGATTGGGGCTTCCTCGTCCTTGTTGATGGCGACGATGACCTTGCTGTCCTTCATGCCGGCCAGGTGCTGGATCGCGCCCGAGATGCCGACGGCGATATACAGTTCCGGCGCCACCACCTTGCCGGTCTGGCCGACCTGCCAGTCGTTCGGGGCATAGCCCGAATCGACCGCCGCGCGCGAGGCGCCGACCGCGGCGCCCAGCTTGTCGGCCAGGGCCTCGATCAGGTCGAAGCTTTCCTTCGAGCCGACGCCGCGCCGGGGTCGAGGTGCGCGAGGTGCGGCGCAACCAGGGTCGGGCCGGTTTTACCGTGACCACCTCGGCCGGGGTGTTCGAGGCCAATCACGTCGTCGCCGCCACCGGCCCGTTCCAGAAGCCGGTCATCCCGCCGGTGATTTCGCAGGATGCGGGGGTGGCCCAGATCCATTCCAGCGACTATCGCAACCCGCGGCAGCTGGCACCCGGGGCGGTGCTGGTCGTCGGGGCGGGTTCGTCCGGGGTGCAAATCGCCGACGAACTGCTGCGCGCCGGCCGCAAGGTCTATCTGTCGGTCGGTCCGCATGACCGCCCGCCGCGGGCCTATCGCGGTCGCGACTTCTGCTGGTGGCTGGGCGTGCTGGGCAAATGGGACATGGCCGCGCCCAATCCCGGGACCGAGCATGTGACCATTGCCGTCAGCGGCGCCCATGGCGGCGAGACCGTCGATTTCCGTCGGCTGGGCAATCGCGGGATGGTGCTGACGGGCGTGACCGACGGCTACCGCGACGGCATCGTGACCTTTGCCGACGACCTGCGGCGCAACCTCGATCAGGGCGATGCGAATTACCTGGAGCTTCTGGACGCGGCCGACGCCTATGTGGCGCGCAATGGCCTGGGCCTGCCCTGGCAGTCGCGCCGCGGCTCGAGCTTCATCTGGGGGGTGTGGCACGATGCCAGGCACATCGCCGAACAGATCGCCATCCAGAACAAGTATATGGATTATCACGCCCAGGCGCTGCGCGAGCCGCAACCCGCCTGACCGCTGCTGCTTAGGCTCAGCCTATGCAGGGATGAGCAAGAGTTTTCTTTTTCCACGCTGCGGCTTGCGGAAAAACCGCCAGCAAGCCCGACCGACGGAGACCCACATGGCCCATACCCGCATTCGCAAGTTCAACACCAGGGAAACCTATCCTGAACAGAACCTGGACAACGACCTGTGCCAGGCCGTCGTCACCCAGGGTGGCCGCATCGTCTGGCTGCGCGGCCAATGCCCTCAGGATCTGGACACCGCCAGGAACATCGACAGCCACGACCCGGTCGAACAGACCCACAAGGTCATGCAGAACATCCGGCAGCTGATCGAGGAAGCCGGCGGCAGCATGGAGCACCTGGTGAAGGTGGTCGTCTATCTGACCGACGTGCGCCACCGCGAAGCCGTCTATCGCACCATGGGCGAATACCTGAAGGGCGTGCATCCCGTTTCGACCGGGCTGGTGGTGCAGGCGCTGGCGCGGCCGGAATGGCTGGTCGAAATCGACGGCACCGCCGTCATTCCGGGCTAGGGCGATGACCTTTTCGCTGGTCGCCCGCTGCGCCGACACCGGCATGTTCGGGGTCGCCATCTCATCGTCCTCGCCGGCGGTGGCGGCGCGCTGTCCCTTTGTGCGCGCCGGCGTGGGCGCGGTGGCGACGCAGAACGTCACCGACCCCGGCCTGGGGCCCCTGGCGCTGGACCTGATGCAACAGGGCCTGTCCGCCCCCGAGGCTCTGGCCGAGGTCAGGCTGCGCGGATGCTTCATCGAATACCGGCAGGTGCTGGCGGTCGATGCCCTGGGCCGGACCGCCATCCATTCTGGTCCGAATTCGCTGGGCATCTGGGCCGATGCGCAGGCGCAGGATGTCGCCTCGGGCGGCAATCTGCTGGCCAATGACGGCGTGCCGCAGGCGATCGTCGACAGCTTCCTGTCATCGACAGGCCATATCGGCGACCGGCTGATCGCCGCCATGCGTGCCGGCCTGGCCGCCGGCGGCGAGGCCGGCCCTGTCCACTCCGCCGGGCTGAAGATCGCCGACAGGCTTGCCTGGCCGGTGGCCGACCTGCGCTGCGACTGGACCGAGGACTGCCCGATCGACGCGCTTGCCCGGCTGTGGGACATCTACAAGCCGCAGCTGGAGGCTTATGTCCAGCGTGCCATCGACCCGCGCGAGGCCCCCTCGTACGGTGTTCCCGGAGATGAATGAAGGAACCCCCATGCTGGACCATCAGGGCTGGAAATCCCGCGCTGCCGCGCTGACCTTGCGCGGACAGGCCTTCATCGACGGCAAGTTCGTCGATGCGCTGTCGGGCAAGACCTTCGACAGCATCAACCCGGCGACGGGCGCGGTGCTGACCCGGGTCGCGGAATGCGACGCCGCCGATGTCGACCGCGCCGTTTCCGCCGCCCGCCGTGCCTTTCAGGACGGGCGCTGGTCGCGCAAGCCCCCCGGCGAACGCAAGGCGGTGCTGCTGCGGCTGGCCGACCTGATCCGCGCAAACCTGGAAGAGCTGGCGCTGCTGGATAGCCTGGACATGGGCAAGCTGGTGCGCGATGCCGCCACCATCGACGCGCCCGGTTCGGCGCATTTCTTCCAGTGGTATGCCGAAGCCATCGACAAGATCTATGACGAGGTGGCGCCGACCGGGCCGGGCGATCTGGCCATGGTGCGGCGGGTGCCGCTGGGCGTCGTCGGCGCGGTGGTGCCGTGGAACTTCCCGCTGGACATGGCGACATGGAAGGCGGCGGCGGCGCTGGCCGTCGGCAATTCGGTGGTGTTGAAACCGGCCGAGCAATCGCCGCTATCGGCGATCCGCCTTGCCGAACTGGCGGCCGAGGCCGGCCTGCCCGACGGGGTGCTGAACGTGGTGCCGGGCTTTGGCGCCACCGCCGGCAAGGCGCTGGGTCTGCACATGGATGTCGATTGCCTGGCCTTCACCGGCTCGACCGCGACCGGCAAGCGTTTCATGGAATATTCCGGCCAGTCGAACCTGAAGCAGGTCTGGCCCGAGACCGGCGGCAAAAGCCCCAACCTGGTCTTTGCCGATTGCGAGGATCTGGATGCGGCGGCCGACATGGCAGCCTTTGGCATCTTCTTCAACCAGGGCGAGGTCTGTTCGGCCAATTCGCGGCTGTATGTCGAACGCCGGATCAAGGACACCTTCGTCGAAAAGCTGATCCAGCGCGCCCAGGCCCTGCAACCCGGCGATCCTCTGGACCCGGCATCGAAAATGGGCGCCATCGTTGATGAGCGGCAGACCCAAGGGATCATGCGCTTCATCGACGAAGGCCGGCGCACCGCCAACCTGGTCGCGGGCGGCGAACGTGTCCGCATCGACGGCAAGGGCTGCTTCGTGCAGCCGACGATCTTTGACGATGTGCGCCACGACGATCCGCTGGCCCGCGACGAGATCTTCGGCCCGGTGCTGTCGGTCATCCCCTTCGATACCGAGGACGAGGCCGTGGCCATGGCCAACGACTCGATCTATGGGCTGGCGGCCTCGGTCTGGACGGACAACCTGTCGCGCGCCTGCCGGGTATCGGAACGTCTGCATGTGGGCACGGTGTCGGTCAATTGCGTCGATGCCCTGTCGGCGCAGACCCCCTTTGGCGGCATGAAGCAATCGGGCTTTGGCCGCGACCTGTCGCTGCATTCGCTGGACAAGTATTCGGCGCTGAAAACCGTCTGGATCAAGTATCGGGGCTGATCGCCACCAGCCTCGCCCAGGATGCGCGCGCCCCGCGCGTCCCCCGCCATCCGGGCCGCCGCCGCCCGCCCCGCCTTGCAAGGAGCCTCAATTGCGCGATCCCCGCTACGACATCCTGTTCCAGCCGATGCAGATCGGCCCCGTCACCGCCAAGAACCGCTTCTATCAGGTGCCGCATTGCAACGGCGGCGGCTATCGCGACCCGTCGGCCGCGGCCGAGATGCGCGGCATCAAGGCCGAAGGCGGCTGGGGGGTCATCTTCACCGAACAGTGCGAGATGCACCACACCTCGGAAATCACTCCTTTCATCGAACTGCGCCTGTGGGAGGACAAGGACATCCCGCAGCTGCGCAAGATGGCCGAACGGATGAAAACCCATGGCGCCCTGGCCGGCATCCAGCTGGCCTATTCCGGCATCAACGGCCCGAACCTTTACACCAAAGAGGTGCCGCTGGCCCCATCGGCCATGCCGATCCGCACCTTTACCAACGACCCGGTGCAGGCCCGCGCCCTGGACAAGACCGACATCAGGAACCTGCGCCGCTGGTTCGTGAATGCGGCGCGGCGCTCAAAACTGGCCGGCTTCGACCTGATCTGCCTTTACGGCGCGCATGGCTTTGGCATCTTCCAGCATTTCCTGAGCCGCGCCACCAACCAGCGCAGCGACGAATATGGCGGCAGCCTTGAAAATCGTTCGCGCTTCGTGAACGAGGTCATCGCCGACATGCGGGACGCGGTGGGCGACACCATGGGTATCACGCTGCGCGTCAGTCTGGACGAGACCATCGGCGATCTGGGCTTTTCCAATGCCGAGGTGCGCGAGTTCATCGAACTGAACCGCGACCTGCCCGACCTGTGGGACCTGGCCCAGGGCTCGTGGGAGGATTGCTCGGGCCCGTCGCGCTTCAAGGACGAGAGTGCGCAGGAACAACTGGTGCGCGGCATCCGCGAGCTGACCGACAAGCCGGTGGTGGGCGTCGGCCGCTTTACCTCGGCCGATACCATGGTGCGGATGATCAGGTCGGGAACACTGGATTTCATCGGCTGCGCCCGGCCGTCGATCGCCGATCCCTTTCTGCCCCGCAAGATCGAGGAAGGCCGCATCGAGGACATCCGCGAATGCATCGGCTGCAATATCTGCATCACCGGCGACATGACCATGTCGATCAGCCGTTGCACCCAGAACCCCACCTTCATGGAGGAATGGCGCAAGGGCTGGCACCCCGAGAAGATGAACCCCAAGGGCGACAGCCAAAGCGTGCTGATCGTCGGTTCCGGCCCGGCCGGGCTCGAGGCGGCGCGGGCGCTGGCGCTGCGCGGCTATGACATCGCCATCGCCGAGGCGCGCACCGAACTGGGCGGCCGCGTCGCCCGCGAACGCCGCCTGCCCGGCCTGTCGGCCTGGGGCCGGGTGCTGGAATATCGCGAATACCAGATCAGCCAGCGCCCCAATGTCGAGACCTATTTCGACAGCCGGCTGGACGCTGATGCGATCATGGAATTCGGCTTCCAGAACATCTGCATCGCCACTGGCGCCAGATGGCGTGCCGATGGGGTGTCGCGCCAGCATGTGGTGCCGATGCCGATGGACGGCTCGCTGCCGATCTTCACCCCCGACGACATCATGGAAGGCCGCAAGCCCCGGGGCAAGGTGGTGATCTTTGACGACGACCACTATTACATGGGCGGCGTTCTGGCCGAGCTTCTGGTCGGCGAAGGCTGCGAGGTGACGCTTATCACCCCCTCGGCCTATGTGTCGGACTGGACGATGAACACGCTGGAACAGCACACCATCCACCGCCGCCTGGCCGGGATGGGGGTCAATATCATACTGAACCGCGGCGTGGCCAGCATTGGCGGCGGACAGGTGGTTTCCAACTGTGTCTATACCGGCGCGTTGCAGGAACATGGCTGCGACGCGGTGGTGATCGTCGCCTCGCGCGAGGAGGAAAACGGGCTGTATCTGGACCTCAAGGCGCGCGAAGCCGACTGGGCCGATGCGGGCATCCGCTCGGTGCAGATCATCGGCGACGCCAATGCCCCCGGCCCGATCGCCTGGGCGACCTATGCCGGCCACCGCTATGCCCGTGATCTGGACGAACCGGACCGCGGCGACGACCTGCCCTTCCGCCGCGAGATCACCGAACTGGCGATCGGTTAGTGCCAGGTGGGGCGGCGGCGCCCCACGGCTTTAATGTCGATATCCCCGCGGGTGCAGCCTGCGGGGATATCCTGTCAGCGGACCCCGGGGCTTCCCACCTCGGTCGCCCCGACCGGACCCGTCCGGCCCAGCCTGTCACGCATCCCCCGTCCGTGACGCGGGTCAGATCGCCCGATGCGTCACCCGCCCGCCGCAGACGGTCAGCGCGATGCCGGCGGCGCTGGCGCTATCGGCCAGATCCTCGAGCCGGCCGTCGATCAGCACCAGATCGGCATCCTGGCCGGGCCGCAGGCTGCCCCGGCGGTGATCGGCGAAATCGGCATGGGCGCCGCCCAGGGTATAGGCGTGCAGACATTCCTCCAGGCTGATGCGCTGGTCGGGCATGTCGGCGGCCCAGGGGCGGCGGGTCAAGGCGCAATGGATCGCGTAAAGCGGCGACAGCGGCGAGACCGGCCAGTCGGTGCCAAAGGCCAGCGGCACCTGCCGGTCCAGGATCATCCGCCAGCCAAAGGCGGTGGGCCAGCGGTCGCGGCCCATGATGGTGGTGGTCGGCTCAAGCG
Source organism: Paracoccus sp. SMMA_5_TC (assembly GCF_009696685.2). NCBI lineage: Bacteria > Pseudomonadati > Pseudomonadota > Alphaproteobacteria > Rhodobacterales > Paracoccaceae > Paracoccus > Paracoccus sp. SMMA_5_TC. The sequence goes on from NZ_CP102357.1 coordinate 45,642, forward strand.
GCAGCCCGGCCGAGCCGGGCGGGTGCACCGGCTGCATCGAGGCGACGATGCCCAGCGGTGCCAGCCGGTCCAGGTCGCTGGGGTGGATGGTGTCGATATGTTCGATCCGGTGGCGGGAATCGCGGGCACCGTTGGCGCGACGCGCGGCGGCGTAACCGTCTATGGTGGCGCGCACCGCGCCATCGCCCACCGCATGGGTGGCCAGTTGCAGCCCGCGGCGGTCGGCCTCGATGCAGATGGCATCAAACACCGGCGGCGCGATCAGCGGCTCGGACCGGAAGCCCGGCCGGTCGGGATAGTCGCTGACCGTCAGCGCCGTCCAGGTGTCATAGACCCCGTCCATGAACAGCTTGACGCGGCCAAAGCGCAACCAGCCCGGCACCTCGGGGCCGAAATCGTCGATGCGGGCCACCCCCTCGGGCCCGTCGGCCGCCACCAGACGCAAGGGCAGGCTGACGCGCACCGGCATCTGCCCGGCCAGCGCCAGATCGCGCATCAAGCCGGCCTGATAGGCGTTCCCGTCCATGTTCACCGCGCTGGTGATGCCATGGCGGGCGCAGAAATCGCCGGCCCGTGCGATCAGCCCCTGGTCATGGGCGCGGTCGGCCGCGGTGACGGCGCCGCCGCCGGCATAGTCCAGCCCGTCGCGGCCACGCAGCCGCGACAGTTCCCTGATCTTCTGCATGGCGGCGAATTCGCGCAATTCGCCGCTGGCCAGGCCGTCGGCGCCAAGGACGATTTCCGATCCTGGCCCCACATCGCCGCCCTGCAGGATACCGGCCTGTTGCAGCGCGCAGGTATTGGCCCAGGCGCAGTGCAGGTCGGTCGCCAGCAGGGCGATGGGCCGGTCGGCGCAGATCGCGTCCAGCAGATGGCGGTCGGGGCGGCGATCCTCGCCGAAGATGGTGTAGTTCACGGCATAGGCAAACAGGATCTCGTCGCCCGGATTGTCGTCGATGAAGCGTCGAAAGGCCGCCCGCGCCTGATCGAAGCCGAAGCAGCTGCCCAGGTTCAGCATCGCCAGCGTGGCGCCGCCCATGAACAGGTGCAGATGGCTTTCGACAAAGCCGGGCATCAGTTCGCGCCCCCCCGCATTGATGATCCGGGTGCGCGGCCCGGCAAGGTCGCGGATCTGGGCGTCGCTGCCCAGGGCCAGGATGCGGCCGTCGGCCACCGCCAGGGCGGTGGTGCCGGCGGCGGCGAACATCGGGCGGGTGCGTGCGTTCACGATCAGCAGATCGGCGGTCATGGCTTGCCTTTCATCCGGGGCAGGTCCGGCGACCGGCGGCCGGGTGCCGCCGATGGCGGGGCATTACTGCATCAGCTGCGTCCAGACCCGGGTGACCAGGTCCTGCGCCGCCGGCGAACAGGTGCGCGAGAACTGCACCGGCACCTCGGGGTAAAGCTCGGGCGCCTTTTCCCTGGTATAGACAACCTTGTCCGCCACCAGCATCATCGGCGAGCTGTGGGCATAGAAGTTCATCTGTTCGGTGGCGTTTTCGGGCTGCGAGATGAACTCGATGAACTTGATTGCATTCTCGCGGTTGGCCGCCCCTTTGGGGATGGCCAGACTGTCGATCCAGCCGACCAGACCTTCGCTGGTCATTGCCATCTTGACCGGGGCTCCCCCATCACGGGCCCGCAATTCCTCGCCGTCCCACCAGAAATGCGCCGCGACCTCGCCCGAGGCCAGGCGGCTGGCGATGTTGTCGCCGCTATAGACGGCGACCGCAGGTTTCTGCGCCTGCAAAAGGTCCAGAACCTTCTTCATCTCGTCCGGGTTTTCGGTGCAGAAGGGGATGCCCAGATAAAGCTGCGCGGCGCCGATCACCTCGTCGGGCTGCGACAGCATCGCGATCTTGCCGACCAGATCGCCCTCGGGCTCGAAGAAGTGACGCAGGCTGTCGGTCGGGCCCTTGTAGACATCGGTGTTCACGACAAATCCGGCGGTGCCATAGGCAAAGGGAATGGAATAGTCCTGCCCTTCGTCCCACCACTGGTTGCGCCAGCGCGGGTCGATGTTGTCAAAGGCCGCCAGCTGGTTGGCGCCATAGTTTTCAAGCAGGCCCTGGTCGATCATGATCCGCAGGAAATGCTGCGATGGCGTGACGACATCATATCCCGACGAACCCGCCTGCAGCTTGGTCAGCAGATCCTCGTTCGAGGTGTAGCCGTCAACATGGACCTCGACTTCATGTTCGCGCGAGAATTTCTCGATCAGCGCCGGGGATACGGAATCGGCCCAGACATACAGGTTCAGCTTGCCTTCGGCCTGGGCGGCCGAGCTGAGGCACAGCGCAAGCGCGGTGGCGGTGACAAGGGATTTCATGGGGCTCTCCTGTTGGCGGTTTCCTGTTGGGGTCAAAGCCGGTCGGCCCGGCCGCGCGCCGCGACCAGCAGCGCCCCGGCAAACAGGTCCGGCAGGATCAGCGGCAGCGTGACCCGGCGAAAGGTCTTCCAGCGCGAGGCGTAAAGATCGGTCGCGGCTTCCTCGAAATCCAGCGACATGCCCTGCAGCCGGGCGCGGATCGTCAGAAAGGCAAAGGGCGTGCAAAAGGCAGAATGGGCGACGATCAGCGAAAACAGGATCAGCGTCGCCACCGCCGCCACGATCAGCGAGGTTTTCAGCGCCCCCACCAGAGGGGCGTGGTTCAGGGCCGCGCCATACCATTTGAACGAAAACCGCGTCCACACGCCGGCGATGCGGTTTTCGTTGAAGGAATAGGCAATCACCACCGAGCGGCGCGTAAAGATACAGAAAGAACACCAGGCGCGGCGGTCCCAGGCCGGGATAGCGGCGGACATCGTGGCGCGTTTTCATGCGGTGGTTTCCTTCGACGTGGCGCGACGCGCGCTGAGGATCAGCACGATCATCACGAAAACCAGCAAGGTGATGGCGATCGCGGCACCAAAGGGCCAGTTGCGGGCGCTGGTGAACTGCATCTGGATCAGCGAACCCATCATCATCTGCTTGCCGCCGCCCATCAGCGTGGGTTCCAGCACCGCGCCCAGCGAGGGCACGAACACCAGAATCGCCCCGGAAACCAACCCCGGTGCCGTCAGCGGCAGGATTACCCGTCTGAGCGTCAGCCAGCGGTTGCCATACAGGTCGTGGGCGGCCTCGATCAGGGTGCCGTCGCGTCCCAGAATGATCATCCAGGCATAGACGCGCAGGATCACCGACACCCAGAACGGCAGCGTGATCAGATAGACCAGGATCGCCTTGCGCGTGGGGGACTGGCCGGCGATGTAATAGGCGACCGGCACGGCCACCAGCAGGCACAGCAGCGTGGTGATGCCCGCCAGGATCAGCGTGCGCAGGATGATGACCAGATATTGCCCGGTGAATTCGGTCTGCCCGCTCCATCCTTCGACGAACAGGATCTGACGATAGCCGGCCAGGCTGAAATCCCATTCGAAGCCGCCATAGGCGCCGCGGCTGGCCAGCGACACCGCGGCGATGATGGCGATGGGCGGCAGCAGGGCGAACCCCATCAGCAGCCAGCCAGGCAGCAGGCCCCAGAAGGGCAGGTTGTGCCAGAAACGCGGGCGCGACGCTGGCGCCGCGTCTTTCAGGGCGATGTGTTGCGCCATCTCGGTCATGCCGCCAGAACCCGGGCCGAGATTTCGCTGAAGCCGGCGGGAACCGTGCTGCCGACCTGGATCGCATCGCCGTCGCGCGAGGCATTGCGCCGCGACCCGCGCAGCTCCACGCCATGCGCCGAAAGCAGGTAATGGGTATAGCCGCCCATGTAGTTCTTGTTGACCACGGTCGCCTGAAAGGCGCCGACCGGGGCCTGATCGCCCAGGTTGACCTTTTCGGGCCGCACCGACAGCGTGGCCTGTCCGGTGACGATGCCGGCGGGCGCGGGCACGCGCATCACCTGGCCGAAAGGTGTGCGCACGGTCGCCTGCCCCGGATGGGCGGCCAGAACCTCGACCGGTAGGAAATTGGTTTCGCCGACGAAATCGGCGACAAAGCGGTTCACCGGCTCTTCGTAGATCTCGGTCGGGGTGCCCAGCTGCTGGATTTCGCAGCCCCCAGAACAGCGATGCGGTCGGACATGTCCAGCGCCTCTTCCTGGTCATGGGTGACAAAGACGAAGGTGATGCCGGTGTCGCGCTGCAACAGCCGCAATTCGTCGCGCATGGCCTGGCGCAGCTTCAGGTCCAGCGCCGACAGCGGCTCGTCCAGCAGCAAGACCTCGGGCTCGGGGGCCAGGGCGCGGGCCAGGGCAATGCGCTGGCGCTGGCCGCCCGACAGCTGCGCCGGCTTGCGGGTGGCGAACTGTGCCATATGCACGCGGTCCAGCATCTCGCCCACGCGATTGCGGATGCGGCTGCGGTCCCAGCCCAGGTTTTGCAGGCCGAAGGCGATGTTCTGTTCCAGGGTCATGTGCGGAAACAGCGCATAGCTTTGAAACACCGTGTTCACCCGCCGCTTGTGCGGAGGGATGTCAACGACCGGCTTGCCGTTCAGCAGGATCGTGCCGCTGTCGGGGGTCTCGAACCCCGCCAGCATGCGCAGCAAGGTGGTCTTGCCGCAGCCCGAAGGGCCCAACATGGTGAAGAATTCATTGGCGCGGATGTCGAAGCTGATCGACTTCAGCGCCTGATAGCTGCCGAACCGTTTCGAGACCCCGACGACTTCGATCGCATGATGAACCATCCGCGCCCACCCTCCCCGCATGACGTGACGTTCCTGCGCATAAGCGGGCAATGCCCGGCCTCGATAAAGCAGGCTTTGCGGAAGCGGCGGTTAGGCAAAGCCTAAACCGGCTAATTCGCGGTTGTGGCGCCGGCGGGCCTGACCAAAGGGACAGGTGGCCACCGTGGGATTTGCAAGCCGATTGAAACGGATGACCGGCTGGGACACCATGGCCGGGGCCGAACGGGACGCTGCCATGCCTTTGCGCGATACGCTGCGACAACTGGAATATTTCGTCGCGGTGGGCGAAACCGGCAGCATTGCCGCGGCCTCGCAGCAGGTGAACGTATCCTCGCCGTCGATCTCGGCCGGGATTTCGCAGCTTGAGGAGGAACTGGGCGTCAAGCTGTTCGTGCGTTATCACGCGCAGGGGCTGACGCCGACCCTGGCCGTGCGCAAGCTGCTGGATCATGCGCAGATCATGCTGCCGGGTCTGCGGCGCAGCTTCATCGAAGATTACGCCGAGGTGCGCATCTCTCAGGTCGAGGCCGATCAGGCCGAACTGTTCGGATTGCTGCGCCAGGCCCGCATCGACCTGGCGCTGACCTATGACCTGGACCTGCCGACCGACCTGCGCTTTTTCCCGATCCTGGAGCTGCCGCCGCTGGTGGCGATGGGCGAAAGCCATCCGCTCGCGCAGCTCGCCGAGGTTTCGATCGAACAGCTGGCGCCGCTGCCGATGGTGCTGCTGGACCTGCCCTTCAGCGCCGATTACTTCCTTTCCTTTTTCGTCAAGCAGGGCCTGCGCGCCAATATCGCCGAGCGCACGCGGGACATGTCGGTGATGCGCAGCCTGGTGGCCAACGGTTTTGGCTATTCCATCGTCAATGTCCGGCCGCTGCGCGATATCGCCCCCGACGGGCGGCCGATGCGCTTTGTGCCGCTGGCCGGGCAGCCGCGGCCGATGCGGCTGGGCGTGCTGGTCAGCGACGGGACCGAGCGGACGCAGCTGCACAAGACCTTCATCCAGCACGCGCGTGCTTGGATCACCGCCAACTGCGCGCGGCTGCTGGGGGGGCGATGCCGGCTAGGTCCGCGGCTTCGTTCAACGAAAGGGCGCGGCCATGCCGAGGCGCGAACGGAATGGGGCAGACAGATGAGCGACCGTCAGGCATGGCTGTTTCGCGCCGCGCAGCTGTTCGCGGCCGCGGCGCTGGCGCTGATGCTGGCGGTGGCCCTGGGGCTGCAAAGCCCCTATTGGGCGGCGATGCCGGTCTGGGTGGTCGCGCAACCGCATCGCCAGGATCTGCTGCTGCGGGCGGTGCTGCGGTTGCTGGGCACCGGCGTCGGGGCGGCGGTGGGCTGGGCTGCCCTGGTCTGGCTGGGCTATCCCTGGGCCGTGGTGACGGTGCTGCTGCTGTCGCTGGGGCTTGGCACGGTGCTGACCTATTGGATCGGCGGCGTCTACAGCTATGGCGTGCTTCTGGCGGCGATCACGGTGGCGGTGGTGCTGATCCCGGCGCTGGATCATCCCGTGGACGCCACCGCCCTGGCCCTGGACCGTATCGCCTGCACGGTGATCGGGGTGTTGGCGGTCACCGCAATCACCTTCCTGTTCACGCCGCGCCGACAGCAGCCGCCGCCACCCCTGCCGCCGGCGCGCCTGCGCACCGTGCCGCTGCACGCGCTGCTGGTGATGGCGGCCTCGGGGCTGGGCTGCCTTGCCATGCTGGCACTGGGGGGTGCGCCGGGCATCGCCGCAGCCATGGCGCTGAGCATATTCAGCCTGCTGCTGGGCTCCAGCCGACAGCCGCAGCCGCTGCTGCGCTATCTGCCGGCCGGGGCTGCCATTGGCGTGGTCGCGGCCGTGGGCTATCGCGCCCTGGACCAGGCCCTGCCTGACCATACGCTGGGCCTGACGGTGGTCCTGGCCCTGGCCTTCGTGGCGGCGGGCGCGCTGCTGCGGGCGCATCCCCGGACGGCGCCCTTTGGCCTGGATGCCAACATGTGTTTCCTGCTGGCGGCCGAGGCCGGAACCACCGGCCACGACCTGCGCGCCCATGCCATGGCCGGGGTCGCGCTGGTGGCCGGTGCCGGGCTGCTGGTGGCGCTGTTCCGGCGCCTGGGAGCCGCTGATGCGGCCGACGCCGGATGACTTGGCCTCGAAATTGTCAAGGATTCCTGAACAAGTCTTTGTTCAGGAAGATTTCCTGCCCTGGGCAAACATCGGGCCGCCGCGCCAGCGCGGAAAGCCATAGCCATGGATTTCCACCAGATCGATGTCGGCGGCGCTGCCTGCGATGCCCTCGTTCAGGATCGCCTGGCCCTCGGCCGCCATTTCGCCGACCAAGGTATCGGCGATCTCTTGCGCGGGCATCTCTGCCGCCGGGCCGACATGGCCCGCCAGCAATGCTGCGACTGCGGGCGACGGCTGGGGCTTGCGGTCGCCCGGGACGTAGTCATACCAGCCGCCGCCGGTCTTTTGGCCCTTGCGGCCGGCGCGCACCAGAATGTCGCCCAGGGTTTCAGGCACATCGCGCCCCGCTGCCCGCGCGCCTTCGCGTTGCAGATAGGCGATGTCCAGGCCGCCCAGATCCTGAGCCTCGAACGGGCCCATGGCAAAGCCATAGTTGCGCATGGCGGCATCCACCGCGGCGATGGGCACCCCGCGGCGCAGCAGCGCCTCGGCCGCGGCGCGATAGCGCTTGAGGATGCGATTGCCGATGAACCCTTCGCAAATACCGGATTGAACAGGAATTTTCTTCAGCATCCGTGCCAGGGCAAAGCCGGTGGCCAGCGTCCGCGCAGAGGTTTCGGGGATCGGCACGATCTCGAGCAGCTTCATCACATTTGCCGGGCTGAAGAAATGCAGGCCGATGAAACGGTCGGTGCCGGGCAGATCGCGGGCGATGTCGCGCGGGTCCAGATAGGACGTGTTGGTGGCCAGGATGGCATCGGCGCGGCAATGGCGCGCCAGTTGCTCGAACACCGCGCGCTTGACGCCGATTTCCTCGAACACCGCCTCGATCACCAGATCGGCCGGGGCCAGGGCGGCATAGTCGGTGCTGCCGGTGACGCCGTCTTGCAGGGCGCGGGCCTGGGCTTCGGGCATCTTGCCACGCTTGACGGCGCCGGCAAAGATGCCGGCCAGATTGTCCAGCCCACGGGCCAGCGCCTCGGTGTCGCGTTCGATCAGGGTGACGGGCAGGCCCGCCTGACGCAGGGCGGCGACGATCCCCGCCCCCATGGTGCCGCCGCCGACGACGCCGACATGGCGCAGCTCCATCGGCGCGACATCGCGCAAGGCTGCCGGCCGGGGCGCGGCACGCTCGGCAAAGAACACATGGCGCAGCGCCGCCGCCTGGTCCGAGCCGCGCAGATCCAGGAAGGTCTGGCGTTCATGCGCCATTGCCGCATCAAAGGGCGCCTCGACCGCCTTGCGCAGACAGTCCAGCGCCCGCAGCGGCGCGGCGGCCCCCTTCGCGGATCGGGCGATCGCAGCCCGCTGCGCGGCCCAGAAATCGGCGGGCGGCGGTTCGACGGGGCGGGCCGACACCGGCGCCGGCAGCGGCCGGGCCAACGCCTGGCGGGCGAAATCCAGCGCCCCCTGGCGCAGGTCGCCCTCGATCACCGCATCGACCAGCCCCAACGCCTGCGCCCTGGCCGCGCTTACCGGTCGGCCCGAGGTCACCAGGTCCACCGCCGCCTCGACGCCGATCAGGCGCGGGGTGCGCACGGTGCCGCCAGCGCCGGGCACGATACCCAGACCGACCTCGGGCAGGCCCAGCGTCGCCTGCGTCAGCGCCACGCGAAAGCGGCAGCCCATCGCCACCTCAAGCCCGCCGCCCAGGGCCGAGCCATGGATGGCGGCGACCCAGGGCTTGGCCGCGGCCTCGATCCGGGCGACCAGATCGGGCAGATGCGGCGGCTGCGGCGGCTTGCCGAATTCGGTGACATCGGCCCCGGCGATAAAGGTGCGCCCGGCACAGATCAGCACCACCCCCCGCACATCGGGATCGGCGTCCAGCGTCGCCACCGCATCCCAAAGCCCCTGGCGCAGCGCTTGCGACAGCGCGTTGACCGGCGGGTTGTCCACGATGACGACGGCAAGATCGTCCTGTTTTTCGATGGTTACGACCGACATTTCATATCCCCAGATAGGCTTCGCGGATTCGCGGATCGGCGATCAGCTCGGCGGCCGGCCCCTGCATGGTGATGCGGCCGGTTTCCATGACATAGCCGCGGTCGGCGATCTTCAGCGCGCCAAAGGCGTTCTGTTCGACCAGCAGCACAGTGACCCCCAGGGCCTTCAGCCCGCTGACCACGTCGAAGATCTGCTGCACGATGATCGGCGCCAGACCCATCGAGGGTTCGTCAAGCAGCAGACATGACGGCCGCCCCATCAGCGCCCGCGCCATGGCCAGCATCTGCTGCTGGCCGCCCGACAGCCCGCCGGCCGCCAGGTTGCGCTTTTCCCGCAGGATCGGGAACATCTGGAACGCATCCTGCATATCGGCATCGACCCGGTCGTCATTGAACAGGAACGCGCCCAGGCGCAGGTTTTCCTCGACCGTCAGGTTGGTGAAGATCTGCCGCCCCTCGGGCGATTGGGTCAGGCCGCGCCCCGGCCGCCGGAACGCCGGCAGCGCGGCCAGATCCTCGCCGCGAAAGGTGATGCTGCCGCCCGATACCGGCTGCACCCCGGACAGGCAGCGCAGCAGCGTCGTCTTGCCGGCGCCATTGGCGCCGACCACGGTGACGATTTCGCCCGATTCCACCGTCAGGTCGATGCCGTGCAGCACCTCGATACGGCCATAGCGCGAGCGCAAGCCTTCAACCGTCAGCATCGGCAACCTCCGTTCCCAGATAAGCGGCGATCACCGCGGGATCGCGGCTGACCACGGCGGGCGCGCCCTCGGCGATCTTTTCGCCATGGTCCAGCACCACGATGTGATTGGAAATGCGCATCACCATCTTCATGTCGTGTTCGACCAGCAGGATGGCCACGCCCGAGGCCGCGACCTCGGCGATCAGATGGTCGATTTCCTCGGTCTCGACGGCGTTGCAGCCGGCGGCGGGTTCATCCAGCAGCAGCACCTTGGGCTCCATCGCCAGCGCGCGGGCGATCTCCAGCCGCTTGAGCGAACCATAGGACAGGCTGCCCGCCTCGCGGTCGGCGGCGCGTTCCAGCCCGACGCGGGCCAGCAGCTGGCGCGCCCCCGCCTCGGCCGCCTTTGCCCGCCGGCGCGAGGACGGCAGGTTGAACAGATCGGCGATGACCGGCCCGCGCTCCTGCAGGTGAAAGCCGGAAATGGCGTTTTCCAGCACGGTCATGTTCTGGAAGATCTGCAGGTTCTGGAACGTCCGCGACATGCCGCGCTGCGCCAGGCGGAACGGCGCCATGCCGGTCACATCCTCGCCCAGCAGCGACACCTTGCCCGACCCGGGGCGATAGACGCCCGAAATCATGTTGAACAGCGTGGTCTTGCCGGCACCGTTCGGGCCGATCACCGACACGATCTCGCCCGGCTCGACCTTGAAACTGACGTCATTGACCGCGCGCAAGCCGCCGAAGCTGATGCCGAGGCCCTCGATCTGCAAAAGGCTCATTCGTCTTTCCCCCGGAACTTGCGCAGGATCGAGGGCACCAGGCCCTCGGGCAGGAAGATCATGACCAGCATCATCACCAGACCCAGGATCAGCTGTTCGTAATCGGCAAAGACGGTCAGCACCTGCGGCAGCAGCGTCAGGATGCCCGCGCCCAGGATGGCGCCCGGCACCGATCCGGCACCGCCCAGCACCGCCATGGTCACCATTTCGATCGAATGCATGAAGCCGGCGACATCGGGGGTGATGAACTTGTTCTGCATCGCCAGCAGCGAGCCCGCGACCGAGGCATAGACGGCCGAGATCACAAAGGCCTGCAGCTTGACCCGCGCCACGTCGATGCCCACCGTGCCGGCGGCGATCTCGGACCCGTGCAGCGCCCTGAGCGCCCGCCCCGTCGGGCTGTGATAGAGGTTCAGCGCCAGCCAGGCACCGATCAGCAGCGCCAGCCCGGTAAAGCCATACCAGAATTCGCCGCTGGACATCTTCAACCCCATGTCGCCCAGCAGGCCGCGCAGCCCCAGGTCGGGCACGTCGATGCCGTCCGGCCCCTTGGTCAGCCAGCGTTCGTTGTTCAGGATCATGGCGACCAGGATGCCGAAACCCAGCGAGGCGACGCCCAGGTAATAACCCTTCAGCCGCAGGATCGGGCGGCCGACCAGCCAGGCCAGCACCCCCGAAATCGCCGCGCCAAGCACCACCGCCAGCGCCGGCGGCAGCCCCCAATGCACCGGCGCCAGCGCGCAGGCATAGCCGCCGATGCCGGCGAAACCGGCGTGGCCCAGGCTGATCTGGCCGGCATAGCCGATCAGGATGACGATGCCCGTCACCGCCAGCGCGTTGACGAAGATCAGCGACCCCACCCGGAAATAGTAGCCCGAGGGGAAGAAGAACGGCGCCAGCGCGATCAGCGCCGCCATCACCAGCAAGGTGGTGTGTTTTTGGGACAATCGCATCACACGCGCTCCGTCGATTTGCTGCCGAACAGGCCCTGCGGCATGAAGAACAGCACCGCCAGGATGACCACGAAGGCCGCCGCGTCCTTGTATTGCGACGACAGATAGCCGGCGGTCAGCGCCTCCAGCAGCCCCAGCAGCAGGCCGCCGACAAAGGCGCCCTTGGGATTGCCCATGCCCCCCAGCATTGCCCCCGCGAAACCCTTCAGCGCCAGCGCCAGACCCACGTCATAAGAGGTCAGCGTGATCGGCGTCACCAGCACGCCGCCAAAGGCGCCGATGGCGGCCGACAGAGCAAAGCTCAGCGTCATCACGAAATTGGTGTTGATGCCGACCAGCTGCGCGGCCAGGCGGTTGTTCGATGTGGCCAGCACCGCGCGGCCCAGCAGGGTGCGGGTAAAGAACAGCCACAGCCCGACAAAGACCGCCAGCGCGCCCAGGATCACCCACAGGCTCTGGCTCTGGATCGTGGCGCCAAGCACGTGAATGGGCTCGGTGCCGGAAAAGGCGGGAAAGCTGTGGATCTGCTTGTCGAAGATCAGCTGCGCCGCGCCGCGGATGAAGATCGAGGCGCCGATGGTGATGATGATCAGCGACACCACCGGGGCGCCGCGCGCCGGTTCGATCGCCAGGCGGTTCAGCGCCACCCCCACCGCCGCAGTCAGGACGATGGCAATCAGCGCCGCCAGCGGCAGCGGCAGGCCCGCCGCATGGGCAAAGACGGTAATCATCCCGCCCAGCATGACGAATTCGCCCTGGGCAAAGTTCACCACGCCAGAGGCGTTGAAGATGATCGTGAAGCCAAGCGCGACCAGTGCATAGACCGCGCCCACCGTCAGCCCTGAAAACAGGAATTGCAGAAGTTCAGACATCTCGTGCTCTTTGGCTGGGATCGCCCTGAGCGGGCAGGATCGGCCCCCCGACGACCAGGGGGCCGGACGCGCTTATTCCACGATCGTCCACTTGCCGTCCTTGACCTCGAGCATGCGGAAGGCGCTGAGGTCGAGGCCCAGGTGATCCTCGGGCGACATGGTATAGACGCCAGTGGTGCCGGCGAGGCCCTTGGTCTGTTCCAGCGCGTCGCGGATCGCCTGCGGCTCGGTCGAGCCGGCGCGCGTCACCGCATCGGCCAGCAGCGCGAAACCGTCATGGGCATAGCCGCCGAAGGTGCCGACCGGCATCTTGTACTTGCCCTCGAAGGCGGCCTTGTAGGCGGTGACCACCGGTTTCTGCACGTCGTCGTCGGCCAGTTGGTCGGCGACCAGCAGCGCGGTGCCGGGCAGGCGCACGCCCTCGGCGGCATCGGCACCCGCCAGTTCGATGAACCCGTCCGAGGCCACGCCATGCGACTGATAGAGCGGCAGGTCGATGGCCAGCTGCTTGTAGTTGCGGGTGACGATCGACGGGCCCTGGCCGAAGCCGGGATTCAGCACCGCCTGCACGCCGGCGGCGTTCTTGATCTTGGTCAGCTGCGCCGTCATGTCGGCGTCCTTGGGATCATAGGTTTCGTCGGCGACGATCTCGATGCCGTAGTCGCCGGCGACATCCTTGCACTGGGCCTGCATCGAGGCGCCGAAGCCGTCGGTGCCCGATATCATGCCGATCTTGGAAATCTGACGCTTCTGCATGTCCTCGAAGATCTTCTGGCAGGCCATGCGGTCGGTATGCGGGGTCTTGAAGGTGAAGGGCTTGACCGGCTGGATGATGTCGATGGCGCCGGCCAGCGAGATGAAGGGAATTTCCGCATCCTCGGCCACGGCCAGAATCGACATGCTGGTGCCGGTGGTGGTGCCGCCGATGATCGCCTGCACCTCGTCATCCTCGATCAGGCGGGTGGCAAAGGTGCGCGCCTTGTTCGCGTCGCCGCCGTCGTCATAAAGCACCAGCTTGACCGGCTCGCCGTTGATGCCGCCCTTGGCATTGGCTTCCTCGACCAGCATTTCCAGGGTCTTGGCCTCGGGGTCGCCCAGAAAGGCCGCGGGGCCGGTGGCGGAAATCGAGGCGCCGATCTTCAGTTCGGCGCTGGCGGTGCCCGCCATGCCAAGCGCCAGCAGCGCCGCGGGCAGGGTCGTGGTCAGGATCTTCTGCATCTTGGTCTCCTCCCAGAGTATGTGATGTTCAGGCAAGTCGGTCACGCAGCGGCCGGCCGGCGCCACATGGCGCGGCGGAATCGGCCCGCCACGAAGGCGGTATCGGTCAGACTGGCATTTCCGGCAGGATTCGCGCCAGTGACATGAAAGTCGCTGAAGGCCGCCGACTGATTGACATAGATATTGCCGGTCAGGTTCACGGACAGGTTCACCCCCGCCGCCGCAAAGGCACGGGCGGCGCGGGCAATGCGCGCCTCGTCGGTGTCATAAAGCGCGGCGGTGATCGCCCCCTTGCGGCGGGCAAGCTCGGCGGCGCGGCGGATTCCGGTATCGGCATCGGCCACGGTGATGACAAAGGCGATGGGGCCGAAACATTCCTCTTCGGCCAGAGGATCGCCGTCGTTCAGCGCCAGGATCAGCGGCGTGGCGGTCCGCCCCTGCCCCACGGGCGCCGAATCGCGCAGGATGCGACCGCGGCCGCGCACGGTCTCGATTCGCGCCAGGGTGGCCGGGTTGGCAATGGCGCCGCAGACGCCGGCGGCGCGGGCGGGGTCGGACAGCAGATCATTGACCGCCTGGGCCAAGGCGCGGCCGACCTGATCGGGGCTCTGATGGCCCTGATCGGTGTCGATGCCCGACTGCGGCACATAGATGTTCTGCGGCGCGGTGCACATCTGGCCCGAATACAGCGCCAGCGAGAATGCCAGATTGGCGCACATGCCGGCGAAGTCGTCGGTCGCAGCGATGGTGACGGTGTTCACGCCCGCCTCTTCGCTGAAGATCTGCGCCTGGGTCGCATGTTCGCGCAGCCAGTTCCCGAAACCGTTCGAGCCGGTATAATCGATCAGCCGCACCGCCGGGTCTGTGGCCAGCCGCTTGGTGATCTCCGCCCCCGGCCGATCGACGGCCAGCAGCACCGAATCGGCGGGCAAGCCGGCCTCGACCAGAACCTCGCGCAGGCAGCGCACCGCCAGGGCCAGCGGAAGGATCGCGGCCGGGTGCGGCTTGACGATCACCGGGTTACCGGTCGCCAGGCTGGCAAAGATGCCCGAATAGCTGTTCCAGGTCGGAAAGGTGTTGCAGCCGATGGCCAGCGACACACCGACCGGCACGATTGCCCAGTGCTTTTCAAGAACGATGGGCGCGGCCTTGCCCTGCGGTTTTTCCCAGCGCGCTTGCGGGGCAAAGCGGGTCATCTCGTCCCAGGCCATGGCCACCGCCTCGAGCGCGCGGTCCTGGGCATGGGGCCCGCCGGCCTGAAACGCCATGGCGAAGGCCTGGCCGGTGGTGTGCATGACCGCATTGGCCATCAGGAAGCTGTCGCGATTCAGCCGCACCAGCGCCTCGATACAGGCGCCGACGCGCTGTTCGGGGCTGGCCTCGGCCAGGGCGGGGGCGGCGGCCAGCGCGGCGGCGATCAGCGAATCAGGCTCGGCCGCCGGATAGGTGATGTTCAGCGCGCCACCAAAGGGCGAGATCTCGGTGCCCAGCCGCCCCTGCTGCGGGTGTCCGGGCAGGTCGAATTCCTGGCCGCGCAGCGCGGCAAAGCCCGCGGCACCATCCTCGCGCGCCGATTCGCCATAGATTTTGCCGCTGGGAACTTCAGGGAATGGTGTCCAGAAGCCGCGATTGTGCAATGCTTGCACAGCCGCATCCAGCATTGGCCGATGGCGTTCGAAAAAGCCGGTCAAAGCGTCCTCCCTCGCTTGATGAGAATATCATTGACCGGCCGGTCGGTTTATGCAACAAAAAAATGCAAGGGGAGCCCGCAACCTGCGGGAAGGGGAGCTGAAACATGACGGAAACCGTCCTGAAGTCTGTAACCGATGGCGTTCTGACACTGACGCTGAACCGGCCGGACAAGTTGAATGCCTTCAACACCGACATGCATCTGGCGCTGCAATCCGGGTTGCAGAACGCGCACCAGGACAGCGCGATTCGCGCCGTTCTGCTGACTGGGGCGGGGCGCGGCTTCTGCGCCGGTCAGGATCTGGGCGATCGCGATCCGCGCAAGGCGAGCGAGCCGCCAGACCTGGGCCACACGCTGGAAACCTATTACAACCCGACGATTCGGCTGATCCGCAGTCTGGACAAGCCGGTGATCTGTGCCGTGAACGGTGTGGCCGCCGGTGCAGGTGCCAATATCGCCCTGGCCTGCGATATCGTGCTGGCCGCTGTCTCGGCCAAGTTCGTGCAGGCGTTTTCCAAGATCGGACTGGTCCCGGATGCGGGCGGTTCCTGGCTGCTGACGCGCATCCTGGGCGAGCCGCGCGCCAAGGCGCTGGCATTGACGGCCGAGCCGCTGCCCGCCGCCACCGCCGCCGAATGGGGGCTGATCTGGAAGGCGGTCGCGGATGAGGAGCTGATGGACCAGGCCACGGCGCTGGCGCGCACACTGGCGGCTGGGCCGACGCTGGGGCTTGGATTGACCAAGCAGATGATCCAGGCCGCTGCGACCAACAGCCTTGACCAGCAGCTGGAACTGGAACGCCAGAACCAGCAGCGCGCCGGCCGCAGCGCCGATTATGCCGAAGGCGTCACCGCATTTCTTGAAAAACGCAAGCCGGAGTTCCGTGGCCAATGAAACCCGCATCCGAAATGACGCCGCAGGAACTGGCCGAAGCCTCGGCCAAGGCCATGTGGAACGACGACAGCGCCAGCCAGCGGCTGAACATGCGGCTGGACCATATCGCGCCGGGACAGGCCACGCTGTCCATGAACATCGGCACCGCGATGTCGAACGGCCACGGCAACTGCCACGGCGGCTATATCTTTACCCTGGCTGACAGCGCCTTTGCCTTTGCCTGCAATACCTACAATCAGGTGACCGTCGCCCAGCACTGTTCGATCACTTATTTGATTCCCGGCCGCATCGGCGACCGGCTGACCGCTACCGCGACCGAGGTGTCACGCCGCGGCCGGTCCGGCATCTACGACGTCCGCGTCACCAACCAGAACGGCGAGCATGTGGCCGAATTCCGTGGCCATTCGCGCACCGTCAAGGGAACCCATCTGCCGGACTGAGGTCCGCCACCGCGTCGCAAGGGAGGAAACCATGCAAGACCTGACCCCATCCAGAAAAGACCTCGACCCGATCGAGATTGCCTCGCGCGATGAAATCGAGGCATTGCAGTTTCACCGCATGAAGCGGTCGCTGAAGCACGCTTTCGAGAACTCCCCCTTCTACCGCAAGCGCTTCATCGAGGCCGATGTCCACCCCGAGGATCTCAAGACCCTGAAGGACATCGCCAAGTTTCCCTTTACGGTGAAACAGGATCTGCGCGACACCTACCCGTTCGGCATGTTCGCGGTGCCCCAGTCCAAGCTGGTGCGCATCCACGGCTCGTCGGGGACCACGGGCAAGCCCACGGTGGTGGGCTATACCGCCGCCGACATCGACCACTGGGCCAACCTGATCGCGCGCTCGATCCGCGCCGCGGGCGGCCGGCCGGGCGACATGGTGCACAACGCCTATGGCTATGGCCTGTTCACCGGCGGCATCGGCGCCCATTACGGGGCGGAACGGCTGGGCTGCACGGTGGTGCCGATCTCGGGCGGGATGACCGAACGTCAGGTCACGCTGATCAACGACTTCAAGCCGCGCATCATCATGGTCACCCCCAGCTACATGCTGTCGATCCTGGACGAATTCCGCCGCCAGGGCCTGGACCCGCGCGAAAGCTCGCTGGAAATCGGCATCTTCGGCGCCGAGCCCTGGACGAACGCCATGCGCCAGGAAATCGAGGAAGCCTTCAACATGCATGCCGTGGACATCTATGGCCTCAGCGAGATCATGGGCCCCGGCGTCGCCATGGAATGTGTGGAAACCAAGGATGGGCTGCACATCTGGGAAGATCACTTCTACCCCGAGATCATCGACCCGGTGACCGGCGAAGTGTTGCCCGATGGCGAGATGGGCGAGCTGGTCTTTACCACCCTGACCAAGGAAGCCCTGCCGATGGTGCGCTATCGCACCCGCGACCTGACACGCATCCTGCCCGGCACCGCACGCTCGATGCGGCGCATCGAAAAGATCACCGGCCGGTCAGACGACATGATCATCCTGCGCGGCGTCAACGTCTTTCCGACCCAGATCGAGGAACAGATCCTGAAATGCCAAGGACTTGCCCCGCATTTCCAGATCGAACTGAACCGCGCTGGCCGCATGGACAACATGACCGTCCATGTCGAATGCACCCCGGACATGACCGACGAGGCCGCGCGCGCCAAATCGGCCAAGGAACTGGCCCATCACATCAAGAGCGTGGTCGGCGTCTCGACCAAGGTCGAGGTCAAGGATCCCAACAGCATGGCGCGGTCGGAAGGCAAGGCCAAGCGGGTGGTCGACAACCGCCCCAAGGAGTAGCCCGCTGCGCAAAACCGTGCGCCTCTGCGTCACGGCATCGCACGGTCATGACAAGCGTCAGGAAAACGGTTAAGGGGGCAAAGGGGGCCAATGTGCCCCCCTTGCCTGTTCGCATTTGACCCCTTGGGGCAGATTCACAGTTACGAGGATTTCATGGCTCGGACACGGGCAACCGATTTCGAGGAAAAGCAGCGCGTGCTTTTGCACAGCGCTGCCGAGGTTTTTGCAGAACAGGGCATGGAAAAGGCGTCCATGGCCCAGATCGCCGCGCATGCGCAGGTGTCAAAGGCGCTGCTTTATCACTATTATCCCAGCAAGGGCGAATTGATCTTTGCCATCATCATCACCCATCTGCAGGAACTGGATACCGTCATTCAGCAAGCCGACGATCCCGGGCTGCCGCCCTCGCAGCGCTTGCGCCGGCTGGTGGGAAGCCTGCTGGAATGCTACAAGGGCGCCGACAACGAACACAAGGTCCAGCTGAATGCCACCCCGGCCCTCGCCGAGGGGCAGAAGGCCGAGATCCTGGCGATCGAACGCAGGATCGTGCGGCGTTTTGCTGCGGTGCTGCGCGAAATCAACCCGGATCTGGACGATCCGCAGCGCCCGTTGCTGACCCCCGTCACCATGTCGTTGTTCGGCATGATGAACTGGGTCTACATGTGGTTTCGCGACGGCGGGCGCATCACGCGCGAGGATTACGCCGATGTCGCCACCACCCTGATCCTGGAAGGGATCAAGGCCGTTCGCTGAACTGCCGCCGCTCCAGCACCAAGGGATCATAGCGCGGCGCCTGCGCCCGCGGCCGGTCGGGTTCGGCTGCGGCCAGGGGCTGGGCCGGCGCCAGCTTGTGGCGGGCCTCGACGGCCAGCTGCTGATAGACGCCGGTGCCGCGCCGCTTCCAGTCGATTTCCTCGGCGGTCAGGGATCGGGCTACGCGCGCGGGCGAACCCATGGCCAGGACGCCGGGCGGGATCTGGGCCCCGGCCTTGACGAAGGCCATGGCGGCGATGATCGTGTTTTCGCCGACCACCGCCTCGTCCATGACCACCGCGTTCATGCCCACCATGGCATTGCGGCCGATATGGCAGCCGTGCAGCACCGCGCCATGGCCGATGTGGCCCGATTCCTCGACCACCACATCCTTGCCCGGAAAGGCATGGACGACGCAGGTTTCCTGCACGTTGCAGCCGGAATGCAGGGTGATGCGGCCGAAGTCGCCCCGCAACACGCAACCCGGTCCGACATAGACCCCGGCGCCGATGATGACATCGCCGATCACCACCGCCTCGGGATGCACGAAGGCATCGGGGTCGATGACCGGCACGATGCCGTCCCAGGAATAGACGCGGCTCATGTCGCGGCCGGGGCCGGGGGCCATTGCTTGGCGACCATGGTCAGCACGTCGTATTGCGCCACCACCTCGCCCTTCTGGTTGGTGACCTGGCAATCCCAGCGCACCTCGCCATGTTCGGCATTGGCGCGGGGGTTGATCTCCTTGCAGGTCAGCCGCACCTGCAGGCTGTCGCCGAAATAGACCGGCGTCAGGAAACGCAGGTTGTCCACCCCGTAATTGGCCAGCACCGGGCCGGGGTTCGGCTCGACGAACAGCCCGGCGGCAAAGGACGCGATCAGATAGCCATGCGCCACCCGGTCGTCGAAGAACGGGTTCGCCCTGGCCGCGGCCTCGTCCATATGGGCATAGAAGGTGTCGCCGGTGAAATGGGCGAAGTGCTCGACATCCTCGTCGGTGACGGTGCGCCGCGCGGTGATCAGCTGATCGCCGATGCGCAGCTCGGCCAGCGATTTGCGGAATGGGTGGATGTCGTGATTTACCGGGGCGCCCTCGATCCAGCGACCGGTGATTGCCGACAACAGCCGCGGCGTGCCCTGCACGGCGGTGCGCTGCATGTAATGCTTGACGCCGCGGATGCCGCCCATTTCCTCGCCGCCGCCGGCGCGGCCCGGTCCGCCATGGACCAGCGGCGCCAGGGGCGAGCCGTGCCCGGTCGAGCTTTTGGCCGAATCGCGGTTGCCGATCAGCACCCGCCCGTGCCAGGGCGCCACGCCCAGCACCACCCGACGCGCGACATCGGCATCGTCGGTAAAGACCGACGACACCAGTGAGCCCTTGCCCAGCCGCACCATCGCCACCGCCTCGTCCAGATCGTCATAGGGCAGCACAGTCGAGACCGGGCCGAAGGCCTCGACCTCATGCACCGCATCGGCCTGATGCGGGTTTTCGGCATAAAGCAGCACCGGGTTCAGGAACGCCCCGCGTTCCGCATCGCCCGAGCCGACCCGCACCGCCCCCGGATCGCCGGCGACGATTTCGGCCACCGCCTGCAGGTCTCGGATGCGCTCGCGCACCTCGGCGCGCTGGTCCAGGCTGGCCAGCGGCCCCATGCGGGTCGATTCATCGCCCGGCAGACCCAGCTGGGTCTTGCCCAGCCGCTCGCCCAGGGCAGCGACCAGCGCATCGACCTGGCCGCGCGGTGCGATCACCCGGCGGATGGCGGTGCATTTCTGTCCGGCCTTCACGGTCATTTCGCGCGCGACCTCGCGCACGAACAGGTCGAATTCCGGCGTGCCCGCCACCGCATCCGGCCCCAGGATCGAGGCATTGAGGCTGTCGGCCTCCATGGTGAAGCGCACGGAATTGGCGATCACCGCCGGATGGGTCTTGAGCTTGCGCCCCGTCCAGGCCGAGCCGGTAAAGGTGACCGCGTCCTGTTCGGTGACATGATCCAGCAGATCACCGACGCTGCCGCAGATCAGCTGCAACGCGCCTTCGGGCAGGATGCCGGTATCAATGATCCGGCGCACGCACAATTCGGTCAGATAGGCGGTCTGGCTGGCCGGCTTGACGATGCAGGGCACGCCGGCCAGCAGAGTCGGCGCGATCTTTTCCAGCATCCCCCAGATCGGAAAGTTGAAGGCGTTGATATGCACCGCCACGCCTTCCAGCGGCGTCAGGATGTGCTGGGCGACAAAGCTGCCGTCGCGCGACAGCTGCTCGACCTCGCCATCGGTCAGCACCCGGGTGTTGGGCAGTTCCCGCCGCCCTTTCGAGGCAAAGGTCAGCATGGTGCCGATGCCGCCTTCGATATCGACCCAGCCGTCGGTGCGGGTGGCGCCGGTGTGCAGGCTTTCGGCGTAGAATTCCTCCTTGCGCTCCATCAGCGCCAGGCCAAGCGCCTTCAGCATGCCGGCGCGTTCGTGAAAGGACATGGCGCGCAGCCGGGGTCCGGCGGTCGTGCGGCCGTGTTCCAGCACCGCCGCGAAATCGAGGCCGGTGGAATCGATCAGCGCGACGGGGTCGCCCGTCGCCGCATCCAGAAGCGCCTGACCCTCTTTCGTGCCGGGGGTCCAGCTTCCGCAGACATAGCTTTCAAGACGGCGCGGGGCCGAGGCCGTGGCGGTCATGGCGTTTCCTTCCAATGCTGTTCATGACGGGCGCGACCGGCGGCCGCACCCCTGTGGATCGCGGGGCCTGGACCCGTCACAGGCCAAGCGCGGCCAGGTGTTCGTCGGCCAGCGCCTGCCAGCGCGCCAGCAGCACCTCGTTCGGCTGGTGGCGCAGGCCAAAGCGCGCCAGCGTCTGGTAGCGGTCGGAATGGGCGATGCCAAAGCCGGCGGCGACGCGCGGGCGCCAATAGGCCACCGCGGCGCGGGCCTCGGCGCGGCCTTCGTCGCTGGCGACGATGCGTTCCAGCCCCTCGAGCCCCAGTTCGGCATGGCGCGCCTCGCGCGGGGCGATGCGGCGGAACACCTCGGCCAGCGGGCCATAGGACACGCGGGTCAGTTCCGTCATCTGCACCCCGGTCGCCAGCCCCTGCAACACGTTCATCACCACCGCATCGGTCCAGCCGATGATCGGGTAATGCAGCACCGACAGCCGCATGTCGCCGGGCAGGCGGGCGCTGCCCAGGTCGGCGTCGCGGTCCACCCGCGCGGCCCAGTCATGCGCCGCCTGATACCGCGCCATGTCGGTGCCGAAATCGCCCATTACCTCCAGCACCTGGCCGGCATGATCGGCCTTTTCCAGGGTGATGACGCTGGCGGCGATGCGTTCCTTGATGCCGGGGGCGAAGTTGATGGAATCGGCGAAGCCCGCCGACGCCGCCAGTTCGCTGTCCACGAAAGAGGACATCAGCCGCATCAGCTCGCCGCGGTAGCGGGCCGGGACGTTGCCGGGCGCGGTCAGCACCCCGCCCTGCGCCAGGTAGTCGTCAAGGTTCATCGTGTCGGACATGAGCCGTTCCCCTTATTCGTCATAGCTGACGACCACGCGGTCGCTCAGCGGATAGGCCTGGCAGGACAGGACGTAACCGGCGCGCACCTCGTAATCCTCGAGCGCGTGGTTGATGGCCATTTCGACCTCGCCCTCGAGCACCTTGCAGCGACAGGTGGAACAGACCCCGGCCTTGCAGGAATAGGGTGCGTCCATGTTGTTGGCGATGGCGGCATCCAGGATGGTTTCGCCGGTGCGCGGCATCTCGAAGCTGCGGGTGGCGCCATCCAGCGTCACCGTGGCCTGGGTGCCGGTGCCGGGCGTCACCGCCTCGCGCGAGACGGCGCGGGCCTTGGCCCGGCCCGGCTGGCTCGAGGCAAAGAGCTCGAACTTGATCTGTTCGTCGCGCAAGCCATGGTCGCGCAGCGCCGCCGCGATCGCCAGCATCATCGGTTCCGGCCCGCAGATGAAGGCGACATCGACGCTTTTGGGGTCGATCCAGCTGCGGAACAGCCCGGCCAGCTTGTCGGCATCGATGCGGCCGGTGAACAGGTCGATTTCCTGCCCCTCCTGTTCCAGCACATGGATGATCGACAGCCGGCCCAGATACAGGTTCTTGAGATCCTCGAGTTCCTCGCGGAACATGATGCTGTTGATCTGGCGATTGGCATAAACCAGCGTGAACTGCGATGCCGGTTCGCGCGCCAGCACGGTCTTGATGATCGACAGGACAGGGGTGATGCCCGAACCGCCGGCAAAGCCCAGGTATTGCCGGGCGGCATCGGGGTCCAGCGGGGTATGGAACTTGCCCATCGGCGGCATGGCCTCGATCTCGTCGCCGGGGGCCAGGTTCTCGTTGGCCCAGGTCGAGAAGGCGCCGCCATCGACGCGCTTGATGCCGACCTTCAGGCAGCCTTCGTCCAGACCGGCGCAGATCGAATAGGACCGGCGCAGTTCCTCGCCGTCGAAATCGCGGCGAAAGGTCAGATACTGGCCTTGGGTGAAATCGAAAAGCGCGCGGTCCTCGTCGCGGGGGGCAAGGGTGATGACCACCGCGTCGCGCGTCTCGCGCTTGACATCGGTGACGGTCAGCGGGTGGAAGCGTGCCATATGGGGGTGTCCTTCCTGAACCTCAGATGCATTTGAAATAGTCGAAGGGTTCCAGACAGTCGGTGCAGCGATAGCTGGCCTTGCAGGGGGTCGAGCCGAACTGGCTGACTTTTTCGGTCCTGGTCGAGCCGCAGCGCGGGCAGGCGATGGTCAGGTTGTTGCCGGTCAGCCGCGCGATGCGGCCGGCCAGCACGCCATCGGCGGCGGTGCCGTCCACCGGCGGGGCAATGCCATAGGCGCGCAGCTTCTCGCGGCCTTCTGCGGTGATCCAGTCCGTGGTCCAGGGCGGCGACATCTGCCGTTCCAGCCGCAGCTTGTCGATGCCATGGCCGCGCAGGGCGGTTTCGATGTCCAGGTTGATGATGCTGGTCGCCGGGCAGCCGGAATAGGTCGGCGTGACCTTGACCACCAGCGTGTCGCCCTGCCAGGCGACATCGCGGATGATGCCCAGATCGGTCAGGCTGATGACCGGGATTTCCGGGTCGGGAACCTCGGCCAGCCAGCGCCAGACCTGATCCACGGCCGGACGGGACGCGGCATCCATGGCCGTTACCAGCTCGCGCCCGGATAGGCGCGCTGCAGGAACTGCATCTCGGCCAGGATATAGCCCAGATGTTCGGTATGGACGCCCTGGCGCCCGCCCTTGTGGGCAAACGCGCCGGCGGGATAATCCAGCGTCGCCTCGGTCAGGACGGCGCGCACGGTCTGCTCCCAGCCCTCGCGCAGGCTGGCGGGATCGGGGATGATGCCGCGGGCGGCGATGGCCTTGTCCTTGTCGTCGGACAGGAACATCTCGCCGGTATAGTCCCACAGCGCCTCCAGCGCCTCGGCCATGCGGCGGTGGCTTTCCTCGGTCCCGTCGCCCAGCCGCACCACCAGATCCGACGAGCGTTCCAGGTGATAGGCCACTTCCTTCGCCGCCTTGGCGGCGATTTCGGCCACCCGCGGATCCGACGATTTCACCAGCCCCTTGAGCAGTTCGTGATGCCAGGCATCGAACAGGAACTGGCGCATCAGCGTATGGCCGAAATCGCCGTTCGGGCGTTCGCAGATCAGCAGGTTGCGAAAATCCCAGGCATCGCGCAGATAAGCCAGGTCATCGGCGCTGCGGCCGGCGCCCTCGACCTCGGCGGCCAGGGCCAGCCACAGCTGCGTCTGGCCGATCAGGTCCAGCGCCACATTGGCCAGCGCGATGTCCTCCTCGAGCGCCGGGGAATGGCCGCACCATTCCGACACGCGATGGCCCAGGATCAGCGTCGAATCGCCGATGCGCAGCAGGGTTTCAAACAGCGCCTCTTGCCCTTCGTCAGGCTGCGGCACGGCGGGGTGGCTGGCATGGGCGGCCTGGGCCTGCGCCAGTTCGGCCACGTCGGGGGTGGTCATGTCGGGCAGCGACGGCATCACATATGCCCCACTTCTTCGGGGATGTCGAAAAAGGTCGGGTGGCGATAGACCTTGCTGTTCGAAGGCTCGAACAGCGGACCCTTGTCCGACGGGCTCGAGGCGGTGATGTCGGCGGATTTCACCACCCAGATCGACACGCCTTCATTGCGGCGGGTATAGACGTCACGGGCGTTCAGGATCGCCATTTCGGCGTCGGGGGCATGCAGGCTGCCGACGTGGCGGTGGTTCAGCCCGTGCTGGCCCCGGATGAAAACTTCCCAGAGCGGCCATTCCTTGGACATGTGCTGTGTTCCTGACTTGGGGCGGCGGTGCCGCGTGTTCCTGGCGGGATGGGCAGGTGTTGCAGAAGGCGGGTTGCGATCACTCGGCCGCGACGGCGGTGCGACGGGCGGCCGCCTTTTCGGCATGGGCGACCAGCGCCTCGCGGAACCAGGCGCCGTCGTTCCAGGCCTTGACCCGGGCGCCCAGGCGGTCGCGATTGCACGGGCCGTTGCCGGCGATCACGTCGAAGAATTCCGACCAGTCCGGTTCGCTGAAGTCGTAACCGCCCTTTTCCTCGTTCCATTTCAGGTTCGGATCGGGAATGGTCAGGCCCAGATATTCGGCCTGGGGCACGGTCTGGTCGACGAATTTCTGCCGCAACTCGTCATTGGTGTTCATCTTGATGCGCCAGGCCATGGACTGGGCGCTGTGGACCGAATCCTTGTCGCTGGGGCCGAACATCATCAGCGCCGGATACCACAGCCGGTTCAGCGCATCCTGCGCCATGCGCCTTTGCGCCGGCGTGCCCGAGGCCATCTTCATCATGATGGCGTAGCCCTGACGCTGGTGAAAGCTTTCTTCCTTGCAGATGCGGATCATGGCGCGGGAATAGGGGCCATAGCTGGTGCGTTGCAGCGGCACCTGGTTCATGATCGCCGCGCCATCGACCAGCCAGCCCACCGCGCCCATGTCGGCCCAGGTCAGCGTCGGATAGTTGAAGATCGAGCTGTATTTCATCTTGCCGGCATGCAGCAGCTCCATCAGCTCGTCGCGCGACACGCCCAGCGTCTCGGCGGCACTATACAGATACAGGCCATGGCCGGCCTCGTCCTGGACCTTGGCCAGCAGGATCGCCTTGCGCTCGAGCGTGGGGGCGCGGGTGATCCAGTTGCCTTCGGGCAGCTGGCCGACGATCTCGCTATGGGCGTGCTGGCCGATCTGGCGGATCAGGGTCTTGCGATAGCCTTCGGGCATCCACTCCTTGGGCTCGATCTTTTCGCCGCGGTCGATGCGCTCCTGAAAGGCGATCTCTTCGGGGGACATCTCCTCGCGGGACTTGGCGCCTTCGGATTTCACAAGCTGGGCATACATGGCCGTTCTCCGTTCACACGCGTTCGATGATGATGGCGATGCCCTGGCCCACCCCGATGCACATGGTGCACAGCGCATAGCGCCCGCCGCTGCGGTGCAGCTGATACATTGCCGTCGTCACCAGCCTGGCGCCCGACATGCCCAGCGGATGGCCCATGGCGATGGCACCGCCGTTGGGGTTCACATGCGCCGCGTCATCGGGCAGGCCCAGATCGCGCAGCGTCGCCAGCGCCTGACTGGCAAAGGCTTCGTTCAATTCTATCACATCCATCTGGTCGATGGAGAGTCCCGCGCGCGCCAGCACCTTTTTTGCCGCCGGCGCCGGGCCGATGCCCATGATGCGCGGTTCGACCCCGGCGGCCGCCATGGCGACGATGCGGGCCTTGGGCACCAGGCCCTGGGCTTCGGCCGCCTCGGCCGACAGGATCGCCAGCGCTGCGGCCCCATCGTTCACACCCGATGCGTTGCCCGCGGTGACCGACAGTTCGGGACCATTCACGCCCTTGAGCTTGGCCAGCGTCTCGGCCGTGGTGCCGGGGCGCGGGTGTTCGTCGGTGTCAAAGACGATGGGATCGCCCTTTTTCTGCGGGATGGTCACCGGCACGATTTCGTCGGCGAACAGCCCCGCCTCCTGGGCGGCCTGCCAGCGGGCCTGGCTGCGGGCGGCGAAGGCGTCCTGATCGGCGCGACTGATGTTGAAATCCGCCGCGACATTGTCGGCGGTCTGCGGCATGGAATCGACGCCGAACTGCGCCTTCATCTGCGGGTTCACGAACCGCCAGCCGATGGTGGTGTCATAGACGGCAGTGGCGCGGGAAAAGGCGCTTTCGGCCTTGGGCATCACGAAGGGAGCGCGAGTCATGCTTTCGACGCCGCCGGCGATGACGAAATCGCAATCGCCGGCCTTGATGGCGCGGGCGGCCATGCCGACCGCATCCATCCCCGATCCGCACAGGCGGTTCACGGTGGTGCCCGGCACCCCGATCGGCATGCCCGCCAGCAGCACGGCCATGCGGCCGACGTTGCGGTTGTCCTCGCCCGCCTGGTTGGCACAGCCAAAGATCAGGTCATCGACCCGGCTCCAGTCGACGCCGGGGTTGCGCTGCATCAGCGCCCTGAGCGGCAGCGCCGCCAGATCATCGGCGCGCACCTGGGCCAGGGCCCCGCCATAACGACCGATCGGCGTCCGCACCGCGTCGCAGATGAAGGCTTCCCGCATGGGCCACTCCCTATATAGTCATGTGAGGGGTCAACGATTCTCCCAATTCGCTGACCGATTGGTCGGTTTATACGCCATGAAACATCACGTGGGAAGAAAAATTTTCGGATTTTTGTGATGTTTTCTGCTGCGAAGCTAAAAACCCCCTGCCATTCACCCCGACGTCAGCCCCGCCAGGCGCGCCCGGCTGGCCGGGGTCTCTTGCGGCAAAAGCCCATCAACGCCTTGAAAGTTATTGGCAATATGGCTGTCGGCGGCTGGAGTCAGCCCCAGATACAGGCGTTGGAACAAATCGCGGGCAGCGGTGCCTTGCCAGTCGGGCGGCAACGCCGCAGTGGGCAAGCGCGGGTCGCGCAGCAGCACCGCGCGATAGACATGCACCAGAAGCAGGCGCGCGACCAGGGCATCCTGCGGCGTCATGCCCGGTTCCCGCAACTGCCAGGCCAGCGGACCGAATCGGCGCAGCATGTCCTGATAGCGGCCGTTCAGCAAAGACAGATCCCAGAACTGCGCCACCTGCGACAGGGGTTGCGGATCGCCGGCCCGAAACAGGGTTGCCCCGGCCGGCAAGGTCTGGTCTCGATCCGGCCGGAGATAGACCCCACCCCCCATGCGACCAAGCCGCAGGTTGCGCACCTCCTCCTCGGCCAGGTCGGGGGCATGCAGGATCTGCCAGCCGCGGGGCGCAATGTCGGGGGCATAAAGCAACCGCGCCGCCTGGTCGAATTCGCGCTGCGCCGCCGCATCCAGACGATAATAGCTGCGCCGGCCGACACGTTCGCCACGCAGGCGTTGCGCCGCCACCAGTCGTGAAATCGCGGTCCGCACCAGCGATTCGTTGATGCCGACACATGCGCAGACATCGATCAGGGTGCCGGTCCACAACACCCCGCCGCGTGGCAGGGCGACATCGCCATAGATCGTGACGATGAAGGCTGCCGCGCGCAGTTCAAGCCCGCCGAGGATGTCGGTGATCGGAGAGGTCATGGTCATGCGTCAGAACTAGCCGCACCCGCAGGACACGACAATGGCACATTGCCCACGCGCCACGCAGATTGTCGCAATGAGTCGCGGGCAAAAATCCGGACGAACCTGCCGGATATGTGGCAATAGTCACAGACCCCTGTCCTGTCCCGCACGCATGGTCGAAGCGGCAGTGCCAGACACTGCATCAACGCGAATCCACGACTTTAAGGGGGTTTTCCATGCTCCTTGATGCGAAAACAGGGGCCCCGCCGGAGAGCACGCGGACGGCCGCGGCTGCCGCCTTGGGACCGCATGATTATGCGCTAGACCTGGATCGGCTGGGATGCGAGGCGCTGGCCAATCAGCTGCGCGCCCTGGTCGTTCTGCGCCAGCCCGATTTGCGGGTGCTGGCCGATCCTGCCGGGCTGGGCGCGGCCGCAATCGCCGCCCAGACCGGCATCGGTCGGGCCGCGCGCTACTATCTGAATGTGGTGCTGCCGCAACTGCAATTGCAGGTGGCCGAGGCCACGGCATTGTCGCACCTGATGCGCGGCCTGAACACAGCCCTGGCGGATGTGACTACCCCGGCCGAGGCTGCCGCGGCGATGGCCGAGGTCACAGGCCAGATGCGGGACTATCAGGAAGATGCACAGGAGGCGCTGCGCATGACGCGGCTGCATTCCGAACTGACCGGCAAGGCGCTCAAGGAACTGGACGCGGCCATCGACGCCGCGATCGCCGAACTTGACGGCAAGGATGGTCGCATTGCCCGGACCAATGCTGCCATCGAAAGGACCGAAACCGCAATCAATGCCGCGATCCGCACCATCGTCAGCAATTCCAATGTGATCGGCGCCGGCGTGAAGAGCATCGCTACCTATGTGTTCAAGTTGTTCGGCGGTGGCGAGGACAAGCCTGACAAGGATGCCAAGGACAAGTCCAACGACAAGCCCGCCGACAAGACCAAAGACAAGACGACAGGGAAGGATGCCGGCAAGGATAACGGCAAGGATGCCGCAAAGGATGGGGCCGCCGATGCGGGCAAGAAGCCGCAGCCGGCCGCGACCGGCGGTGACAAGACATCGACCGACCCCGCCAAACCCACCAAGGAAAACCCCGATACCGGCAAGATCGCCGAGTTTCCGGCCGAAACCATTACCACCATCTCTGAAGGCGCCGAGGGTCTGGAACAGGCCCAGCAGGCGATCCGCAAGGGCAACGAACTGCTGGCGCAGCAATATGGCGAACTGGCCGATATGGGGGCGATGCTGGCGGCGGTGCGGGTGATCCGCAGCCAGACCGTCGGCATCGACGATGCAGCCAGCCGCCTCGCGACCGTCGCTGCCGAAAGCTACGCCACACTCGCCACCATCACGACTGCCGTCACGGCGATGCAGCAGCGCCTGGCCGAAGGTGCCGGCCTTGCCGAAAACGCCGCCGCATTGTCCGCAACCCTGGCCGCCTGGACCCGAATGGGCAATCGCACTCGCCAGATCGAACGGACCTTGTCAGGCTCGGGCACGCTTTTCCCGGAAATATGACTTTCCAGCAGGAGGTTTACCATGTCTGTCATCCAACTGGCCCAGAACAATCAGGCCAATCAGGACACCGGTCAGGCCATGACGGCCACCGCCAGCCAGGCGATCATCCTGAAAGGCTATGCCCTTTCGGCGCAGGCACAGAGCTTGCTGGATTTCGGCAAGCTGCCCAACCTCAAGGAATTGCAGGCCGACATGAACGCCAGCATCGGCAAGGCCAAGGACCACGCCAAGCTTTATCTCGACAAGGTGCTGCCGGAAATGAGCCAGCAGTGCAACAACGTGAACGATTATTTCAACATGCAGGCCGCACTGGCGCAGGCGCTTGATCCCACGGCACCGGCCAGCCAGGCCATCGCCCTGATGAAGGAGGCGCAGGAAAAGGCCCAGGACTTTCGCGGCAATGCCCGCCTGGTGGTTGTCGATCTGCAAACCCTGCGCGACGGTCTCAGCGCCGATGCGGCTGCCTTTTCCGGCCATGTGGGCCGACTGAATGCCGTGGTCGGCGGCGATCAGGGCGTTCTGGCCAGTCTGGGCAAGGAAATCGACTCCATCGACAGCAAGATTTCCGGCGCGATCGCCGGGGCCGCCCTGTCGGGGCTGGCGGTGGCGGGCGGCGCCTTCATCATCGCCGTCGGCGCCATAGCGGGCTTTGTCACCGCCGGCACATCGACGCCGCTGGTGCTGGGCGGCGTCGCACTGCTGGTGACGGGGGTGGCGGGGGCCACGGCCTCTGGCATCGCGCTGGGGGTGCTGATTTCGCAAAAGAACTCGATCCTGCAGACGCGCGCCCAGCTGACCCAGGAGGTTGAACTGGCCAGCGGCATTTCCAGCGGTTTCAAGACGTTGGCGGTCGGGGCGGCAAATGCTGCCTCTGCGGCGCAGGACATGGCCGATGCATGGACCGGGCTGGAACAGCAGATCGGCCTGCTGATCACCGATCTGCAAAAGGGCCAGACCGACGTGGCCGCGATCCGCAAGCTGTATCAGATCGCCGCCCAGGGCACGGTGCAGGACATCCGCGACCAGACGCGCATCATTCTGACCCAGATCGCCGGCGTGCGCCAGGAAAAGCCGGCCGAGGGCCAGACCCTGGGCGAGTTCGTCCAGGCGCGTTATCCGCAACGGGCGGCCTGAACAACCGGGCAACGAAGTGATGCGTTGAAATCCGGGACAGGGCGGCGCCATCGCCGCCCATCCCCCGGGCGTTGCGGCATTCCCTTGAATCAAGGTGATTTCCATGTATCGACAGGTCATCGATCAGGCCCGCGCCCAGGCGCAGGCGTTGTTGAATGCCGCGCAGGATCCGGCGGCGGCGGGGGTGCGCGATCACGCGGGTGATATGGTGTCGCGGATCCTGCCGGCGCTGGATACGCTGGGCGGACAGGCGACCGATTTCGTCACCTCGGCGGGGGCGCAGATCGACGCGCTGGTCGCCGCGATCGGAGACGGGGCGATGACGCCCGCTGCGCTGGCGGCAATGCACGACCTCGGCCTGCGCGCCGCCGATCTGCAGGCCAGGGCGCAGGCCGCCCAAGATCAGGTTCAGGCCAGCCGCGACGCGCTGTCGGGCGATGTCGCCACCTTGACGGCCCGCGCCACAGAGCTGGCCGCGCAGGCCGCCGGCTTGGAGGCGCGACAGCGCGAATTGATGGACAAGGCGCGCGCGATCCAGAAACGCATCGACACCATCAACGCCCTGATGCTGATTCCGGTGGTGGGCCCCTTCATCAAGCTGGGCGATGAGCTGGCCAGCCTGATCACCGACCACAAATCGACCGAGGAAACGCTTGCCGACACCGCCCGCGATCTGGCCGGCATCCAGATGCAACGCGCCCAGTTGCAGGCGGCCGCCGCACAGGCCGCCGCGCTGGCACAGCTGAGCAGCCAGATGGCATCGGGCGCCCAGAACGTCGCCACCCTGCTGGCACTGATCGCCGGGAAGCTGCAGAACGAACAGGCCTTTGCCAGCGGCAATTCGCGGCTGATGCTGCTGACGCTGCAAGCCTCGTTGCAGCAGTTGCAGTCGATGGTGTCGTAAGCCCGCGCCGATGGGCACCGGCGCGGGCAGCTTTGGTTATTTCAGATCGAAGCGGTCGGCGTTCATCACCTTGACCCAGGCGGCGACAAAGGCATCCAGGAACGCCGGCATGGCATCGTCCTGGGCATGCACCTCGGCATAGGCGCGCAGGATCGAGTTCGAGCCGATCACCAGATCGACGCGGGTCGCGGTCCATTTCACCACGCCGGTCTTGCGGTCGCGGATTTCGTAAAGACCGTTGCCGATCGGGTGCCAGCTGTTGGCCATGTCGGTCAGGTTGACGAAGAAATCGTTCGTCAGCGCGCCCGGCCGGTCGGTCAGCACCCCATGCCGCGTGCCGCCATGGTTGGTGGCCATGGCCCGCATCCCGCCCAGCAGCACCACCATTTCCGGCGCGGTCAGCCCCATCAGCTGCGTGCGATCCAGCAGCAGTTCCTCGGCCGACACGGCGTAGTCCTGTTTCAGCCAGTTGCGATAGCCGTCATGGATCGGCTCCAGCGGGGCAAAGCTGGCCGCGTCGGTCATCTCGTCGGTGGCATCGCCACGACCCGGGGCGAAGGGCACCGAAATGTCATGCCCGGCCGCCCTGGCCGCCAGTTCGATGCCCAGGTTGCCGCCCAGCACGATGGTGTCGGCGATGCTGGCGCCATATTCGGCCGCCAGCGGCTCCAGCACCGACAGCACCCGCGCCAGGCGCTCGGGTTCATTGCCCGGCCAGTCCTTTTGCGGCGCCAGGCGGATGCGAGCGCCATTGGCACCGCCGCGCATGTCAGACCCGCGATAGGTGCGGGCGCTGTCCCAGGCGGTCGTCACCAGGTCGGCCACGCTGAGACCCGAACGTGCGATTGCGGATTTCAGACCGCCGATGTCGTAATGCAGCGGTCCCTGCGGCACCGGATCCTGCCAGATCAGATCCTCGGCCGGGACATCGGGCCCCCAGTAGCGCACCTTTGGCCCCATGTCGCGGTGGGTCAGCTTGAACCAGGCGCGCGCGAAAGTGTCCGAGAAATACTCCGGATCGGCCATGAACTTGCGGCAGATCGCATTGTAGATCGGGTCCACCTTCATCGCCATGTCGGCGTCGGTCATCATCGGCATGGTCCGGATCGAGGGATCCTCGACATCGGGCGGCATGTCCTCGGGCTTGATGCCGATCGGCTGCCACTGATTGGCGCCGGCCGGGCTTTTGGTCAGCTCCCATTCATAGCCGAACAGCATCTCGAACCAGCCCATGTCCCATTTGGTCGGATTGCGCGTCCAGGCGCCCTCGATTCCCGAAACCATGGTGTTGCGACCGATGCCGCGACCCTTGGTGTTCATCCAGCCGATGCCCTGATATTCGACATCCGCCGCCTCGGGGTCGGCGCTCAGATCGGCCGCGCTGCCATTGCCATGCGATTTGCCGATGGTGTGACCGCCCGCGGTCAGGGCGACGGTTTCCTCGTCGTTCATCGCCATGCGGGCAAAGGTTTCGCGGATATGGGCTGCGGTGCGCAGCGGATCGGGTTGACCATTGACGCCCTCGGGGTTGACGTAGATCAGCCCCATCTGCACCGCAGCCAGGGGGTTTTCCATGGTCTCGGGGCGCGACAGGTCGCCATAGCGGCTGTCCGAAGGGGCCAGCCATTCGCGTTCCGAACCCCAGTAGGTGTCCTTTTCGGGGTGCCAGATATCCTCGCGGCCAAAGGCAAAGCCAAAGGTCTTGAGCCCGGCCACCTCATAGGCGACGGTGCCCGCCAGGATCATCAGATCCGCCCAGGACACCTTGTTGCCGTATTTCTTCTTGATCGGCCACAGCAGGCGGCGGCCCTTGTCGGTGTTGACATTGTCGGGCCAGCTGTTCAGCGGCGCGAAACGCTGGTTGCCGGTGCCGGCGCCGCCGCGGCCGTCGGTCATGCGATAGGAGCCTGCCGCATGCCAGGCCACCCGGGCGAACATGCCGACATAGCTGCCCCAGTCGGCCGGCCACCAGTCCTGGCTGTCGGTCATCAAGGCCCGCAGATCGGCCTTCAGCGCCGCCACGTCCAGCTTTTTCAGCTCTTCGCGATAATCGAAGCCCGGACCATGCGGTTTGGTCTTGCTGTCGTGCTGGTGCAGGATGTCCAGATTGAGAGCATTCGGCCACCAGCCTGTCACCGAATGCGCGGTCGAGGTCATGCCGCCGTGCATGACCGGGCATTTGCCCGTCTGGGGTGCGTCGTTACCGTCCATCTTAACCTCCGGCTCTTGCGGGGGCCAGGTCATCCGGCCCGTCTGGGACCATGGTTAGACCCGATTCATCATCATGGGAAATTCTTTTACATTCTCTTTATAATAATCATTATTTATGACCGGCGCGCGCGGCTGCTTGTGCGGCGGCCAGCTACCCCCTAGGATCGCATTCGTTCCTTGCAGCGACATGGGATTGCGTCGTGTCTCAGGATCCGCAGGCGCCCGCGTTGGCCGATGAACCCTCGCCGCTGCTGGCGCTGATGACCGCGCGGGTCGGCGATGCCTTGCTGCGTCGGCCGCATCTGGTCGAGGCGGCGACGGATCTGGCGACGCTTTGCCGCGACCTGTCGGCCCTGGGCGCGACCGAGGCATTGGTGCGCGATGGTGCGCGGCTGGGCATCTTTACCGCCACCGATCTGGTGTCCGCCGTCGCCAGCGGCAGGCCGGCCGAGCGCATCGCCGTGGGCGAACTGGCGCGCTTCGAGCCATGGACCGTCAACATCGACGACCCGCTGTCCGAGGCGCTGGCGCTGATGCTGCGTCATCGCGTTCACCGCCTGCTGGTGCGCCAGGACGATCAGGTCGTCGCCATTCTGGGACAGATGGACCTGATGGCCTTTGTCGCCAATCACGCGCAGCTTATCAGCGCCGAGGCGGCGCGCGCGCCCGACATCGCCGCCCTGACCCGCGCCGCCACCCAGGTGGCGCCGATGATCCGGGCGCTGGCCGGCGACGGGGTGCGCGTCGAACTGATCGCCGCGCTGGTGGGGCGGGTCAACCGGCAGATCTTCCTGCGGCTGTGGGAATTGCTGGCGCCGCCGGAACTGATCGACAACAGCTGCCTGATCGTCATGGGCAGCGAAGGCCGTGCCGAACAGGTCATGCGCACCGACCAGGACAATGGCCTGATCCTGCGCGACGGCTTCGATTTCCCCGACCTTGCGGCGATCACAACCCGCTTTACCGAGGCGCTGGCGGATTTCGGCTATCCGCCCTGCCCCGGCGGGATCATGTTGAGCCGCCCGCAATGGTGCCAGAGCGTCAGCGGCTTTGCCCGCAGCCTGGCGGAATGGAGCCTGGGCGAAACCGCCGACGGGCCGATGAACCTGGCCATCTTTCTGGACGCGGCGCCGGTTGCCGGGGATGCCGGGCTGCTGGCACAGCTGCGCCAGGGGCTTTATCGCCGTCTGGCGGGCGATGACGCCTTTCTGGCCCGGTTCGCACTGGCGCTGCGCCAGTTCGACCATGTCGCGCCCGGCGGCTGGTGGCGGCGCCTGCCCGGCATGCGCGGCCCCGAGGCGGCCGAGATCGACCTGAAAAAGCTGGGTATATTTCCGCTGGTGCATGGGGTGCGCGCGCTGGCCCTGCAATATGGCATCGCGCCGCCGGGCACCGCCGACCGGCTGCGCCTGCTGGCCCAGGCCGGGCGCATCGACCCGACCCTGGCGCGCGACCTGATCGAGGCGCTGCATTGCATGATGGGGCTGAAGCTGGCCGCGAACCTGGCCCAGGCGGCGCAGGGGCGCCCCCCCGACAACAGCATCCGCCCGGTGGAACTGGGCCGGCTGGACCGGCAGGCGCTGCGCGATTCGCTCAACATCGTGCGCAGCTTCAAGCAGTGGCTGGGGCTGCATTTTCATCTGGACATGCTGTAGCCTGTCGGGCGCAGCATGGGGGGTGCGAGCTGGAAGGACAAAGGGGGGCACATGGGCACGCGGGTGCTGATCGCGGATGACGAACCGAACATCGTGCTGTCGCTGTCGTTCCTGCTCAGGCGCGCCGGCTATGAGGTGCTGACCGCCGCCGATGGTGCCCAGGCGCTGGCCCTGATCCGCAGCGCCCGGCCGCGGCTGGTGCTGCTGGACGGGGCCATGCCGGGTCTGAGCGGCTTCGAGGTCTGCGAGGCCGTGCGCGCCGACCCGCAGATCCGCGACACGCTGATTCTGATGCTGACCGCCAAGGCGCGCGATGTCGATGTCGCCCGCGGCATGGGCGCGGGCGCGGACGCCTATGTGACCAAGCCGTTTTCGACCCATGCCCTGATGGACCGCATCCGCGAGATGCTGGCATGAACGGCCGTCGCGGCGCCTGGCTGGCTGTGGTCGCCCCGGCGCTGGCGCTGGCGCTATGGGCCCTGGCCGGGTTGGCACTGTGGCGGGTCGTGCTGCCAGCGGGCTTGGCCGGGGACTGGGATCAGGCGCTGGCATCGGCCGCCACCGCCCTGGCCGGTTGGCTGGCACTGGGCGCTGCGGCGGCAGCCTGGACGGGTTGGCAGCTTTACCAGCGCCTGATCGCCGCGCCGCGCCGGCTGGCCGACGGCGCGCAGCTGCTGGCACTGGACCCCGCCGCGCCGCCGCTGGCGGAACAGGGCCCGCAGGCCGGTCTGGCACAGGCGGTGAACCGGCTGGCGGCGACGGCCTCGGCGCTGCGCGCGGACATGGACAACATGGTGCAGGAGGCCAGCCGCAAGGTGGCGCGGGAACGCGACCAGCTGGGCGCGCTGATGGCGCAGCTGCATCAAAGCGTGGTGGTCTGCAATCTGGACGGTCAGATCCTGCTCTATAACGACCGCGCCCGGACGCTGTTTCAGGCACTGTCCGACACGCCCGAGGTCGCCGGCGGCGCCGATCTGATCGGGCTGGGCCGCTCGATCCATGCGCTGATCGACCGCGCGCTGATCGACCATGCCTTGCAGACCGTGACCCGCCACCAGGCCCGGGGCCAGGGCGCAGCCTCGGCCCGCTTCGTCACCGCCCGCAGAGACCGCCTGTTGCAGGTGGTGCTGGCCCCGGTGCAGGCCGGCGGCTATGTGCTGCTGTTCGAGGACGTGACCCGCCAGCTCTCGAGCCAGTCGGCGCAGGACAAGCGCCTGATCGCCCTGACCGAGGCCAGCCGCGCCGCGCTGGCCAACATGCAGGCGGCGCTGGACATGCTGGAATTCCCCGATCTGCAACCGCAAGAGCGTGACGGCTTTCAACGCATCGTCCGCGACGAGGTCGCCACCCTGGCCGCGCGGCTGGACAAGATGGGGGCGGATACCGCCCATGATCTGCTGACGCGCTGGCCCTTGCAGGAAATGCCGGGCGCCGATCTGCTCGAGGCGGCGGCGGCGCATATCCGCGCCCGCCACGGCCAACCGCCGCAGGTGCAGGATCTGGCGCCGGACCTGTGGCTGAACCTGGACAGTTTCGCCCTGATCGAGGTGCTGGCCGACCTGGCCGGGCGGCTGGGCGCAGGGGATCCAGGCGTGCTGCGGTTGCGGCTGTCGGTGCCGGGGCGGGGGCGGGCGCATCTGGACCTGGTCTGGCCGCAGGCGCTGACCGCCGGGCGCGACCTCACCCCGCTGCTGGCGCAGACGGGCGCCGGGCTGGACCCGCGCGCGGTGGCCGAACGTCACGGCGGCGCGCTGTGGCTGGAACAGGACGCCGCGCATGGCGAAAGCTTTCTGCGCTTTCTGCTGCCGGTGGCGGGGTCCGCACCCCCCACCGCAGCCGCCGCCACGCCGGCCAGCGCGCCGCGGCCCGAGTTCTACGATTTCGACCTCTTCGCCCGCAGCGCCCCCGACACCGCGCTGGACGACAGGCGGCTGGACAGCCTGAGCTTTACGGTTTTCGATTGCGAAACCACCGGCCTCGACCCCGCCGGCGGCGACGAGATCATCCAGATCGGCGCGGTGCGCCTGGTCAACGGCAAGATCCTGCAGGGCGAATGTTTCGACCAGCTGATCGACCCGCGCCGGCCGATCCCTGAAAGCTCGATCCCGTTTCACGGCATCCTGCCGCAGATGGTGCGCGGTCAGCCCACCATCGACAAGGTGCTGCCGGCCTTTCATGCCTTTGCCGCCGATTCGGTTCTGGTCGGGCACAATGTCGCCTTCGACATGCGCTTTCTGCAGCTGAAAGAGCCGCAGACCGGGCTGAAGTTCGACCAGCCGGTGCTGGACACGCTGCTGCTGGCCAGCATCGCCCAGCCCGAGGAACCCTCGCACGCGCTCGAGGCGATCGCCGCGCGGCTGGGGGTCAGCATCGGGGCGCGCCACAACGCTTTGGCCGATGCCATGGCCACGGCGCAGGTGTTCCTGCGGCTGTGGCCGCTGCTGGAACAGCGCGGGCTGGCCACGCTGGGCCAGGTGCGGGCGGCGGCCGCGCGATCCTATTACGCCCGACTGCGCTATTGACCCGGCCTAGCCGTAAAGCCCGGCATAACGGTCGCGCAGCTGGTTCTTCTGCACCTTGCCCATGGTGTTGCGCGGCAGTTCGTCCAGGAACAGCACCCGTTTGGGCAGCTTGAAGCGCGCCAGCCGCGGGGCCAGCGCCGCGAGGATCGCGGACTCGGTCGCGGGGTGGTCGGGATCGGGCACCACCACGGCGGTCACCGCCTCGCCCAGATCGGGGTGGCTCAGGCCGATGACCGCGGACTCCACCACCCCCGGCAGGGCGTCGATTTCGGTCTCGACCTCCCTGGGATAGACGTTCAGCCCGCCCGAGATCACCAGATCCTTGCCGCGCCCGACGATCTGCAGATAGCCGTTGTCGTCGAAACAGCCCAGATCGCCGGTGATGAAGAACCCGTCCGGCCGCAGTTCGGCCGCTGTCTTTTCCGGCATCTGCCAATAGCCCTTGAACACATTGGGACCGCGCACTTCGACCATGCCGATCTGGCCCTGGGGCAGGGTCTCGCCGCTGACAGGATCGGTCACCTTGACCTCGACCCCCGGCAGCGGCAGGCCCACGGTCCCCGCCACCCGCGGCCCCTCATAGGGGTTCGAGGTGTTCATGTTGGTTTCCGTCATCCCATAGCGTTCCAGGATGGCGTGGCCGGTGCGCTGCTGCCAGGCGCGATGCGTTTCGGCCAAAAGCGGCGCCGAGCCCGAGACGAACAGCCGCATCCCCGCC
This sequence comes from Paracoccus sp. SMMA_5_TC, assembly GCF_009696685.2. Classification (NCBI taxonomy): domain Bacteria; kingdom Pseudomonadati; phylum Pseudomonadota; class Alphaproteobacteria; order Rhodobacterales; family Paracoccaceae; genus Paracoccus; species Paracoccus sp. SMMA_5_TC. The sequence goes on from NZ_CP102357.1 coordinate 84,280, forward strand.
GTGCTTGTCCGGTCCAGGCCGGGTTCGGCCAGCAGCCGGACATAGAATGTCGGCACCCCCATCAACACGCTGGCCCGTCCCATCAGCCCCAGCACCTGCGCCGGGTCGAATTTCGGCAGGAAGATCATCGAGGCGCCGGAAAACAGCGTCACATTGCTGGCCACGAAAAGCCCGTGGGTGTGAAATATCGGCAGCGCATGGATCAGCACGTCGCGCTGGTCAAAGCGCCAGGCCTGCTGCAGCGCGCGGGTGTTCGATACCAGATTGCCGTGGCTGAGCATCGCCCCCTTGGACCGCCCCGTCGTCCCCGAGGTATAAAGCAGCGCCGCCAGATCGTCCGCGCCGCGCGGCACGGTGGCGAAATCGCCCTCCCGCCCCGCCGCCGCCGCCTCGCCCAGCGTTCCCGACCCGTCGGCCCCCAGCGTCATCAGCCGCGCCCCCGCCGCCTGCGCCACCGGCGCCAGCTTCGGCGCAGCGGCAGGGTCGCAGACGAACAGCCGCGGGGTGGCATCGCCGATGAAATAGGCGATCTCGGCCGGGGTATAGGCGGTGTTCAGCGGCAGGAACACCGCCCCCGCCCGCAGGCTGGCCAGATACAGCATCAGCGCCGGCACCGATTTTTCCACCTGCGCCGCCACGCGGTCGCCCGGCACCACGCCCAGGGACACCAGCGCATGCGCCATGCGCGCGCTGGCCGCCAGGATGTCGGCATAGCTCAGACGGTGGCCGTCGGGGGTTTCGATGGCCGTGGCCTTGGGATCGACGATACCTTCGGCCAGCAGGTGAAACAGGTTCTGGTTCATGCGCGCTCCATGCGGTCGGGGGTCGCATGTCAAGACATCGCGCAGATGCCGGGCCGGCGCAAGCATCGCGGGTCGCGCGCGGCCTTGACCCCTGCCCGGCCATCGGACAAGTTCCCTGCCCATGAACGGCGATGCAGAGATGACAGCGGCCTTTGCCGGGCTGATGCGGCGGCGACGCTCGATCCGGGCCTATCAGCCGCGCCCGGTCGAGCGCGCCATGGTCGAGGAAATCTGCCGCCTCGCCCGCACCGCGCCTAGCGGCGCCAATCTGCAACCGGGTCATTTCCATGTGCTGACCGGCGCCCCGCTGCTGGACCTGATCGCGGGGATCGAGGCCGCCATCGACGCGGGCGAGCCCGAACATTGCGAATACAGCTATTTCCCCGAGCCGATGCCGCCTGAACTCAAGGCGCGTCAACGGGCGGCAGGGTTTGCGCTTTATCAGGCGCTGGGGGTGTCGCGGCGCGACCTGGAGGGACGGCGGGCGCATTTTCGCCGCAATTATCGCTTTTTCGATGCGCCGGTGGGGGTGATTGTCAGCATCGACCGACGCATGGGCAGCGGCTGCTTCATGGACCTGGGCATGAGCCTGATGGGCTTTCTGCTGGCGGCCGAGGCCCAGGGCCTGGGCGCCACCGGCATCGGCGCCATGGCCAATTACGGGGCGGTGATCCACCGCTTGCTGGACCTGCCGCCGCAGGAAATGGTGGTCTGCGGCATCGCGCTTGGCTGGCCCGACCCCGAGGCACCGGAAAACCGTCTGCGCACCGCGCGCGAGGATCTGCCCGCCTTTACCAGCTTTCGCGGCTTCTAGTCGGCGCGCAGCACCAGGGCGCTGCCCAGTCCGCCGGCGGCGGCGATGGCGGCCAGACCATGCTGGCCCGGCGCCAGTTCATGGCACAGCCGCACCGCATTGACCGCGCCCGAGGCGCCGATCGGATGGCCGCGCGCCAAGGCCCCGCCGCCACGGTTGACGCGCGCGGGGTCAAGCCCGATCTCGGCCACGCAGGCCATGGCCTGAACGGCAAAGGCCTCCATGATCTCGGCGGCGGCCAGATCGGCAGGACCAAGCCCGGCCTGCGTCAGCGCCCGGCGCATGGCCGGCACCGGCGCCAGCCCCGGGCAGCCGGGATCGTCGCCCAGCGTCGCCCCGGACAGGATACGCCAGCGCCGCCCGGGAAGATCGCGCGCCAACTGATCCGACACCAGCAGGCAAAAGGCGGCGCCATCGGCCGCCACCGCCATGTTCGCGGTGCTGATGCTGCCCGCAACCGACCGCGCCCGCGCGGCCAGCGTCGGTGACAGCCGCCGGGCAAAGGGGTCGCGGCGCAGCCCGGCCATCGGCACGATCTCGGGCAGGTGGGCAGCAAGCGCGCGGGCATGGCTGGCGACCGCCCAGCGATCCTGCGCCTCCCGATCCAGCCCGCGGCCGAGCGCCAGGGCCTGCGCGGCCTGCGCCATGTCAGGGTCGCGGTCCGGCCAGGGGGTAAAGGGCGGCGCGTCATAGGCGACGGGCGGACCCCCTTGCGGATCGGGGCGCAACCGCAGCGGGCGGCGGGAATAGCTTTCGGCCCCGCCGGCGATCACCACCCGATGCCGCCCGGCATCGATCAGCGCATCGGCCAGCAACAGGGCGTCAAGCCCGCCGCAGCATTGCCGGTCGATCGACAGGCCCGCCACATCTTGCCCCAACCCGGCGGCCAGCGCCGCCAGCCGCGCCGGGTTGCCGCCCGCGCCCAGGGCATTCGACAGGATCAGCTCGTCCACCGCATCGGCCGGCAGGCCGGCATCGGCCAACAGCGCCGCAATCACCGGCGCGGCCAGATCATGGACCTCGTGCCCGGCCAGCGCACCGCCGCGCGGGGCCACCGGGCTGCGGCGGGCGGCGACGATCACCGCCATGATGCTAGGCCCCCTGGGCCATGGGGGCGAAATGCGCGGCCAGCGCCACCAGATCCGGCTTGCCCGAGGCCAGCAGCGGCAGCGCCGGCAGGTGCCGGATCCAGCGCGGCACCGCGTGATCGCCCAGTTCGTCCCGGCAGGCGCGGCGCAGCGCGCGGGCAAGGGCGGGGTTTTCGGGGCCCTCGACAACCGCCAGCAGCGCATGGCCGCGCTGCGCATCGGGCAGCGCCAGCGCCGCGCAGACCCCGGCACCGGCAGCGGCCAGAACCGCCTCGACCTCGTCCAGGCACAGGTTGCGGTCGGCGATGGTGACCACACGGCTGGCCCGGCCCCGCAGGGACAGATACCCCTGCCCGTCCAGCCGGCCCAGATCGCCGACACTCACAAAGCCGTCCGCCCGGCGCGCGATCTGCGGCCCCGGCTCGGTATAGCCGTCGAACAGATAGGGGCTGCGCACCCAGATGCCGCCGTCCGGTGCCAGCTGCATCTCTACCCCCGGATAGGCGCGGCCCACGGAACCGGGCGGGGTGCGATCGTCCGCGATGGTGATGAAGCTGGTTTCCGAGGCGCCGTAGAATTCCCGCAGCGCCGCATTCGGAAACAGCCCCGTCAGGCCCTGACGGCAGGCGGCGTCCAGCTTGCCACCGCCGCAGATCACCTGCGCCATGCCGGCCAGCGTATCGCCCCGAGCGGCCAGCAGCAGCCGCCTGAGCTGCGTGGGGGTGGCATAAAGCACCGTCGCCCGCGCCAGTGCCGCCAGTTGCGCGCGCGGGCTGTCGCCGGCCAGCACCATCAGCCCGCAGCCCAGATGCAGCGCCTCGACCGCGGCATAAAGCGCCAGCGAATGGCCCAGTTCGCCCAGAACCGCATAGCGGTCGCGCGAGGTGATGCCCAGCAAGGCGCGATTGACCTGAAAGCTGGCGATCCAGGACGCCTGGCTGCGGCGAATGGTCTTGGCCCGCCCCGACGAGCCCGAGCTTTGGCAGAACACCCAGGGCTGGGGCCCGGCTGCGGCAACACCCTGCGGCCCCGCGTGGATGGCCTGCCGGCGGTGCAGGCAGGCCAGCAGGCTGGCGACCGCCGCGCGGTTCTGGCCGCGCGCGCCACAGGCGATCGCGTCGGCGTCCGGCGGCGGCGCGAACCAGGTCACAGCCGGATCTTCGGCGCGGCGTCCTGCGCCCAGGCCAGGGTCTGGGGCCGGGCCTTGGCCAGGGCCTGCACCAGCATCCCGGTGATACCGGCCTTGAGCAGATCGCCGGGCACAAAGACCATCACCAGCACCAGCGCCTCGGACAGGGTCTTGCCGGTGACCAGCGCCAGCCCGGTTGCGCCCATGGCGTAAAGCACCACGATCCCGCCGATGACCGAGGCCAGCCCCGCCGCCAGCCCCACCGGGCGCAGGCGCAGCCGCTCGACCACCAGGCCGGTCACGAAGGCCGCCACCGGAAAGCCAAGCGCAAAGCCGGCCGTGGGCGAGGTGAACACCCCAAGCCCGCCGCGACCCCCGGCCAGCAACGGCAGACCCAGCGCCACCAGCAGGATGAACAGCCCGGCCGCCGCCGCGCCGCGCCGCGCGCCCAGCACCGCACCGGCCAGCATCACCCCCAACGTCTGCGCCGTGATCGGCACCCCAAAGCCCAGCGTGATCTGCGGCACCAGCCCCAGCGCCGCGATCATGGCGGCAAAAAGCGCAATCTGGGCAATATTACGTTCCACGAGTTCTCTCCTGTTCATCGAAAGGTAGCGGGCCACCCCGCGCGCGCAAAGCTTCGCCGACATGATCGGCCTCGTCCAGAGCCTGCAACGTCAGCGGCAGGATCAGCCGCCATCCCGGCCGCCGCAGCGCCCGTGCCCGCCAGGCGGCGACCAGGTGCTGCGCACGCTGCACCAGCACCGGAGTAAAGCGGATGACCAGCGCGATGGCGGTCTCCAGCAGATGCGTGGGCAGGCCCAGCCGGCGCAGCGGCGCCAGCAGCCGGTGCAAGAGGTCGGTCAGCCGGTCCAGCGCCGTGGTCATCGTCACCAGATTGGCCAGCGCCACCAAACTGGTCATGCGCAGCGCAATCACCAGCCCGCCGCGCAGATCGTCGGTCAGCGCGTGCCAGACCAGCACCACCGCGACAAAGGGCCAGACCAGGCGCAGCGCCGCCAGCCCGGCGCGGGCGAAATCCCGCCCCGGCAGCGCATAAAGCCCCAGCACCAGCGCCAAGGCCAAGGCCTGCACCACCGGGCTGTCGGTCAGGAACAGCCCGGTCGAGATCAGGCACAGCCCCGCCAGCTTGGCCCCCGCCGGCCAGTCATGCGCCCGCGTCCTAACGGGCGAGGTCAGCGAGATCATCCTGATCCCCCAATCGCAGCATTTCGGCCTGAAACTCGGCCAGAACCTCGGCCGGCGGACCCCGGCGCCGCAACCGCCCGGCCTCGAGCCAGCAGATATCGTCGTAATCGGCCAGATCGGCCGGATCGTGCGATACATGCAGCAGCCGCACCCCGGACCGATCCAGATGCCGCGCCAGTTGCCGGCGGGTGGCGATGTCCAGCCCCGCAAAGGGCTCGTCCAGGATCAGCAGCGCCGGGCGCATGGCCAGCACCGACATGATACACAGCAGATGCTTCTGGCCCTGCGACAATGCGCTGACCGGGGCTTGCAACCAGTGCCCGCGACCAAAGCGCGCCAGCACCGCCGCCGCCTCGGCATCCGCCTCGCTGCGGCTGGCGCCCAGCTGACGCAGGCCAAAGGCGATTTCCTCGCGCACGGTGGGAAAGATGATCTGATGCTCGGGGTTCTGAAACAGGATGCCCACGGTGCGCAGCGCCGCGGCGCGGTCGCGAAACACATCCACCCCACAGACCCGCAACTGCCCGGAGCTGGGCGCGACCAGCCCCGCCAGCAGCCGCGCCAGCGTGCTTTTGCCCGAACCGTTGCGGCCGACGATGCCGATGCGCCCCGCCTGCGATTGCAGGGTGATCCCAGACAGCACCTCGACGCCGTCCACCCGATAGCTCAGATCGTCCAGACGCACCGAATATCCGGCCGCCGTCCCCATCTGCATGCCGCGCCCCCCGCCGGCCCCGTGCCGATTGCCTGCCCGGGCTTATAGGGCGGGTCCGGCGCAAGCTCAACTTCTGCGGCGCAGCGGCGCGAAAAGGGGAAAAGCATCCGCCAGATCGCGGTGGGAAAGGATGTTTTCCCGCCACGCCCGGCCCGGAAAAGATGCCCTGCCCCCTGCCGCAATTGACAAGCACCCGCTACAGGGCCGTGATGAATCTCATGAAGCCGAAGATGAGGAGGAAACATGAGCTCTGCAGAAATCGAGCAGTTCCTGGGGTGGCTCGGCGGCATCGTCTGGGGCCCCTATCTGCTGATCCCGCTGTTGCTGGGCACCGGGCTGTATCTGACCTTTCGCCTGGGGGGTATCCAGTTCCTGCGCCTGGGCGCGGCGCTGCGCCTGGGCCTGCTGAAACGCCACGACGATGACGCCTCGGGCGACATCTCGCAATTCCAGGCGCTGACGACGGCGCTGGCGGCCACCGTCGGCACCGGCAATATCGTCGGCGTGGCCACCGCCATCAGCATCGGCGGGCCGGGGGCGCTGTTCTGGATGTGGGTCACCGCCCTGCTGGGAATGGCCTCGAAATATTCCGAGGCCTTTCTGGGCGTGCGCTTTCGCGTCACCGATGCCGCGGGCGAGAAATCGGGCGGCCCGCAATACTATCTGGAACGCGGCATCCCCGGCGGCTTCGGCAAGTTCCTGGCGCTGTCCTTCGCAGTATTTGCCGTCTGTGCCTGTTTCGGCATCGGCAACATGACCCAGGGCAATTCCATCGCCTCGAACCTCAGCAACAGCTTTCAGGTGCCGACCTGGATCACGGGCGCGGTGCTGGCCGGCATGACGCTGCTGGTGCTGGTCGGCGGCATCAGGTCGATCGGCACCGTCACCGCGGCGCTGGTGCCGGTGATGATCGTCTTTTATGTGCTGGGGGCGCTTTACATCCTGCTGGCCAACATCACGGCCGTGCCGGGGGCGATCGGACAGGTGTTCGCCTCGGCCTTCACCGGCAGTTCGGCGGTGGGCGGCTTTGTCGGCTCGACCATCATGATCGCCGTGCAATACGGCGTGGCCCGCGGCATCTTCTCGAACGAGTCCGGCATGGGTTCGGCCGCCATCGCCGCGGCCTCGGCCCAGACCACGCATCCGGTGCGGCAGGGGCTGGTGTCGATGACCCAGACCTTTATCGACACCATCATCGTCGTGACCTGCACCGGGCTGGTGCTGATCACCACCGGCGTCTGGGCCCAGACCGATCCGCAGACCGGGGCGCAGATCTCGCCCGCGATCATGACGGGCACCGCCTTCAGCCACGGCCTGCCGGGCAACTGGGGGCACTGGATCGTCACCGTGGGGCTGGTGATGTTTGCCTATTCCACCATCCTGGGCTGGGCCTATTACGGCGAGCGCAACGTCGAGCGTCTGGCCGGCCGCGCTTGGGTGATGCCGTTCCGGGTGCTGTTTTCGGCCGTGGTCTATATCGGCTGCACGGTGCAGCTGGGCGTGGTCTGGAACTTCTCGGACGTGATGAACGGGCTGATGGCGATTCCCAACCTGATCGGGCTTCTGGCCCTTTCCGGGCTGATCGCGCGCGAGACCAATTTCTACCTCAAGCACGATCCGCGGCTGGAAGCCAGCCGCGCCGAGATCGAGGCCTTCATGCAGGGCGACAAGGGCTGGGAGGACTGGAAGAACTCCGAAGCGACCGTGGTGCATCGCTGAAGGGGCACACAATCAACGGGGGTCGGCCGCAGGGCCGGCCCCTTTTTCATTTGCATCGGCCGATTGATAGGGAAACGTAAACAATTTATTAGAATAATGAATTTGCCCTATCAAAAGCTTTCCCTCTAACCTTGGCTTACGGCCAGGGAAGTTTCAGGGATGGGGTCGCAATCTTTCCCTTCTTTCCCGCATGTTACCGGCTGGCAGCGCCCGCGAGGGGGAACTGTCAACGGCTGCCGTGCCGACCCCCAGCCAGGGGAGTATCGGAGCGGCCTGATCACGACGGCAACGACAAAGCCGCCGCCGCGGGTGCTTGCGCCCTGGGGCCGGGTGGGCGGCGCATAACCATCCAAGGGAGGATGACCGTGTTTGATTCCGCAATTCGCCGCCGGCTGCTGCCGGGTGTCCTGTCCTGCGCGATGATCGCCCTGGGCGCCGGCGGTGCCCTGGCCGAGGAGCTCAAGATGGGGCTGCTGGTGCCGGGCAGCGTGTCCGAGGAAGGCTGGAACCGCATCGGCTACAACGCGCTGAAGGGCGTCGAGGAGCAGCTGGGCGCCAAGGTCAGCTATGTCGAGCTGCAACAGAACCCGGCCTCGTTCGAAAAGGCGTTCCGCGATTATGCCAGCCAGGGCTATCAGGTCATCCTGGGCCATGGCTTCGAGTTCCAGGACGCGGCGCTGGACGTGGCCGAGGATTATCCCGACACCTGGTTCCTGATCTCGTCGAGCGGCATCCATGAGGGCAAGGTGATCGGGCTGAACACCGACACCAGCCAGCCGTTCTATCTGATGGGGGTCATCGCCGCCAGAATGGGCAAGAAGGCCGGCCTTGTCGGCGGCATGGAGATCCCCCCGATTCAGGAAGCCTTCGCGGGCTTCAAGGCCGGGGCGCGCAGCGTCAACCCCGACTTCCCGATCAGCGAGGCCTATATCGGCAATTTCACCGACACCACCGCCACCAAGGAGGCAGCCCTCAGCATGATCGCGCAAGGCGCCGATTTCGTGGTGCCGAATGCCTCGGGCGCAACCGTCGGGGCCTATCAGGCCATCGCCGAATCGGGCAAGGACGTGCGCACCTTCAGCATCTTCAGCGATTTCACCGAGGTGGCGCCCAACAACATCCTGGGTCTTTACGTGGCCGATTACGCCCAGGGCGTGGTCGAGGTGGTGCGCAACATCCGCGAGGGTAATCCACCGGAATCGAACGTCGTCTTCGGGTTGAAAGATCCCAAGGTGATCCGCTTCGATTTCCGAAACGATGCGCCGGTGACCGTCCCCGAGGACATCCGCGCCGAGGTGACGGCCGTCGCCAATGACATCGCCGCGGGCAAGATCGACACCATGCCGCAATAAGGCGTCGATGCCGCCGACCCGGGTCGGCGGCTCCCTCCCTCTGGGCAGAAAGGGTTTACCATGACGCAGATCGAACAGGACGGGCGCAGTCTCTGCGGCCCGAACCCGCTGCGCCGCGCGGCTAGGGGCTTGCGCCGCATCGCGCTGGCCGCAGCCTATCCGCTGGCGGCGGTGGCCATCGCGCTGGCTTTCGGGGCGCTGCTGCTGGCCGTGAACGGCTACAATGGTGGGGACGTCATCGACCTGATGCTGATCGGAGTGTTTCAGGATTTCCGCTCGATCTCCGAGGTGCTGCTGAAGGCGGTGCCGCTGATCCTGATCGGGGCCGGGTTGTGCGTGGCCTTTCGCTGCCAGATGTGGAACATCGGCGCCGAGGGGCAGCTTTACGCGGGCGCGGTCTGTGCCACGCTGGCGGGCACCAGCCTGCCCGGGCTGAGCCCATGGCTTTACGTGCCGCTGATCATGCTGGCGGGTGCGCTTGGCGGCGCCTTCTGGGCCGGTATCGCCGGCTGGCTCAAGGTGCGTTTTCAGGCCAGCGAGATCGTCACCACCATCATGCTGAACTATATCGCGCTGATCGGCACCAGCTATCTGGTCACCGGCCCGATGAAGGACAGCCGCGCGGCCTATCCGCAATCGGCCAGGCTGCTGCGCGAATCCTGGATCCCCGACCTGATCCCCGGCACCCGCTTGCATATCGGCATCCTGGTCGCGCTGGCGCTGGCCGTCGCGCTATATGTATTCCTGTATCGGTCCAGCGCCGGTTACGGGCTGCGCGTGGTCGGCACGAATGCCCATGCCGCGCGCTATGCCGGCATGAATGCGGGCCGCAACATGATGATCGCCATGTGCATCAGCGGCGCCATGGCCGGCCTTGCCGGCGCCTTCGAGGTCGCGGGCGTGACCCACAGGCTTTATCAGAACATCTCGCCCGGCTACGGCTTCGAGGGCATCGCGGTCGCGCTGCTGGCCGCCAACAACCCGCTGGGGGCGATCCTGTCCGGCGGCCTGTTCGCGGTGCTGCGATCGGGGTCGGAACTGATGCAGATCACATCGCAGGTGCCGCAGGTGCTGGTCTCGGTCATCCAGGGCATCGTCATCCTGTCGGTCGTCAGCTTTGCCGCGCTGCGGCTGCGGCCCGGACGGCACTGAAGGGAAACCTCGCATGGACAACATCATTTTCCTGAGCTTCCTGGCCACGCTGATCGGCGCGGCATGGCGCCTGGCCACGCCGCTGATCTTCGCCTCGATCGGCGAGGTGATCTCGGAACGGGCCGGGGTGCTGAACATCGGCATCGAAGGCACGATGGCCATGGGCGCATTCTGCGGCTTTGCCGCCACCTTCGCCACCGGCAGCCTGCCGCTGGGGCTGGCGGCCGGGGTGGCCGCCGGTCTGCTGTTCGGGCTGATCTTTGCCTTCTTCGCCATCACCATCAAGGCCGACCAGATCGTGGTCGGAGCGGCCATCAACCTGCTGGGCCTGGGGCTGACCGCGTTCCTGTTCCGCGCCTATTACGTCTCGACCGGGCGCGGGGTGGAAATCGCCCGCCCCATCGACATCCCCTGGCTCAGCGACCTGCCCTATCTGGGCGAGGCGCTGTTTCGCCAGAACCTGATCGTTTACAGCACCATTCCGGCGGTGATCCTGGCGGCGATCCTGCTCAATCGCACCTCCTTCGGGCTGACGCTGCGGGCAACGGGCGATCATCCCAAGGCGGTCGATGTCGCCGGGCGCAGCGTGGCGCTGTATCGCTATGGCGCGGTGCTGATCGGCAGCGCGCTGGCCGGGCTGGGCGGCGCCTTCCTGACGCTGGGCCATTCCAACCAGTTCGTCGAAGGGATCACCTCGGGGCGCGGCTTCATCGCGCTGGCGGTGGTGGTCTTTGCCCGCTGGTCGCCGGTCGGGGCCTTCTTCGTGTCGCTGCTGTTCGGGGTGTTCTATGCGCTGCAGCTGCAATTGCAGGCGCAACCGATGCTGAACATTCCCTATCAGGCGCTGCAAGTGCTGCCCTATGTGATGACGATCCTGGCGCTGGTGCTGGTGCGCGGCAAGAACGTCGCCCCGCGCAAGCTGGGCATCCCCTATGGCGAAAGGTAGAGAAATGACCGCCGAAACCTTTCTCAAGATGGACAATATCCACAAGTCCTTTGGCGATCTGGTGGTCAGCGCCGGCGTCACGCTGGAGGTCGAGCAGGGCGAGATCCACGCCCTGCTGGGCGAGAACGGCGCCGGCAAGAGCGTGCTGATGAGCATCCTGTGCGGCATCCTGCGCCCCAACAGCGGCCAGATCATCTATCGCGGCCAGCCGCTGAACATCAGCTCCCCGCGCGAGGCCAGCCGCCACCGCATCGGCATGGTGCATCAGCATTTCATGCTGGTGCCGAACCTGACGGTGGCGGAAAACTATGTGCTGGGCCAGGGCACGCCGCTGCGGCTGATCCGCGACATGGGCGCGGTCCATGCCCGCATCCGCGAATTGTCCGACCGCTACGGCCTGGACGTGCGCCCCGATGCGGTCATCGAGGATCTTTCGGTCGGCGAACAGCAACGGGTCGAGATCCTCAAGGTGCTGTTTCACGGCGCCGAACTGCTGGTTCTGGACGAACCGACCGCCGTGCTGACCCCGCAGGAAACCGACCGGCTGCTGGTGCTGATGCGCGACCTGGTCGCCGACGGCAAGACCATCATCTTCATTTCGCACAAGCTTGACGAGGTGATGCGCGTCAGCGACCGCATCAGCGTCATGCGCGACTGCCGGGTGGTGCATACCACCCGCGTGCAGGACACCGACCCGCGCGAACTGGCGCGGCTGATGGTGGGGCGCGACGTGCTGATGGAACTGCCCCGCGCCCCGGCACGCCCCGGCGCCCCGGTCCTTGAGCTGCGCGGGCTGAACTGTCGCAACGATCTGGGTCTGCAGGCGCTGCATGACATCGACCTGACCGTGCATCGCGGCGAGATCGTCGGCATCGCCGGGGTGTCGGGCAATGGCCAGACCGAACTGGCGCTGGCGCTGGCCGGCCTGCTGCCGATCGATTCGGGGCAGGTTCTGCTGAACGGCGAGGATGTCACCGGCCTCGGCCCGGCACAGATCAACGCACGTTCCTTTGCCCATGTGCCCGAGGACCGGCACAAGATGGGCGTGCTGCTGCCGATGTCGCTGTCCGAAAACGCCATCCTGCACAGCTATGATCAGCCGCCGTTTTCCCGTCGGGGACTGTTGCAGCGGGCGCAGATCGGTGCCCATACGCGCGAACTGATCGCCCGTTTCCGCGTCAAGACCCCGGACGAGAACCAGGCGATCGGCAACCTGTCGGGCGGCAATCAGCAAAAGCTGGTGGTGGCCCGCGAACTGGCCCGCAACCCCGATTTCATCCTGGTCAGCCAGCTGACCCGCGGCATCGACATCGGCGCCATCGAGTTCATCCTGCAGGAAATGCTGCGCCAGCGCGACAGCGGCCGCGGCATCCTGCTGATCTCGACCGAACTCGAGGAACTGTTCGCGGTCAGCGATCGTATCCTGGTGATGTGCCACGGCCAGATCCTGGGCGAGGTGCCCGCCGACCGCAGCCGGCTGGAAGAGGTCGGGCTGATGATGGCCGGCCAAAGGCCGGACGGGGCGCATCATGCCGCGCCCGCAGGCTGAGACGCACCCCGCCACAACGACGGCAGGTCCGAAAGCGGCGTGGGGGGCACCGTGAACATCACCCTGCGCCAGCTGCGCGCCTTTCTGGCGGTGGCCGAGCTGGGCCGTTTCAACCTGGCCGCCAGCGAAATGGGGCTGACGCAATCGGCGGTCAGCATCCTGATTCGCGAGCTGAAAAACGAAATGGGGGTGCGGCTCTTCGACCGCCACACCCGCATGGTCAGCCTGTCGGTCACCGGCCGCGAATTCCTGCCCCAGGCACGCAAGGTTCTGCATGATCTGGATCAGGCCACGCGCGGCGTGCGCGACAGCGCGGCGCTGAAATCGGGCCAGGTCACCATCGCCGCCGCCATCGTGCTTGCCGCCACCATGGTGCCCCCGATCCTCGCGACCTTCATGGATCGTTATCCCGGGGTCTCGGTCCAGCTTTGCGACATGGCCGAAGAGCGCATCCGCATCGCCCTGCGCCGCAACGAGGTCGACATCGCCCTGGGCACCCAGATCGACGACGATCCGGAAATCACCGCCACGCCGGTGATTCGCGACCGGCTGACGCTGATCTGCAATGCCGGTCATCCGCTGGCGCGTCGCCCCCATGTCAGCTGGGCCGAACTGGTTGCCGAACGGCTGATCGTGCTGAACCGCCGCAATCCGCTGCGGGATCTGGTCGAACAGACGATGATCCGCGTCGCCCCCGGCTTCCGTCCCGCCTATGAGGTGCGCTTTTCCTCGACCGCGATCAGCATGATTTCGGCCGGGCTGGGGGTGTCGGTGCTGCCCGAGAATACCGGCCTGCTGGCGCCCGACGTGAATGTGCGCAGCGTGGCGCTGATCGAGCCGGTCGTGACGCGCGACATCGCCTTGTTGCAGCACCGCCAGCGCAGCCTGTCGCCGGCGGCCGAACAATTGCGCTGTCTGATCCTGGAACAGATGCAGGGCAGCGCAACTCACAGGGGCCGGCGGCCGGCCAGAACCGCCTGATCGCAGATCCGGCGCCCGCGCCCGGAATGAAAAGAGCCGGACCCGAAGGTCCGGCCAAGGGGGGTTGCAAGTCGTGTTGTGGTCAGTGACCGGCTTCCGACAGGTCCTGAGTGCGCGGCGGAATGCCGTTGAACAGCAGGTTCAGCAGCAGCGCCGAGAAGGTGCCGACCAGGATGCCGCTGTGGAAGATACGTTCCACCAGATGCGGCATCTTCTCGAACATGGTGGGCGCCACCACCGGGATCATCGCCAGTGCAAGGCTGACCGCGACGATATAGATGTTGCGGCGATTCTTCACGAAGTCGACGCGCGACAGGATCTTGACGCCGGTCGCCGACACCATGCCGAACATCACCAGCGCGGCGCCGCCGACGACATAGCTGGGGATGGATGCGCTGATGAAGGCCAGCTTGGGCAGGCAGCCCAGCAGGATCAGGATCGCACCGCCCGCCGCCACGACATAGCGGCTGAGCACACCCGTGATCTGCAGCAGGCCGACGTTCTGGGCATAGGTGGTATAGGTGAAGGTGTTGAAGATGCCGCCGATGATATTGCCGATGCCATCGGTGCGCAGACCGCGGGCCAGACGCTCTTCGCTCAGCTTCTGGCCGGCCATGTCGGTCACGGCGACGAACTGGCCGGTGGCCTCGATCATCATCACGATCATCACCGCGCTGAGGCCGATGGTGCCCCACAGGTTGAAGATCGGCGTCCCGAAGGCGAAGGGGGTGATGATGTTGACCCAATGCGCGTCGCCCAGCCCCTCGAAGCTGACCTTGCCCGCCGCGATCGAGATGCCGAAGCCCGCGGCAATGCCGATCAGCACGCCCAGGTTGGCATAGAAGCCCTTGAAAAAGCGGGTCACCAGCAGGATGCTTGCCAGGACGATGCCGGCAACGACGATGTTGAACGGCTCGCCGTAATTCGGGTTGGGCACCATGCCTTCGGCCGTGCGGATCATCGGCTGACCGCCTGCGGCCCAGTTCACGCCGACCCGCATCAACGACACCCCGATGATCAGCATGCAGGTGCCCGTCACCACGGCCGGAAAGAACCGCACCCATTTGCTGAAGAACCAGGCCGCGATCACCGTGAAGATGCCCGAGCCGATCACCGCGCCGAACACGCCGCGGATGCCCAGTTCGGGATCCTGGCCGGTGGCGATGATGACCGGCACGGCGGTGAAGCTGATGCCCATCATGATCGGCAGACGCGCCCCGAACTTCCAGACGCCAAGGCACTGGATCATGGTGACGATGCCGCAGCAGAACAGGTCCGCACTGATCAGCAGCGCCACCTGTTCCTTGGTCATTCCCAATGCGTTGCCGATCAGCAGCGGCACGGCAACCGCGCCGGCATACATGACCAGCACATGTTGCAGCCCCAGCGCGAACAGCTTGGGCGCTGGAAATTTTTCTTCAATCGGATCAAAGTCCTTTGTTTTCTCGGCCGGAGTCTGATCCTGTTGGGTCGCCAGCGCGTCCCAGTCCTCCGCCTTAACCTCCAAGCTGCCGCTCACGGCACTCCTCCCTGTGTTATTCGTGTTCCGTCGCATGGTTTCCGACATGCCTGACACGATTGTGGGCGAAGCAATTCATTTATCAATCGGCACAATTGACTTTATTCATCTGAATTTCGTATGAATGTAAGCGGGGGGGAAAACGCCGCGATGGAACCGACGCTGAAACAGTTCCGCGCCTTTGTGACCGTGGCCGAAACCGGCCAGATCACCCGCGCCGCCGAACGCCTGGGGCTGTCGCAATCGGCGGTCAGCACGCTGATCGCGCAGCTGGAACAGAACCTGAACCTGCGCCTTTTCGACCGTCACACCCGGCTGTTGCGCCTGACCCAGGCCGGGGCCGAGGCGCTGGCCGTCGCCCGACAGGCCATCGGCGATCTGGACCGGCTGGTGGAAAATGCGCGCGATCTGAACAGTTTCAGCCGCGGCCGGGTCTCGATCGCCGCCGGGACGTTGCAGGCCGCCCTGCTGCTGCCGCGGGCGATCCGCAACTTCAACGAACGCTATCCGAATGTCGAAATCTCGATGCACGACGTGTCAGAGCGCGCCATGATCGAGATGGTCAAGAACGGCACCGTCGATCTGGGCATGGGCACGGTTCCCGACCGCGACAGCGAAATCAGCGGCGCCGAGCTGATGACCGATTCGTTTCTGGTGGTGATGCGCCCCGAACATCCGCTGGCGCAGCGCGGCACCCTGCGCTGGGGCGACCTGACCGAGGAACCGCTGATCGGGCCCCAGCGCGGCAACCCCATCCGCGAACGCCTGCAGACCGAACTGGCCCGCGCCGGGGTGGAGCTGACCTTGCATCGCAGCTTTCAGGATGTGTCCTTGCCGCTGACCATCATCGGCATGGTCCATGCCGGGCTGGGCGTGGCAATCATGACCTCGACCGTGCGACCGCTGGCACAGGCGCTTGGGCTGGTCACCATCCTGCCGACCGAGCCGGTGATCTCGCGCAAGATATCGCTGATCCAGCGCAGCGATCACACGCTGGCACCGGCCAGCCGGCTGTTTCGCGATTTCGTCCATCGCACGACGCAGGCCACGATGCGACGGGGCATGCGCCCGGATGTGACTGGCGGATAGCCCCCGCCCGCAGGGGCGGGGGCGCAGGTCTTGCGATCAGGCGGCGCCGGCGTCTTGGCGGGCCTTGCGGCGCAGCCCCTCCAGCACATCCTCGGGCGTGATCGGATAGTGATGGAAGCGCACGCCGATGGCGTCATGGACGGCATTGGCGATGGCCGGACCGATGGCGATGATCGGATCCTCGCCCACACCCTTGGCCCCCCAGGGGCCGCCGGGATCGGGCGCGGCCTCCAGGATGATCGTTTCGATGTCGGGCATGTCCATTGACAGCGGCATCTTGTAATCGACCAGCCCCGCGTTCAGCGACCGGCCATTGGTGCGGTCGATGACATAATCCTCGGTCAGGGTATGGCCGATGCCCTGCTGGATCCCGCCTTCGATCTGGCCCTGGGCGGCGATCGGATGGATCACCTTGCCGACATCGTGCACCGGGACCACCTTGCGGCATTCGATGATGCCGGTTTCGGTATCCACCGCCACCTCGACGAAATGCGCGGCGAAAGAATAGGACTTCGTCGGCATGTAGCTGCCCGAGGCGATCAGATGCTCGGCCGGAATGCCGCGCGACGGACCCATGGCCTCGTGCACGGTCAGGCTCTGGCCGGGCTTGCCCTCGACGGTGATGATGCCATCGACCATCTGCAGGTGTTCGGGCTTTTCCTGCAGCTTCTCGGCCGCACGGGCCAGGACGCGCTGGCGCAGTTCGGCCGCGGCCATCTTGGCGGCGGAACCCACCAGATAGGTGGTGTGGCTGGCGAAGGCGCCGATATCCCACGGCACGACATCGGTATCGCCATGCACGACCGAGACCGATTCGAAGGGAACGCCCAGTTCCTCGGCGACGATCTGCGCCAGGGCAGTGTGGGCCCCGGTGCCCAGCCCCGCCGCGCCGGTCAGCAGGGTGACGCTGCCGTCCTCGTTCATCTTGACGGTGGCGTTGCCCTGTTCCTTGATGCCGGGATAGGCCGACGATCCATGCATCTCGCAGCCGATGCCCCAGCCCTTGCGGATGGCAGGGTTCCTGGGATCGGTGCGATCGGCATTGCGCTTGCCCGCCCAGTCGAAAGCCTTGATGCCATGGCTGATGCAGGTTTCAAGGCCGTGCCCGATGATCGGATGACCCGAAGGCGCGATGTCGCCTTCGCGCACCGCATTGCGCAGCCGCATCTCGGCCGGGTCGATGCCCAGCTTTTCGGCGGCCTCGTCGATCTGGATGTCGATGGCGTAATAGGTCTGCACCACGCCATAGCCACGGAAGGCGCCGGCAATGGGGGTGTTGGTATAGACCGCGCGCCCGTCCAGCCGAACGTTCGGACAGCGATAGAGCGAGGTGGCCGAGGCGGTGCCGACATTGGTCACGCCGGGGCTGTGCGATCCGTAGGCGCCCGATTCATAGACGATCTTCATGTCGCGGGCGGTCAGCGTGCCATCCTTGCGGAAGCCCTGTTTCAGCCACATCTTGAACGGGTGACGGGTGCGTCCGGCCAGGAAGGTTTCCTTGCGCGTGAACTCCATCCTGACCGGACGCCGGCATTGCTTGGCCAGCAGCGCGCACAGGAATTCGTGCTGGAACAGATCCTGCTTGGCGCCGAAGCCGCCGCCCATGTGATCGACCAGCACCCGCACCTTGTTCAGCGGCAGGCCCAGAACCTCGGCCAGGGCGCCGCGCACCATGAACGAGGTCTGGGTCGAGGTCCAGAACGTCAGCTTGCCCGAACCGTCCCAGTCGGCGACGCAGATGTTGGGCTCCATGTAGGTGGGGGTCGGGCGTCCGCCCTCGAACCAGCCTTCCAGGATCAGGTCGGCCTCGGCAAAGCCCTTTTCGACATCGCCGCGTTCGATCTGCACCGGCGGGATCACCAGGTTGCCCCCCGGCCCGACGTCGTGGATCTGCGGCGCATCGGGCGATTGGGCGCTGTCGACGTCAAAGACCGCCGGCAAGGGTTCGTATTCGACCTCGATCAGCTCCAGGGCCTCGTCGGCGATTTCCTCGCTGATGGCGGCGACGGCGGCGACACCCTCGCCCCAGAACCGCACCTTGTCCTCGAGGATATACTGATCCTTGGTGCAGGAGGCCGAACGCGGATGCGGCGAACCGTAATGCAGCACCTTGGGCACGTCGTGATGGGTCAGCACCGCCTTGACGCCCGGATAGGCCAGCGCCCTGGACACGTCGATGCTCTTGATGCGGGCATGGGCGATGTCGGAACGCTTGATCTTGCCGTAAAGCATCCCGGGCAGATGGTAGTCGCCGGTATACTTGCCCTCGCCCGTCACCTTCTCGATGACGTCCTGGCGCTTGACGCTTTTGCCGACGATGCGGAAATCATGCTTGGTCATCTCAGGCCTCCACCGATGCCGCCTTGGCGGCCGCCATGCGCTTGCCGGCGGTGCGGATCGCGTCGAAGATCTTGGTATAGCCGGTGCAGCGGCAGATGTTGCCCGACAGGCCAAAGCGGATTTCCTCGTCCGTTGGCAGCGGATTTTGGTCCAGCAGATGCTTGGCCATGATCAGGATGCCGGGGGTGCAGAACCCGCATTGCGAGGCACCGTGTTCCATGAAGGCCTCTTGCAGGGGGTGCAGTTCGTCGGGGTTGGGCTGCATGCCCTCGACGGTCAGCACCTCGGCGCCCTGCGCCTCGGCCGCCAGCATCAGGCAGGCGTTGACGGGCTGGCCGTTGACCATCACCGTGCAGGCGCCGCAGTCGCCGACGTCGCAACCCTTCTTGGTGCCGGTCAGCCCGACCTCTTCGCGCAGCGTGTCCAGGAGCGAACGATAGCCCTCCACCAGGACGCTGCGCTGTTCCCCGTTCACGCTGAATTCGAGATGGATCTTTTTCATGCCGCTTCCTCCAGAGCGAGCGAGACCGCACGCCGGGTCAGAACCCCGACCATGTCGCGCCGATATTCGGCCGAACTGCGGACATTGCTGATGGGCGTGCATTCCTGCATCGCCTGTTCGGCCGCCGCGGCGATGGTGTCCGCGTCCAGCCGCGATCCGACCAGGATCGCTTCGGCCCTGGGCGCGCGCAGCACCACCGGCCCGACCGCGCCAAGCGCGATCCGCGCCCCGGTGCATTCGCCGCCCTGGGTATCCAGGCTGACGGCAACGCCGACGGTGGCCAGTTCCATGGCCTTGCGGCGACCATGCTTGATATAGGCGCGGCCGCTGCCGGACTTGGGCGGGGGCACGGCGATCGCCACCGCGATTTCGCCCGGCTGCAACACGCTGCGGCCCGGGCCGGTAAAGAATTCCGCCAGCGGGACCGTGCGACCGCCCTGCGGATTCCATATCTCGATGCTGGCGCCATCGGCGATCAGCGGCGGGATCGAATCGGCCGAGGGCGAGGCTCGGCAGATATTGCCGATCACCGTGGCGCGGTTGCGCACCTGGATCGAGGCCAGCAGCTGCATCGCCGTGCGCAGGTTGGGATAGTGTTTGACCACCGGCTCTGATGCCTCCAGCTGCCCGGCCGTGACCAGCGCGCCAAAGCGCAGCCCGCCTTGGTCGGACCATTCGATCCGGTCCAGTCCCGGCACACGCTTGATGTTGACCAGATGCGATACCCGACGCAGATGCTCGCGGATTTCCACGAACAGGTCGGTGCCGCCGGCCAGCAGATAGGCCCCCTCTCCCAGCGATGTCAGAAGCGCCGAGGCCTCCTCCAGTGTTGTCGGTTCATGATACTCGAAACGGCGCAATTTGCCCTCCTCTGGCTCATTGGTCTCAAGCGACAGATGCTGCTGCCTGGCCGCTTACCTGAACGGGGCTACGCCGGGTCGGTCCCTTGCTGCCTGCGCTAGCTGGGCATGGGGGGGCCGCTGTCCTGCGCTTCGCGCAGGAATTCGCGCTCGAGCGCGCTCAGCAGTTCGGTGTTGACGGCCTCGGCCATGGCGCCATCGCCACGCTGCAAGGCCGCCAGGGTCTTGGTATGGGCGATCACGCCCGAGAAACTTGATGGCCGCCCGCGCAAGGATGCCGCCAGCAGCGGCTGGCAATCGATCAGTTCGCGCATGAAACGGGCGATGGGCTCGTTCCCGGCCAGTTCGGTGAAGGCGATGTGGAATTCGCGCGACAGGTGACGCGCCTCGATCACCATGCCTTCGTCATAGGCCGCCGCCTCGCGCCGCAGGATGTCCTGCAACCGGTCCGAGGCGGCATCGTCCATCCGCTCGGCCAGCATCCGCAGCGCCGCACCTTCGTTGATGATGCGCGCCTGCATGATCGCGCGTGTCGTCGCGGGCGAGCATTGCGTCACCGTCGCCCCGCAATTCGGGGTCAGTGCGACCAGCCCCGCCTGCGACAGGCGCAGCAGCGCATTGCGCACCGTCTGGCGACTGGCACAGGCCTGTTCGGACAGTTCGCGTTCGATCAGCCGGTGCCCTGGCGGTGTGCGCATCTGATGGATCCCCTCCATGACCAGCCGCACCACGCGCTGTTCGGCCTCGACACCGCTCTTGCTGCGGGGACCGGCAGGATCCTGGGGGGCTGCGGGGCGGTAGGAAAGCGTATCGGACATGGGACACCGGATTGCTGACAATTTAAAGCTTGCGCGAATCTCTCCAGATTGTCAACAATCCTGTCATTGCGGCACGCTGCCGCTTCGCCAGCCGTTTCGGCTGAGGCGCCCCATGTCAGGAGGCCACGTGTTCCAAAGCCGCACCATCATCTCGCAAGGCCGGGCCCGGCATCCGGCCCTGCTGGATCCGTGGGAAACCGCATTGCTCTTCGGACCGGGAACGGTGATGGCGGTGCTGACGGCCACGCATGGCCCGACCTATCGCAGCCTGGGCACGGCCATGGCCATCGCGCCTGACGGCCGCTTTGCCGGTGCGCTCAGTTCCGGCTGCATCGAGGCCGACCTGATCCTGCGCGCGCAGGAGGTGCGGGCAAGCGGCCAGCCCCAGCAGCTGCGCTACGGTCAGGGATCGCCCTTCATCGATTTGCGCCTGCCCTGCGGCGGCGCCATCGAGGTTTCGCTGTTCGTGATCCAGGATCCCGCGGTGCTGTCGGCATTGTCGCGCGAACGCGCGGCCCGACGCGAGGCGGCATTGCATCTGGCCCCCGACGGCGCCTTGCGCCTGCTGCAGGCCGACGCCCCCACCCTGCCCGGCCTGCGATTGACCTTTCGCCCACCGCTGCGCTTTGTCATTTTCGGCGCCGGCCCCGAGGCGGCGGTCTTTGCCCAGCTGGTGCAATCGCTGGATTATGACCACCTGCTGCTGTCCCATGACGATCACAGCCTGAATGCCGCCGGCTCGATGGGCTGCAACACGCGGCGGCTGGGGCATTTGCCCGATATGGCGGCCGTGGTCGGCGATGCCCGTTGCGCGGCGCTGCTGTTCTATCACGACCACGAACACGAACCGCAGATCCTGCAACAACTGCTGGAAGGCCCCGCCTTTTACATCGGCGCCCAGGGCAGCCGCCGCACCCAGCAGGACCGGCTGGCGCGGCTGGCCGAACTGGGCCTGGCCGAGGAATCGCTGCAAAGGGTGCGCGGTCCGATCGGTCTGGTGCCCTCGGCCCGCGATCCGCGGCAGCTGGCGGTCTCGGTCCTGGCCGAGGTGATCGGCCTGGCGGCACCGGTCATCAGCGCCGAAACCCTGGCCTGAGATGCGCATGGGCATCCTGCTGGCGGCGGGGCAATCCCGCCGCTTTGGCGCCCAGAACAAGCTGCTGGCGCCCTGCCGCGGACAGGCCCTGGTGACATGGCCTGCGCAGGCGCTGCTGGCGGCGGGATGCGACGGCGTGATTGCGGTCGTCAGCTCCGAGGCCGTGGCCCGATGCCTGCCGCCCGAAATCCGGTGCCTGCGCTTGCCGCCCGGCCGTCCGATGTCGGATTCGCTGGTCGCGGGGCTGCTGCACGCGCGCCGGTCAGGCGCCGAAAGCGCATTGCTGGTGCTGGGCGACATGCCGCATGTCGGACCGCGACTGTTGCGCCAGTTGCTGCAACGCCCCGAAGGCGCCGCCTGCCGGCACATGGCGCGCCGCTTGCCGCCGGCGCATCTGCCCGCGTCCGCCTTCGACACCATCCTGAACGCTCCGCCGGGCGATCACGGCGCGCGGGCATGGATCGCCGCCCTGCCCGAAAGCGCGCTGCTGCCCGTCGACGCCGCGACTGCGGGGGACGTGGATCGCCCCCACGATCTGGCGGGCGGTTGCTAGCCCAGCTGCTCGGCCCCGGGATCCTGCGACAGCGTGGTTTCGCTGACCAGGCGGCCAGCGGCAAACACGCGCAGCTCTTCGGCACCGCCCGCGACAAGGTTTGCCACATCATCGGCCCGCGCCACCAGAAGATCCGCCCGCGCGCCGGGGACCAGAGCATGACTGCCCAGCCCCATCAGGCCTGCGGGAATCTCGCCGATCATGCGGTGGACCAAGGGCAGTTCGTCGCCCTTGAGATGCCCGGCCAGCAGGGTCCAGCGCGCGATTTCCAGCATGTCGCCGGAACCGGTCGGCACGAAGGGATCCTGGATATTGTCCGAGGCCGTCGCCAGCCGCACCCCGGCCCGCAGCATTTCGGCAACGCGGGTCAGGCCGCGCGGCGGCAGCATGTCGCGGTCGCGGCCCTGCAGATACAGGTTGGCCGCCGGCAGCGTGACCACGCCCAGATCCAGTTCCAGGATCTGGTCCATGATCGGCAGGAACTCTTCGCGCGGCATCGCGCTCAGCACCGAACAATGGCTCAGGACCGTGCGCCCCTGCAGGCCGAAGCGGCGGACACGCTCGAACACCTTGGGGAACAGCTGGCGATCTGCGTCCAGATGCTCGTCCAGGTGCAGGTCCACCGGCAGGCCATGGCGCGCGGCCGTCTCGAACAGGATGTCCATATAGGCGTCGGGATCTTCGGCAACGGCCGGAGTGCCGCCCACGACATCGGCCATATCGACGGCCCGATCGATATTGGCGCGCAACCAGTCCAGATCCTGACCCGGGTGCGGCGTCATGAAGGCCACCAGTTGCAGCTGCACCAGATCGGCCCATTCCGCCCGCAATTGTGCCAGCGCATCGATGCCGTTGAAACCTGCGTCCTTGTCGACATTGACATGGCTGCGGATCGCCGTGGTGCCATGCGCAAGGCAGCGCCCCAGCGTGCGGGCGGCGCGACGCAGCACGTCCTCGGGGGGTGCCTTGCGGGCATAAAGCGCAAAGGCATCGCGCGCGCCCTGCAAGGTGCCCGAGGGGTTGGGGGTAAAGCGCAGCACCCCGGTCTTGTCGAGGTGCTGGTGCATGTCGACGAAGCCGGGTGTGACCAGGCAACCGCTCGCATCGACCACGCTGGCACCTTCGGGTTCCGAGAGGCTGGCGCCCAGCCGCGCGATGCGGCCGTCGGCCCCGATCAGGACATCCGTCGCGGCCAGCGTGCCGTCGGGCCGTGCCAGCTGCCCGCCGCGGATCAGCACCGCGCGGCGCCGGGTATTGCTGCTGGACTGGATCATGGTTCCCCCCTTTGGTGATCGCGCGTGCCGCCGCGGGCCGATGCGCGGCGACACGCGAAACGAATGGATGCGCCGGCCCCCTTCAGGCCCGGCGCTGCGGCATCAGGCCGCCATGCACTGCTGCAACCGTTCGCGCAATGCCTGCCTGTCCAGATTGCGGCCGATGAACACCATCTTGTTGCAGCGCGGCTCATTGGCCCAGGGATGGTTCGGGCGGAACTCGATCTGGTCATGCACACCGTGCAGGACATAGCAGTAATCGTCGCCCTTGACCGAGAAGATGCCCTTCATCCGGAACAGGTCGCTGAGATCGCGCGCCTTCATCTCCTCCACCCAGCGCATCATCGCCTGCGGGTCCATGTGGCCTTCCAGCTCGAACCCGACCGAGGTCACGCTGGAATCGTGGTCGTGGCTGGCATCGCCCATCCAGGGTGCATGATGGTGGTGATGTTCGTGATGTTCGGGAATTTCGGCCGCCATCAGGCGGTTCTGATCGAAGGCGGCCAGACCCAGGATCTTGCGCAGGTCGATCTGGGCATAGCTGGAACGCACCTGCTCGGCGGTCTCGTTCAGGCTGCGGACCCGGGCAGAGACCGCCTCGATTTCCTCCTCGCTGGCCAGATCGACCTTGTTCAGCACCACGCGGTCGGCGCAGACGATCTGGTCCACGGCCTGATTGTCATGCGCCTCGATCTGGGCGTCGTCCAGATGCCGCAGGATGTGCTTGACATCGACCAGCGCGATGACGCCGTCCAGGTTGGTTTCCTCGCGGATCGGATCGTCCAGGAAGAAGGTCTGCGCCACCGGATAGGGGTCGGCAAGGCCGCTGGTCTCGATGATGATGTGGTCCAGCCGCTCGGGCCGCGCCAGCAGCTGGCGGATCACCCGCAGCAGATCCTCGCGCGCCTCGGCGACGCAGCAGACACAGCCGTTGGTCATCTCGTAGATTTCCTCGGTGCTGCCGACCACCAGACCGCCGTCGATGCCGATCTCGCCGAACTCGTTCTCGATCACGGCGATCTTCATGCCGTGGTTTTCCTTCAGGATGTAATTCAGCAACGTGGTCTTGCCCGAGCCCAGAAAGCCCGTCAGCACCGTCACCGGAATCTTGTCCTTGATCGTCTTCTGCATGATTAACCCTCCCAAGGTTGAAAACTCAGGGCGCCTTGACCCAGCGCCGGACGCTGCCCGAATCCAGATCGAACAGATCCAGCACCCGGCCCAGCGTGTGATCGACCATGTCCTCGATGCTGGCGGGCCTGGCGTAGAACGCCGGCACCGGCGGCGCCACGATGGCGCCCATCTGGGTCACGGTCAGCATGTTCTGCAAATGGCTTTGTGTCAGCGGCGTCTCGCGCGCCATCAACACCAGCTTGCGCCGCTCTTTCAGCGTTACTTCCGCCGCCCGGCTGATCAGCCCCGAGGTCACGCCCTGGGCGATCTCGGCCAGGGTTTTCATCGAGCAGGGGGCGACGATCATGCCCATGGTGCGGAACGATCCGCTGGAAATGCTCGCCGCCACGTCGTCCGAGCGATAGAGATAGTCGCACCGCGCCTCGATGTCGGCCAGCTTGAACGAGGTTTCATGCACCATGGTCAGCAGCGCGGCGCGGCTGACGGTGACATGGGTCTCGATCCCCAGCTGGCGCAGCATCTCGAGCAGGCGGATGCCGTAGATGATGCCCGAGGCACCGCTGATCCCCACCGCCATGCGCGGTGGCGCGGGCGCGCGAGGACCGGCGGCGGTCATGAGCCATTCCCCGCCAGGATGGCGGCGGCGCGGGCGCGGGCTTCGTCGCTGATGGTGGCGCGGATGCCGTGGAAGTCGGCACCGCGCGTGGCGTCCAGCGCCAGCCGCGAGGTGGTGCCGTCCGAGGTCGAGGACGGGTCCAGCGGGCTGCCCGGCAGGCCGCCGATGGTGAACATGTCACGATGCGGCTGGAAATGCGTGGCCAATGCCCACATCACCTGGCTGTCCTGGGTGACGTCGATATCCTCGTCGACGGCAATCACCGTCTTGAGATAGGGATCCCAGCCCAGCAGGCCCAGCATCACCTGACGCGCCTCGCCGGGGCGGCTCTGCTTCAGGGCGACATAGGCATGAAAATGCGTGCCCGAGGTCGGGTAGTGCAGCTTGGTGACGGCGGGGAAGCGCGCCTTCAGCTTTTCAAACATCTCGGCCTCGCGCGGCAGGCGCGCCAGGTTCAGGTGTTCGTCGGTGGCGCCGCCCACCACATCGACCAGCACCGGCGCGCGCTTGCGCATCACCGCCTGCACGTGGAACAGCGTATTGGTCGAACGGTCCGAGCTGTAGCCCGAGAATTCGCCGAAGGGGCCTTCGGAAACATGCGCCTCGGGGTCCAGGACGCCTTCCAGCACGAATTCGGCCGCCGCCGGCACACCGATGCCGTGGTTGGGGGTGCGCACGACGCGCAGCGCCTCGCCCATCAGCGCGCCGGCAATGGCGCGTTCGTCGACGCCGAAGGCCACACGGGCCGAGGCGGCCATCATGAACAGCGGATGCGCGCCGATGACCATGGCCACGGGCAGCGGCCGGCCGGCTTCGCGCGCGGTCTGATACATGCGCCACAGGTGGCCGCGCGAATGCAGGCTGGTGGCCAGCGCATTGCGCGCATGCCGCATCGAGCGGTGATAGCTCAGATTGGCGACGCCGGTTTCGGGATCCTCGGCCACGATGATGGCGTTGGTGATGTAGGGGCCGCGATCGCTGTCGAAATGCCGGATCATCGGGATCTGGTCCAGATCGACCTCGTCGCCCTGCACCACCACCTCGGTCACCGGGCCCCGATCGACATATTGGGGCGGGATGGGCGCGTTCGAGCGCCGCTGGTATTCGGCATGCAGGTTGGAAAGATCGGTGCCCAGGATGCGGGCAATGCGTTCGCGCGAGGCAAAGACATTGGTGATCACCGGCCAGGCGCTGCCCGGCACGCTGTCAAAGGACAGCATCGGCCCCCGACCCTGTGCGGCCAGGGCCTCGACCATGGCGGTCACATCCTGCCCGTCGCCCAAAGGCGTTTCGACATGCAGCACGTCCTGCGGAAAGCGGGCGCGGTAGTCGCTGGCAAAGCTTTGAAAATCCTGGTTGTGCTGCATGGTCGCATTCCGTTCTGCAGGGGTGGATAGGTGCGGGGCCGGGAACCCCGCACCCTGTCCTCAGACGTAGGTCGCCTTGAGGCGCTTCTCGGCCTCGGCCAAGTCCTTGGGAGGCTTGGTCGGCTCGAGACCGATCAGGCGGGCGATGTTGTTGCCCAGATAGTCCTCGAGAATGTCTTCCGACAGGTTCATGCCCTGCGGCTCGGGCGAACACAGAACTTCCAGTTCGCGCAGCCACATGCCGGGGTTGTTCGGCGGCGAGTCGGTGCCAAAGACGATCTTGTGCGGGGGCAGCTGCTTGGCGAATTCGACGATCCGCGACTGGAAGCACCAGCCCGATTCGACGTAGACGTTGGGCGTGTCCATCGCCATCCAGAAGGCCTCGAACGAATAGTTCCCGCCGGTCTGGATCCCGAAGTGGCCGATGATGAAGTTGACCATCGGGAATTCGCGGATGATCGGGTAGAACTGCGTCGGGATCGAATACGGCCCGTCGCCGGTGTGGATCAGCACGACGATGTTGTACTTGGCACACATCTTCATCGCCGGGCGCAGCCATTCCAGCGCACGGTCGGGACGATAGCCGTGCATGTTGGAATGCAGCTTCAGCATCTTGAAGCCGTATTCCTTGACGTGGAATTCCAGCTCCAGCGCGCCGTTCTCCGGTCCCCAGCGGGGATTGAAGTTGAAGTTGCCGATGAAGCGGTCGGGATATTTCTGGCACAGTTCGGCCACATAGGCCATGTAGTCCCGGATACCCTCGCGGCCGCGGCGGTTGCCGTCGCGATAGCCGGTGTTGCCGGGCGGCGGCTGGATGAAGCCCATGTCGATCCGGCGCGGCTTGCCGTTGATCATGTAGGGGCCGTCCATCAGCTTCAGCATGCGTTCGCCCGTGAAGGGTTCGCCCGTATGCCGCCATGCCTCATCCACCAGGTTGGTGGGATGCAGGTGGGTGTCGATGATCATCTGTGTTCTCCGAGTCTCAGACGAGGGTCGCGAGGTAGTGCTTGTTCTCGATGCCGTGGCGCTCCAGCTCGGCAACGGCGTCCTCGTAGGTGGCGGGATGGGGGGTCGGCTCGATGCCGATCATCCGCGCCAGGTTGTTGCCCAGGTAATCCTCGAGGATTTCTTCGCTCAGGTTCAGGCCCTGGGGCGGCTCGTGGCACAGCACTTCCAGCAGGTTCAGCCACATGCCCGGTTCGTTCGGAGGCGTGTCCGAACCGTAAAGGATCTTGTGCGTCGGCAATTCCTTGGCGAATTCGACGATCCGCGACTGCAGACACCAGGCGCTTTCGCAATAGACGTTGGGCAGCTCCATCGCCCACTGGAAGGGCTCGAAGCAGTAGACGCCGCCGGTCTGGACGCCGAAATGCGCCATGATGAAGTTGATCTGCGGATATTCCTTGATCAGCGGAACCCATTCGGTCGGGATCGAATAGGGGCCGTCGCCGGTGTGGACCTTGACCAGGACGCCGAGTTCGGCGCACTTGTCCAGCGCCGGGCGCAGCCAGTCCTTGGCGCGGTCGGGGCGATAGGCGTGCATGTTCGCCTGGAACTGCACCATCTTGAAGCCATGTTCCTTGACATAGCGTTCGATGGCCTCGACGCCGTTCTGCACCCCGCAGCGCGGGTTGTAGACAAAGCAGCCGATGAAGCGGTCAGGGTAGGTCTGAACCATCTTCAGCGTATAGGCCATATACTTGTCGATCGATTCGCGGCCGGACAGCTCGCCATCGGTCCAGGTGTAGATGGTGTTGCCCTGCGGCGGCTGGATGAAGGCCTTGTCGATACGGCGCGGTTTGCCGTTGATCGTGTAGGGGCCGTTCATCATCTGGATCAGGCGTTCGCCGGTGAACGGCTCGCCATCGTGCCGCCAGGCCAAATCGACCAGATCGGTCGGATAGCAACTGGTATCAATGATCATCCATGGTCTCCTTCTGCTCGACCCGCGCGGGGCCGATGGACGAGAAAACCCTGCGCCCTCCCCCTGGGCGCGGCCGGTGGCCAGGCCCGGAGCGTCCTGTGGACGCGTTCATTCGCGACGGCAGCGATTTCCCTCGCCCCGATCATTGGCATGACAGAGACAAGACGTATAATATTCATTTGAATGACTGGTGATAGGTTTTCGATATGACGCCCGGCGAACTGCGCCACTTCAACCTGCGCACCCTGCGCTATTTCATGGTCCTGGCCGAGGAATTGCACTTCGGCAGGGCGGCGGCGCGGCTGAACATGTCGCAGCCCCCCCTCAGCCAGCAGATTCGCCAGCTCGAGGACAGCCTGGGCGTTGCCCTGTTTGCCCGCAGCCATCACAGCGTCGAGCTGACACCGGCAGGGCGCAGCTTCCGCGAACAGGTGCCGCTGGTGTTCCAGCAGCTGGAAAAGGCCGTGACCGCCACCCGGCTGACCGCCCGCGGCCAGATCGGCAGGCTGGAAATCGGGGTGATCAGTTCCTCGCTGGTCGGGGTGGTGCCCGAGGCGCTCGAGCTGTTCCGCACCCGCCACCCGCAGGTCGAATGGCAATTGCACGAATTGCCGCCGGCCGAACAGATCGCGGCGCTGGTCGAACGGCGCATCGACATCTGCCTGTTCCGCCTGCCCCAGGAACACGAGGGGCTCGAGCGCGAGATCCTGATGCAGGAAGAGGTGATGGTCGCCCTGCCCCGCAGCCATCCGCTGGCGGTGCGGCGCATGCTGAGCCTGGCGGATCTTGGCGATCAGCCGTTCATCATGTTCGAACTGCGCCGATCACGCCTTGCCGATTACCTCTATGAATGTTGTGTGCGCGCGGGCTTCGTGCCCCAGATCCGCCAGCAGGTGGTCGAGGTGCAGTCGATGCTGAGCCTGGTGGGCGCCAACATGGGCGTGGCGTTGATGCCCGCCAGCATGATGCCGCTGGCCCCTCCGCATGTCGTGTTCCGCCCCATCGGTCCGCAGGCTCCGCTGATTCCCCTTTATGCGATCTATCGCCAGGGCGACACCTCGCCGACGCTGGCGAATTTCCTGGCGATCCTGCGCGAACTGGGTGGACGCCACGGCGATCAGGCCCCACCCCCCGCCCCCCCGGGGCGCCGGGGGGGTCGGAGCCGCCAGCGCCCGGGGGCGGCGTGACCGGCCGCTGCCACGCGAGGGGGCACACCGCTGTCCTTGCCGCTATTCCGGCTTGCCGGGAATGGCGGCTGCCGGCTCAGCCTTCGGCGGCGCGGAATTCCAGCCGGCGCGACAGCCAGATGGCGATGGTCGAACAGACCGCGCCCGACAGCAGATAAAGCCCCGCCGCCGGCAGCCCCAGCCAGCTTGACAGCAGCAGCGCCGTCACCGGCGCAAAACCCGCGCCGAACATCCAGGCCAGGTCCGACACGATGGCCGAGCCGGTATAGCGGTTGCGCGCATCGAACAGCGAGGCGACCGCCCCCGAACTTTGCCCGAAGCTCAGCCCCAGGATGAAGAAGCCCGCGATCATATAGACCACCTCGCCACCCTTGCCCGCCGACAGCAGCCAGGGCGCCAGGATGGCAAAGCCGCCGATCAGAACGGCGCCGATCAGCAGCAGCCGGCGCCGGCCGATGCGGTCGGCCAGCCAGCCCGACAGCACGATGGCGACGATCCCCGCCACCGCCGCCGCGGCCTCGATCACCAGAAAGCTGACCAGGGTTTCGTTGGTGTAAAGAAAGATCCATGACAGCGGATAGACGGTGACCATGTGGAACATGGCAAAGCTGGCCAGCGGCACGAAGATGCCCAACAGCACCGGGCCGCCATCCTCGCGCAGGGTGGTGGCGATGCGCGTGGGCTGCAATTCGCGCTTCTCGAACAGTTCGGTGAATTCGTCGGTCGCCACCAGCCGCAGCCGTGCGAACAGCGCCACCACATTGACCGAGAACGCGACAAAGAACGGATAGCGCCAGCCCCAATCCAGGAAATCCTGCGCCGACAGGTTCGCCGCCAGATAGGCGAACAGCAGGCTGGCGACGATCAGCCCGATGGGCGCGCCCAGCTGCGTGACCATGGCGTAGAAACCGCGCCGTTGCCGCGGCGCCGTCAGCGCCAGCAGCGACGGCAGCCCGTCCCAGGCCCCCCCCAGCGCCAGCCCCTGGCCGATGCGCAGCACGGCCAGCATCACCACCGCCCAGACGCCGACATTCTCGTAGCTGGGAATCAGCCCCATGGCCACGGTCGAGGTGCCCATCAGAAACAGCGCCGCCGTCAGCTTGCTGACGCGGCCGTGACGGCGGTCGATGGCCATGAACAGCACGCTGCCCAGCGGCCGCACCACAAAGGCCAGCGCCAGCAGCAGGAACGACAGCAAGGTGCCGCCAAGCGGATCGACAAAGGGAAAGA
Organism: Paracoccus sp. SMMA_5_TC; assembly: GCF_009696685.2. NCBI lineage: Bacteria > Pseudomonadati > Pseudomonadota > Alphaproteobacteria > Rhodobacterales > Paracoccaceae > Paracoccus > Paracoccus sp. SMMA_5_TC. Next base: position 115,246 of record NZ_CP102357.1, read on the forward strand.
TCCGCTGCGGGAACACGATCACCGCGGCAATGGCAAAGACGAAGAAATCGAAGAATTCCGAGGTGCGGCCGATGATCACCCCCACGGCAATGTCCGAGGGCGTGACCGCGTGGCGCAGGTGCGAGGGCGTCGATGAAACCGCGCGCGATTGGGTTGTGCTGGTCATGGTGCGATGAATCCGTTCCGGTGCAGACTCGCGCCGGACAGGCTGGGCGGCTCCGGCGACCTGGGGCTTCAACTGCCGCAAGCGAGGGGCAAAGAGCATAGGGCAAATCGTCGCATACCGATTTGATCCAGGTCAATCTATGACGCCTTCGACACGCGGTCGGTGCTGCGAATCGGCACGATCGCCGCTTCATCGGGGACATCGGGTAGTCCAATGAAACAGATCATATCCGCCAGACGCCTGTTGTGGCTTGCCGCATTGCTGCCGCTTGCAGCCTGCAAGGCCGAGGTGCTGGCGCCCGCCGGCGACATCGCCGCGCGCCAGCGCGACCTGCTCGTCATCTCGACACTGCTGATGCTGGTGATCATCGTGCCGGTCATGGTGCTGACGGTGCTGTTCGCCCGCCGTTACCGGGCGCAGAACCGCCAGGCCGATTACCGGCCCGACTGGGACCATTCGACCAAGCTGGAATTCGTGATCTGGGCAGCGCCGCTGCTGATCATCATTTCGCTGGGGGCGCTGACCTGGGTCGGCACGCATCTGCTGGACCCCTATCGGCCGCTGTCGCGGCTGTCGGCCGACCAGCCGCTGGACCCGGCGCAGAAACCCCTGCAGGTGCAGGTGGTGGCGATGGACTGGAAATGGCTGTTCATCTATCCCGAACAGGGTGTCGCCTCGGTCAACGAACTGGCGCTGCCGGTGGACCGGCCGGTGGAATTCACCCTGACCTCGACCTCGGTGATGAATGCCTTCTACATCCCGGCGATGGCAGGAATGATCTATGCCATGCCGGGGATGGAGACCAAGCTGCACGGGGTGTTCAACCAGCCCGGAACCTACAAGGGCATCGCCTCGCATTATTCGGGCCACGGTTTCTCGGGCATGCATTTCCGCACCCTGGCAACCCCCGCGGCGGAATTCGACGCCTGGGTGGCGCGGCTGCGCGAATCGGGCGAAACGCTGGACCGGCCGCGTTACCTCCAGCTCGAGGCGCCCAGCGAGAACGTGCCGCCGATGCATTTCTCCCAGGTCGATCCGCAGCTGTTCCAGCGCGTCGTCAACATGTGCGTCGAACCGGGCAAGATCTGCATGGCCGAGATGATGGCCGTCGATGCCCAGGGCGGCGCCGGGCTGGCGGGGACGATGAATGTCACCGCGCTGACCTATGACAAGCACGAGCGCCGCGGCATCCGCGCCCCGGTCCTGGGCTGGGAACCCTTCCAGGTGGCGTCCTTCTGCACGCCCGAGGAATCGGAACGCATGTTCGGCCACGCGCCGGAACTGGCGCGGCTGCCCGTCGATCCCAGCCCACTGCGCGGCCGCGCGCTGACCCCGCCGCAACCGGGCGAGGCGACGCTGCGCGAAACCCTGGGCCAGACTCTGGGCCTGACCGGCCGGCATGACAATGACGTCACCCTGCTCGACCCCGCCGGGGACCGGGCTCGGCAATTCTGATCGGAACTTCGCATGGCTACGTTTTCCAACGAGACCACCTTTCTTCTGGGGCGCCTGAACTGGGACGCCATCCCGAAAGAGCCGATCGTCTGGGCCACTTTCGCCGTGGTCGCGGTCGGCGGGCTGGCGCTGCTGGCGGTGCTGACGCGCCAGCGGCTGTGGGGCTATCTGTGGCATGAATGGTTCACCAGCGTCGATCACAAGAAGATCGGCATCATGTATGTGGTGCTGGCGCTGATCATGTTCGTGCGCGGCTTTGCCGATGCGGTGATGATGCGGCTGCAACAGGTCTGGGCCTTCAACGGGTCCGAAGGCTATCTGAACAGCCACCATTACGACCAGATCTTCACCGCCCATGGCGTCATCATGATCTTTTTCGTGGCCATGCCGCTGGTCACCGGGCTGATGAACTATGTCGTGCCGTTGCAGATCGGCGCCCGCGACGTGTCCTTTCCGTTCCTGAACAATTTCAGCTTCTGGATGACGGCGGGGGGTGCGATCATCGTGATGGCCTCGCTGTTCGTGGGCGAATTTGCCCAGACCGGCTGGCTGGCCTTTCCGCCGCTTTCGGGCATCGGCTACAGCCCATGGGTCGGGGTTGACTATTACATCTGGGGCCTTCAGGTGGCAGGGGTCGGCACCACGCTGTCAGGCATCAACCTGCTGGTCACCATCCTGAAGATGCGCGCCCCCGGCATGACCATGATGCGGATGCCGGTGTTCACCTGGACCGCCTTCTGCACCAATATCCTGATTGTCGCCTCGTTCCCGGTGCTGACCATGACGCTGATCCTGCTGACGCTGGATCGCTATGTCGGCACCAATTTCTTCACCAACGACCTTGGCGGCAATCCGATGATGTATATCAACCTCATCTGGATCTGGGGCCACCCCGAGGTCTATATCCTGATCCTGCCGCTGTTCGGGGTGTTTTCCGAAGTCACCTCGACCTTCTCGGGAAAGCGGCTGTTCGGCTATTCCTCGATGGTCTATGCGACGGTCTGCATCACCATCCTCAGCTACATCGTCTGGCTGCACCATTTCTTCACCATGGGCTCGGGCGCGTCGGTGAACTCGTTCTTCGGCATCACCACCATGATCATCTCGATCCCCACCGGGGCCAAGCTGTTCAACTGGCTGTTCACCATGTATCGCGGCCGCATCCGCTTCGAGCTGCCGATGATGTGGACGGTGGCCTTCATGCTGACCTTTGTCATCGGCGGCATGACCGGGGTGCTGCTGGCGGTGCCGCCGGCGGATTTCGTGCTGCACAATTCGCTGTTCCTGATCGCGCATTTCCACAATGTCATCATCGGCGGCGTGTTGTTCGGCTCTTTCGCGGCCATCAACTTCTGGTGGCCCAAGGCCTTCGGCTTCAAGCTGGACGTGTTCTGGGGCAAGGTCAGCTTCTGGTTCTGGGTCATCGGCTTCTGGTTCGCCTTCATGCCGCTTTACATCCTGGGGTTGATGGGCGTGACGCGGCGGCTGCGGGTGTTCGACGATCCTGACCTGCGCATCTGGTTCGCCATCGCCGGCCTGGGCGCGGTGCTGATCGCGGTGGGCATTGCGGCAATGTTCGTGCAGTTCGCGGTGTCGATCCGCCGCCGCCACCGCGCCGATTACCGCGATGTCACCGGCGATCCCTGGGACGGGCGCACGCTGGAATGGGCGACATCCTCGCCGCCGCCGGCCTACAACTTTGCCTTTACCCCGATCGTGCACGGGCTGGACGCCTGGTGGCAGATGAAGCAGGAAGGCGCCACCCGCCCGACGGCCGGCTTCATGCCGATCCACATGCCGAAGAATACCGGCGCCGGCGTGATCCTGTCGGGGCTGGCCACGATCTGCGGGTTGGCGCTGGTGTGGTATATCTGGTGGCTGGCCGCCGTCAGCTTCCTGGGCCTGATCGCGGTGTCGATCGCCCATAGCTTCAACTACGACCGCGATTACCACATCCCGGTGGCCGAGATCGAGACCGTCGAGGCCGCCCGCACCCGCCAACTGGCAAAGGGGGCCTGACAGATGAGCGCAACCACCACCGATCCGCTGGCCCGGCACTGGCAGCTCGATCCGCATCACCACCCCGAAGGCGCCTCGACCGGGCTGGGCTTCTGGGTCTATCTGATGAGCGACTGCCTGATGTTCGCGGTGCTGTTCGCGGTCTATGGCGTGCTGGGCACCAGCTATGCCGCAGGCCCGGGGCCCAAGGATCTGTTCGACCTGGAACTGGTCGCGGTGAACACCGCGATGCTGCTCATCTCGTCGATCACCTTCGGCTTTGCCATGCTGGCCATGGCCCGTGGCGACAAGGCCGGCACCCTGCGCTGGCTGGCGGTGACGCTGTTCTTCGGCCTGTGCTTTCTGGCGATCGAGCTTTACGAGTTCCATCACCTGATCCACCTTGGCGCCGGGCCGCAGCGTTCGGCCTTCCTGTCGGCCTTCTTTGCGCTGGTGGGCACGCACGGGCTGCATGTCACCTTCGGCGCCATCTGGCTGATGACGCTGATGGTGCAGATTTCCCGCCACGGGCTGATCGCGGCCAATCAGCGCCGCATGGCCTGCCTGTCGATGTTCTGGCATTTCCTGGACGTCATCTGGATCGGCGTCTTTACCTTCGTCTATCTGCTGGGGATGATCTGATGCCCGCCGACCGCACGCTTTCGCACCCCGATCCGCAGCACGGCCATGACGACCATGCCGCCCCGCATGCGCATGGCAGCCGCGCCGATTACATCAAGGGTTTCCTGCTTTCGGTCATCCTGACCGCCATTCCCTTTGCCATCGTGATGTCCGGCGGCTTCGACAGCCGCGGCCTGACGGCGCTGGTGGTCATCGGCTTTGCCGTGGTGCAGATCCTGGTGCACATGGTCTATTTCCTGCACATGACCGGCAGCCAGGAAGAGGGCTGGACGCTGATGTCCACCATCTTCACCGTGGTGGTGGTGGTCATCCTGTTGGCCGGGTCGCTGTGGGTCATGTATCACATGAATACCAACATGATGCCGCAGATGGACCACGAACTGCTGCAGGGCCTGGGGTCGTGATCCGACCCTGGCGGCGGCTGGCCCTGGCCGGCGCGGCGCTGGCGGTGCTGGCCGGGCTGATCCTGCTGGGCCTGTGGCAATTGCAGCGGCTGGAATGGAAAACCGCCCTGATCGCCCGGGTCGAGGCGCAGCTGGCCGCGCCTGTCCAGCCCGCGCCCGGCCCCGAGCAGTGGCCCCGGCTGGGCCCTGACGACGAATACCGCCGCATCAGCGTCAGCGGCCACTATCGCACCGACAGCGACATCCTAGTCAAGGCGGTCACCGCGCGCGGCGCCGGATTCTGGGTGATGACGCCGCTGGACACCGCGCAGGGCTGGGTGGTGCTGGTCAACCGCGGCTTCGTGCCGCAGGACGATCGCGACACCCGGCCCCTGCCCCCGGGCCCGGTGACGGTGCAGGGGCTGCTGCGGGCCAGCCAGCCCGGCGGCGCCTTCCTGCGCAGGAACGACCCCGGCGCGGGGCGCTGGTTCTCGCGCGATGTCGCGGCCATGGCCGCGCAGCTGGGCCTTGGCGATGTCGCGCCCTATTTCATCGATGCCGAGGCCGGCCCCCCCGGCACCCGCCCCATCGGCGGGTTGACGGTGCTGGGATTTCGCAACCCGCATCTGGGCTATGCGCTGACATGGTTCGCGCTGGCGGCGCTATGGGCCGGCGGGCTGGTCCTGCTGGCGCGGCGGCGCTAGGCCACGCCCCAGACCGCAAGGATCAGCGGCACGCCCACCACCACCACCAGCAATGTCAGCGGCGCGCCCAGCCGGGCATAATCGCCAAAGCGATAGCCGCCCGGCCCCATGACCAGGGTGTTGCACTGATGCCCGATCGGGGTCAGGAAATCGCAGCCCGCCCCCACCGCAACCGCCATCAGGAAGGCATCGGGGCGATAGCCCAGCTGGTCGGCAAAGGTGGCGGCGATGGGCGCCATCACCAGCACGGTGGCGGCATTGTTCAGGAATGGCGTCACCGCCATCGCGGCGGCCATGATCAGCGCCAGCGCCGCCCAGGCCGGCAGGCCCGTCGCCGCCGCCGACAGCCAGCCGCCGATCAGATCGGTGCCGCCGGTCGCATGCAGCGATTCGCTGACCGGGATCAGCGCCCCCAGCATCACCAGGATCGGCCATTCCACCGCCTCATAGGCGTCGCGGGTGCTGATCGCCCCCGACAGCATCATCAGCGTCGCCGCGCCGAAAAAGGCGATCGCCACCGGCACCACCCCCGCCGCCGTCAGCGCCATCGCCACCGCCAGGATCAGCAAGGGCAGCAGGTCGCGGCGCACGCTGCCCAGCCGGATGCTGCGTTCGGCCAGCGGCAGCAGCCCCAGGTGGCCCAGCTGCTCGGGCAGTTGCGCGGGCGGACCCTGCACCAGCACCACATCCCCCGCCGCCAGCGGGGTTTCCGACAGCCGCGCCGTCATCCGGTGGCCGGCGCGCGACAGTGCGATCAGGTTGATGCCATGACCGGCGAAAAGCCCCATCTGGCCGGCGCTTTGCCCCACCATGGCGCTGGCAGGCGTCACCACCGCCTCGACGATCTCGGCCCGGCCCTCGGCCCCCGGCGGGGGCGCGGCATCCTGGCGCGCCAGCGTCAGGCCGGTGCGCGAGATCACCCGCTCCAGCGCGTCGGGCTCGCCCCGCAGCAACAGGGTGTCGCCCGCCTCGATGCGGGTATCGGGCAGCGTGCTGGCCCGGCGCACCCCGGCGCGGATCAACCCGGTCAGCACCAGCCCGCCGTCGGCCGCGTCCAGCAGCTCGCCCACGGTCATGCCGGCGGCCTTCGCGCCCTGCGGCACCCCGGCCTCGGTATTGTAATCGCTGATGCCCACGGCCTCGGCCAGGGTGGGGGCGCCGCGCCGGTCGGCCGGCAGCAACCGCCAGCCCAGCATCAGGAAGCCGACCCCCACCAGCGACAGCCCAATCCCCACCGGCGCATAGTCGAACATGCCGAAGGGCTGGCCGGTCATCTGCTCGCGCACGCGCGAGACGATGATGTTGGGCGAGGTGCCGACCAAGGTAATCAGTCCCCCCAGAAGCGAGCCGAAGCTCATCGGCATCAGGAAGATCGAGGGCGATTGCCCCGACCGCCGGGCCATCTTGAAGGCGGCCGGCATCATCATCGCCAGCGCGCCGATGTTCTTGACCAGCGCCGCCATCACCGTGACCGGCCCGACCAGCGCCAGCATCTGGCTGGACCGGCGGGTGACGCGCCGCGACAGCCAGTTCAGCAGCCGCTCGATATAGCTTGAACGGGCCACGGCGGCGCTGACCACCAGCGCGCTGCCGACGATGATGACGATGTCGTCGCTGAACCCGACAAAGGCATCCTCGGGGCGCACCGTCCCCGCCAGCAGCGACGCCATCAGCGCCAGCATCGCCACCAGGTCGTAACGCAGCCGCCCCCACAGGAACAGGGCCATCATCCCGCCCAGGATCACGAATGCGGCTAGTTGCGGCTGGGTCATGGCGGCCTCGATACTGTCTGGCCGAACGCGGCGCGAGGGGTGCGGTTCCCGACAGACACGGCAGGCAGACCGGTCAGACGCCCGAGCCCCTGTCACCCCACCCCTCTAGGGCGATCCGGTCAGTTCCAGCGTCGCGGCCAGTTCCGCGCAGGAACAGACCAGCACCGCCCGCCCCTGCCGGCGCAGAACCCCCAGCCGCGCCAGCCGGCTCATCTCGCGCGAGACGGCCTCGCGATGGGTGCCGATGCGGGCGGCCAGTTCAAGATGGCCGGGGGCGGGGTCCAGCCGATGCGGCCCGTCGCCCGGCCCGCTGTCGCGCGCCATCCGGATCAGTTCCCGGCCCAGGCGTTCGCGCACCAGCAGGGCGCTGCATTCATAGACCCGTTCGGTCAGGCTGCGGATACGGGCCACGAAATAGCGCTGCATGGCCCGGACGAATGCGGGATGCTGCATCAGGCGCTGAAAGCCCTCGGGGCCAAGGCAGGCGGTGCGCCCGGCCGTTCGGGCCACCACGCTGGCCGATCGGACGCCGCCGTCGATGGCCGCCAGAACGCCGACCAGATCGCCGGGGCCGATCTGGGTATAGATGACCATGCGCCCGTCGGGCGAATGCACCAGAACATCGGCGCGGCCGGCCAGCATCAGGAACACATCGCGGCCGGCGTCCGATTCGCGCAGCAGCATCGCGCCGCGTGCGTGCCGACGCTCATGCGCGACGGCCATGAAAAGGGCGCGGGCTTCAGCGTCAAGCTGCATGGCGTTCTGTCCCCTGTCTGGTCGATTATAGGCGCAGCCTGTGCGAAATGTCACTGCCGCAGGTGGTTTCTGACCGCAGTCTTTTCGCGCCCGAGGCGAAATGCCCCGGGCGCCCCCGGGCAGGGATCACCGGCCCTTCCCGGAACCGCCTGGTGATAAGGGGTATCTTGGTTGTCCCTTGCCCCAAGCGCCGGGGCCTGGCCCGACGCAGGGGGCCGCCGCGGGATGGCTTGGCAGCATCCCGCGGCGCTGCGATCGGCAAGGCCGGATCACAACGGCCCCGGGCCGCGTTCGTCCTTCAGCGTCTTGAGCACGATTTCCGAACGCACCTGCGCCACCTGCGGATGCGGCAGCAGATGCCGATGCACGAAATCGGCAAAGGCTTCCAGATCGCGGGCGCGCACATCGAGCACATAATCGGCATCGCCCGACACCGAAAAGGCGGCGCGGATCTGCGGCTGGGCGGCGACGAAACGGGCGAAATCATCCTCGCGGCCCTGGCCATGGCCCGAAAGGTTCACCCGGATGATCGCGCGCAGCCCATAGCCCAGCCGCGCGGCGCTGAGCCTGGCGGTATAGCCCTCGATCACGCCGGCCTGCTCCAGCGCCATGCGCCGGCGCGAACATTGCGACGGCGACAGGTTGACCAGCTCGGCCAGGGCGGCATTGGTCAGCGCCCCGTCACGCTGCAACGCGGCAAGAATCGCAAGATCAAAGCTGTCTAGCTGCATTTCGCGCATGAACCCCGCTTTTTCTGCACGTTTCATGCGAATATGACCCGAAACGGCCGCAAATCACAAGCATCGTGCAGGCGTTTCCTGCCATGATCGTTGCATAGGTGACGACCCAGCGAACAGGAGCCGCCCATGGGACCATTCCCCCACAACGCCCCCAAGGCCCAGATCACCGCCGCCAACCCGGCCGGCACCGACGGGTTCGAGTTTGTCGAATTCGCCCATCCCCAGCCCGAGGTGCTGGACCGCATCTTTCGCCAGATGGGCTTCGTGCCCGTCGCACGTCACAAGACCAAGGCGATCACGCTTTATCGCCAGGGCGACATCAACTATCTGCTGAACGCCGAAGCTGACAGCCATGCCGCCGAATTCGTGGCCGAACACGGCCCCTGCGCCCCGGCCATGGCCTGGCGCGTGGTCGATGCCCAGGTGGCACTCAAGCGCGCGCTGGATCTGGGCGCAACCGAATACACCGGCCCCGGCAAGTCGATCGAGGCGCCGGCGGTGTTCGGAATCGGCGGCTCGCTGCTTTACTTCATCGACCGCTACGGCGACACCGGCAGCGCCTATTCGGCGGATTACGACTGGCTGGATCATGTCGATCCGCGGCCCGAGGGCTTCGGTTTCTTCTACCTCGACCACCTGACCCATAACGTGATCCGCGGCAACATGGATACGTGGTACAAGTTCTACCACGACACCTTCAACTTCCGCGAGATCAAGTATTTCGACATCAAGGGCAAGCAGACCGGCCTGGTCAGCCGCGCGCTGACCTCGCCCGACGGCAAGATCCGCATCCCGATCAACGAATCCACCGACGATCACAGCCAGATCGAGGAATATCTGCGCGAATACAAGGGCGAGGGCATCCAGCACATCGCCATCGCCACCAATGACATCTATGCCGGCACCGATGCCATCGCCGCCGCCGGCATGGAATTCATGCCCGGCCCGCCCGACACCTATTACGAAATGTCGCACCGCCGGGTGAAGGATCACGGCGAACCGATCGAGCGGATGAAGCGTCACGGCATCCTGATCGACGGCGAGGGCGTGGTCGGCGGCGGCATGACCCGGGTGCTGTTGCAGATCTTTTCCAAGACGGTGATCGGCCCGATCTTCTTTGAGTTCATCCAGCGCAAGGGCGACGATGGCTTTGGCGAGGGCAATTTCCGCGCGCTGTTCGAATCCATCGAAGAGGATCAGATCCGCCGCGGCGTGCTGAACGTCGATCCCGCCGCCTGATGCGGCCGACGGCCCCCTGCCCGGTCCGGCCGCGATGAGCTGGACCGACTACAGCGCCGCGCCCGACCCCGGCACCCCGGTCTGCCCGCTGGCCGAACTGGGCGATCAGCCGCGCAGCCTTTTGCTGCGCGGTCCGCGCGGGGAATTTCCGCTGCTGGTGCTGCGCGGCAGCGACGGCGGGCTGCGCGGCTATGTCAACGCCTGTCCGCACCAGTATCTGCCGCTGGACTGGCGCAGCAGCCAGATCCTGTCGGCCGACGGCAGCCGGCTGATGTGTTCGGCCCATGGCGCCAGCTTCGACCGCGACACCGGCCAGGTTCTGGACGGCGCCGATTGCGGACTGGACCCGGTGCCGCTGGCGCTCTGCGACGGCATGGTGGTGATCGGCGCCTAGCCCGGCGGGCGGATGCCGCGCCCGGCGTGATCGGGGGGCGGGCCGGTGTCCTGCGCGGCCAGCCGCGCCAGCGCCGCGATCAGCGCCGGCGGCATCGGCACCGCCCGCGCGGCGGCGGTATCGACATGCAGCAGCATGTGTTCGCCGGTCGCCACCTCGGCCCCGTCGCGGCGCAGGATGCTGTGGTGCAGCCGAAACCGCTTGGCATCGTGACCCAGCAACCGGGTCTCGACACTCAGCATCTCGCCCGCCTTGACCTCGGACAGGTGGCGGATGTGGGTCTCGACCGTATAGGCGGAATGGCCGCCGGCGCGGTAATCCGCGTCCAGCCCGATGTGGATCAGAAAGGCATCGGTGGCATCGCCCAGCACCTGCAGATAGCGGAATTCGGTCATGTGGCCGTTGTAATCGACCCAGCCGCCGCTGACCCGCGCCTGATGCAGCCGCAGCGGATAGCCCGCCGCCCGCTGCGGCTTGCGGGCATAGAAGCGGTTTTCCTGCGCGCGCAGCACCTGCCCGGCGCCGGCATCCGCGGCCTTCAGCGCATGCAGCAGCCCGACCAGCGCCGCGTCGCGGTCCCGTCCCGGGGCCAGGCCGGGCAGCGCCCAGTCAAGGGCCGGGCCATGGGCCAGGATGTCGTCGATCAGCTGCGGCACGACCGACGCCCCGCCCGGGTGCAGCGCCGTCTCCTCCAGCGCCATATCCTCCAGCGCCGCCCGCAGGCGCGGGGCCAGGGGCGTGTCGATCCCCGCGCCCGGCAGCACCGGCCGCATGCCCAGATCGGCCAGCAGCGCCGCGAGGCGCGCGGCCTCGGGCCCTGCGCCCAGCACCTCGACCCCCGGCAGCAGATGCGCCGGCCCCGTCGCCTGCACCGCCAGGATGCGTGCGGGATGCCGCGCGCCCCGCCGCAGATCGGACAGCGGTTGCGCGGGCGACAGCACCGCGATCAGTGCAGATGCCGGCGCCGCCGCCTCGATCCGGGCGAGGGTTTCCGCCGCACCCGCCATCGTGCCGGGATCGGCCATCAGGATCAGATCGGCCGCCGCCACCGCTCCGGCCAGGTCGGCGACCGCGATCAGCCGCCCCGGCGGTGGCAAGGGCGCCTGGAACAGCGCCCCCCAGGCGGCGGCCGCATCGGCCAGCACCGGCCCAAGCGCATCCCCCGCGCGCGGATCGTGATGCCAGAGTTCATGCCCGCTCAGCACCACCCGCGCCGCCCAGCCCGCCAGTTCGGACCCGCCGATCGCCGCCCATCGCATCCCTGCCCCCCTGCTTCCGGTGCCCCGGTCGGGTCGCCACCCCGCCCATCGCCCCCAGCCTAGCGCGCCGGGTCGCGCCCTGTCACCTGCCGCCGGGCACAGGGATCGGGAACGCAAGGCCGCCGCGCCGCGTTCGACTGCGAACTGCGGCGGCTGGGGCCGCTGCGGCCGGACCCAACCCCGAAAGGCAAGGACAGATGGCACGCACCCCCTATCACACCGACACCGGCCATGGCGGCGAGACGCAACAGCGCGGCGGCGAGACCATGACCAGCAACCACGGCATCCCGGTATCCGACAACCAGAACAGCCTGCGCGCCGGCGCCCGCGGCCCGACGCTGCTGGAAGATTTCCTGCTGCGCGAAAAGATCTTCCACTTCGACCACGAACGCATCCCCGAACGCATCGTCCACGCCCGCGGCTCGGGCGCCCATGGCCATTTCGAATGCACCGACCCGATCCCCGAACTGTCGCGCGCGGCGCTGTTTGCCGAAAAGGGCAAGCGCACGCCGGTCTTTGCCCGCTTCTCGACGGTGGCGGGCGGCGCGGGCTCGGTCGACACGCCGCGCGACGTGCGCGGTTTCGCGGTCAAGTTCTATACCGAACAGGGCAACTGGGATCTGGTGGGCAACAACATCCCGGTGTTCTTCATCCAGGATGCGCTGAAATTCCCCGACCTCGTCCATTCGGTGAAGATGGAGGCCGACCGCGGCTATCCGCAGGCGGCCTCGGCCCATGACACCTTCTGGGATTTCGTGTCGCTGATGCCCGAAAGCCTGCACGCGGTGATCTGGGCCATGTCCGACCGCGCGATCCCGCGCAGCCTGCGGATGATGCAGGGCTTTGGCGTGCATACGTTCAAGCTGGTGAATGACGCCGGCCAGGAACATTTCGTCAAGTTCCACTGGCGCCCGATACTGGGCACGCAATCGCTGGTCTGGGACGAAAGCGCCAAGTTGCAGGGGGCCGACAACGACTATCACCGCCGCGACCTTTTTGAGGCGATCGCCCGCGGCGATTTCCCGCAATGGGATCTGGCGGTGCAGGTGTTCGATCAGGAGCTGGCCGACAGCCTGCCCTATGACGTGCTGGACGCCACCAAGATCATCCCCGAAGAGCTGGTGCCGCTGCGGGTGGTGGGGCGGATGACGCTGGACCGCAACCCCGACAATTTCTTTGCCGAGACCGAACAGGTCGCCTTCCTGCCCTCGAACGTGGTGCCGGGGATCGACTTCACCGACGACCCGCTGCTGCAGGGACGGCTGTTTTCCTATCTGGATACGCAGAAATCGCGGCTGGGCACGACCAATTTCCACCAGATCCCGGTCAATGCCCCGAAATGCCCCTATGCCAACATGATGCGCGACGGGATGATGCAGACCGCCGTGCCCAAGGGCCGGGCCAATTACGAACCCAACAGCCTGGCCCAGGCCGGCGAGGATCCCGGCCCGCGCGCCAGCGACCAGGGCTTTGCCACCGCCCCCCAGCAGGTGCAGGGGCAAAAGCTGCGCATCCGCGCCGAATCCTTTGGCGATCACTACAGCCAGCCGCGGATGTTCTGGCGCTCGCAGACGGAAAGCGAACAGGCGCATATCGCCTCGGCCTTCGTGTTCGAACTGTCCAAGGTCGGGCTCGAGCATGTGCGCCAGCGCGTGGTCAGCCACCTGCGCAACATCGACGAGGATCTGGCCGCCCGCGTCGCCAAGGGACTGGGGATCGATCTGCCCGCCGCGGCCAAGCCCTTCCGCGCGCCTCTGGACCTGCCGCCCTCGGATGCGCTGTCGATCCAGAAGAACTGGCAGGACACGCTGCAAGGCCGCAGCGTCGGGCTGCTGTTTTCCGCCGGCTCGGACAAGGCCGCCATCGACGAGCTGATCGCCGCGGTCGAGGCCGAAGGCGGCCATGTCTTTACCATCGCCCCCAAGGTCGGCCCGCAACAGCTCAAGGGCGGCACGATGACCGCCGACGGTCAGCTGGCCGGCTCGCCCTCGGTGCTGTTCGACGCGGTGGCGATGATCCTGGCCCCGGACGAGGCCGAACGCCTGTCGCGGGATGCCGCCGCGCTTGGCTTCGTGATGGATGCCCATGCGCATCTGAAGGCGATCGGCCATTGCCCGGGGTCAAAGGTCATCCTGGACCGGCTGGGCATCGCCGCCGATGCCGGCATCGTCGCCCCCGCCGACCTGCCCAAGGCCGCGCGCCGCCGCTATTGGGACCGCGAGCCCACCCTGCGCGACCTGGCCTGAGCGGCGCCTTGCCTCGATCGCAGACCGGCTGCGGCGGTCGGGGCAAGGCAGCTTATATGTCCCTGTGCCTTGGCACAGGACGTCTCTCACGGGCAGTCATCAATCCCGGACGGGATAACGCTCGGCGCCACTCGCAACGCGCCGTCGCTTCTTGGGCGCGGCCAAATGTTCCAGCGGCATTTGCAGCTTGGCCTCTGCATGCAGGACAACCCGGGCCGCCGCCCCGGCATCCTCGGCGGCATCATGATGCCTGAACTCCAGGCCCAGTGCATCTTTAAGATTTCCAAGCCCGTATCCGCCGTTTCCTGCGAATTCCGGCCACGCACGACGCGCCAGCTTGATGCTGTCGATCCATTTCCATTTGGGAATTTCAAGCCCGGCGACGGCACAGGCAGCATTGATAGCGCGCCTGTCGAAGTCGCTGTGCTGGACGACCATACTGTCGTGCAGCAGGGGACCAAGCATAGATAACACCGCATGAAAAGTCGGCGCCCCATGCACCTGCTGCGGTCCAATCCCGTGCAGACTGACGTTGAAGGCATCGAATGGCCCCGGACAATCCAGAAATGTGCTCTGAAGCTCGATTTCTCCCGCGTCGCTGACGAACGCCAAGCCCAGTTGGCAAATACTCGCCGGCGAACTGTTTGCGGTTTCGACATCCAGCGCCACGAAGCGAAACGGCTTGCTGGGCAGAACAAACGGACTGTGCTGCGTCGCGCCGGCTGCAGCCGAATTGCGGTTTGGTTCCTGCAGCGGCTTGCTGCTCGTGTGCGCGACATGTTGCTTGAGAACCCAGTTCCAGAACGACATGTCCCCTCCTTATGCCGGCCCAAACACTCTTTCAGATCGTCAAGCCGACATATTCGAGCCCCGGGTTACCAATCTGCCCCGTCGACTGCGTCCGGTATCTGGTGCCGGATGATGATTGGAGTTGTCGCGGGGCGCAAGGGTGGTCGCATTTGTGTGCGGCCCGTTCTTCTTAGCTGCGGGAGAATCCTGCGACCTCCCTACCCTGCTGAAGCGAGCCCTGTGGCCTGGATTGGGGAAACAGCGATCCGGGTGCAGCCAAACCTCAGACGCCCCTGGCGCGGCTGTCCGGCCCGGCAAGATGCTCGGCAGATAACCTAACCGCAACTAGCGAGGACATCCTCGCGTTGCGACCACCTGTTCCAGCCCGCACAACCCCCCGATGCTCACCCCTTGTCCGCACAAAAGCACGGAACCTGCGGAAGTGAGCGACTAAATTAAACCATGAAGTTGCTGCGAAACCTCACCGCTCCAGCAGCGACTGGATTGCGACCATCAGGCTGTCCATCAGATCCTGGCTCAGCCCCGGACCGGACAGATGCAGGACAAGGCCACGGCTGTCCCGCCCCCGGCGCAGCGTGATGCCGGCCGAGGTCCGCAGCGTCTGTTCGTCCACCCATCCCGGTGCAGGCGCGGCACTTCGCGGCCGGCCGCCGCGCAATGGATCGCCCGGCAGCGCCCCGCTGGCCCAGCACCGGCTCGACCAAAGCCCATTCCTGCTCGGCGCCATCCGGCATCCGGACCGACAAGCCGCGCCACCACCCGCGCCTCGGCCGGGTTGCAGCGCTTGCCCCCGGCGTCGAAGATCCCGTCGGCGACATGGTGAAAGCGCAGGCCCATCCCGGCTTCGGCGGTATAGGGGCTGGGCACGACGAACAGCTTGCCGTCATAGAACTGCCGGTTGCTGACCGCGATCAGCGACTGGTGCCGACTGCGGTAATGCCAGCGCAACATGCGCATCGGCAGGCCGCGCGCGGTGAACAGGCCCAGGATGCTTTCGATGTCGGCGACCTGGTGGGTGTCATCCTCGTCCTCATCGCCGCCCGCGGTCATGCGGGCAAAGAACGAGGTGGGCGGCAGCTGGCGCGGGTCGCCCACCACCACCACCTGCCGTGCCCGCGCCACCGCGCCAAGCGCATCGACCGGTTGGATCTGGCTGGCCTCGTCCATCACCAGCAGGTCGAATTCGACCGCGCCGGGCGGCAGGAACTGCGCCACCGACAGCGGGCTCATCATGAACACCGGCTTCAGCGCCTGCAGGGCCGGGCCGGCCCGTTCGACCAGCTTGCGGATCGGCATGTGGCCGCGCCGCTTCTGCAATTCGTTGCGCAGCACGCCCAGCGGGCCGATGGCGCCGCCCTCGCGCGGCGGCACCCGCCGGTAATGGGCGCGAACGGTTTCGTCGGCAGACACCCGGATACGCTGCAGGTCGCAGGCGGCGAATTCGGCCACCGTCCGGGCGTGCAGTTCGCCGTCGAACCGCGCCAGTTCGGGATCGGCGGCGATCAGTCGCTGATACATCGCCTCGAAATAGGCCAGTTCAAAGGCAGAGACGACGCGTTCGGGGTGCAGCCGGCCGTCCTCCAGCCGGTCGACCACATCGGCGCAGCCCAGTTGCCGGGCCTGCGACGCGCGGTCGCGATAGGCGGTCCATTGGAACAGGCTTTCGCCGGCCCCGGCCCAGGCCTGCAACCGCGCTGTCAGCGCAGCGATCGGCACATGGTCGGGATCGCCGCCCAGGGCGCGCGCCATATCCAGCTCCAGATCGCCCGCCAGCCGCTCCAGATCCGACCCCAGCGCGTCGGAACGTCGGGCGATGTCATCGGCCAGGGCGGCGGCGGCGGCGCGATCGGCGACCTCGGCGCCCAGCCGGGCCAGATCCGGATTCGCGGCCACCCAGTCCCAGGCCCGGAGCAGCGCCACCCAATCGGACCCGGCGCCCTGCCACAAGGGACCGAAGGCAGCCGCGGCGTCGTCGCCGGCCCGATGCAGGGCGGCTTCGCACCTGCGGCCCTCCTCCAGCAGGTCCAGCAGCGCCAACCGCTGATCGAGGCGCGGGGGCAGGCGCAGAAAGGCGCCAGCGCTGGTCTGCTCGGCCGCGGTCAGCTCCGCCGCGCGCGCGGCCAGCCCATCCACATCCGCATCGCCGGCATCCCCCAGCACCCGGACCAGACGATCTGCCGCCGCCCGCATCGCCGAAAGATCGGCCAGCTGTTCGAGCAGTCGCGCGACATCGGCGCGCACAGGCTCGCGGGCGACGATGCGGCGCACCGGGCCGCCCGCCTCGGCCAGGGTCGCCTGCCAGGACAGTACGGCCTCCAGCTGCGCGATGTCTGAACGCTCGGCCCGCCACAGCCCGCCAAAGGCGGCGCGGCCCGCCGCATCATTGCCGGCGATCTCGGCCCGGGCTGCCTTGGCCTTGCCCAACAGGTCCAGCTGTTGCAACGTCGCCGCCAGCGGCTGATCGGGATCGACCAGGCACGAGCGCACCAGCCGGTCCGCCCGCCGCCATGCGCCGCTGAGCTTTCGGAACATGCTCTCGCCATGGCTGGCCAGCAGCTGACGCGCCGGCGCCAGATCGATGTCCCAGGCGGCAGGCAGCATCTTGCCGTCCAGCGCAGCCCTTGCCTCCTGCCAGACCCGCAGGCCGGCGACGATGTCGCCCGCCACGCCGGGCTGCATCTCCCAGCTGGCATCGGCCAGCGCCGCGGCGGGCGCCGGCGGCGCGGCGGCGACATGGCGCGCAAGCCCGGCCAGGGCTTCGATCCCGGCCATGGTACGGGGCGGGGCCTCGCCCAGCAGCGCGGCCAGGTCGCGCGCCGCCGCGATCATCGCCGGCAGGCGGCCGGCCAGATCGGCGATGGCGGCGAAATCGGGGGCCGCAGTGTCGGTGGCCAACGCGCGCAGCGGTGCGCGCGCATCCCATGCCTCGCCCTGCCAGGCGGCATCGGCGATCCAGCCGTGCAATTCCTGCCGGATCTCGCTGGCCCGGGCGCCAGCGCACAGCACCTGCCGCAGCCCGGCAGCGTCGGCCCAGGCCGCGCCGGCAAGCGCCTCGCGGGTCAGCGGCGCCTGTTGCAACCGCCGCGCCAGGTCGATCAGCGCCGCCAGCGCCTTGCCGTTGCCCGGCGCGGGGGCGTGCAGTCGCGCTGCCAGCCGCGCCGAATCGGCCGCGATCCCGGCGCAGGATTGGGCGGCGGCGCCCAGGCGCGCGGTCAGGCGCTCGACCTCCATCGGCGACACATGCGCCAGGCCGACGCCGTGCCAGACATGGCCGGCCGGGTTGCCGATCTGCTGCACCCGCTCGACCAATTCGCGCAGGATGGCGTGGCGCTGCAGATAGCCGTCGCCGGTCCACTCCCCCGGCGAGTCCAACACGATGTCGCCGGGCGGTTCGCCTTGGGCGCGCAGCCGCACCAGATGCCCGATGACCTGATAGGGCGTCAGCCCCGAGACCGGATCGCGCCGGTGCAGCCGCAGCGCGTGGCCGTTCAGCGCATCGCGCAATTCCGCCAGCCGTGCGTTCAGCGCGCCGATCTCGGCCGTGCGCGGGGCACCGTTTTCCCAGGTGCGCCGGATCTCCTCCAGCACCGCCCTCTTGTTGGCCTGGCGGCTGTGCAGTTCCAGACAGGCCGCGCCGACGCCGCTGGCATCCAGCCGGCGCTTGACCACCTCCAGCGCGGCCATCTTCTCGGCGACGAACAGCACCGTCTTGCCATCGGCCACCGCCGCCGCGATCAGATTGGCGATGGTCTGGCTTTTGCCGGTGCCGGGCGGGCCCTGGATCACCAGGTTGCGGCCCTGGCGCACCTCGTGCACGGCCAGGGTCTGCGAACTGTCGCTGTCAAGGATGTGGTGCAGGTCGGCGGGGCCGACGATCTGGTCGATCGGCCGATCCTCGGGGAACAGCGGCGGGCCAGCCTCGAACCCGTCGGACAGCAGGCCCTTCAGCAGCGGTTTCGCGGTGATCGGCTCGGCCGCCGGCCAGTTCGCCGGGTCAAGGTCGCGATACATCAGGAACTTGGCGAAGGAGAAGAACCCCAGCGCCACCATGTCGGGCTCGACCCCCCAGCCGTCCTTGTGGGCGACCGCCGCCGCCACCGCGTCGAAATAGCCCGGCAGATCGAAGCCGTCCGACAGTTCGACCTCGGGCAGGCGGATGCCATGCAGCCGGTCCAGAAAGTTTTCCAGCGACAGGTTGGTGGCGCAATCCTCGGGGCGGGCCTTCAGCCGAAAGCGTTCGCCGGCAGTGCCGCGTTCCAGCGCCACCGGGATCAGCAGCAGCGGCGCGTGGCGCAGGTTGGTGCGGTCGACCGGGTCGGTCCAGCGCAAGGCGCCCAGCGTCAGGTAGAGGACGTTCACCCCCTGTTCGTCCTCGAGCGTGCGGGCGTCGTAATACAGGTCCAGCAGCCGCTTTTGCAGCCCCTCGGGGGTCAGTCGCGTCTGCAGGCGGTTGTCGGCGTGGCGCCCGGCAATGCCGCGCGCATCGATTTCGTCATCCTCGGGCAGCGCCAGATCCTCGATGATGTCGGTGTCCTCCGGCGCTGCGGCGCTGCCCTCGTCGCCGGCCTCGGCTTCGGCCTTGCGCGACGGCCGGCCGGGCAGGAAGGTCATCGCCCGCGCCTCGGCGACCAGCAGCCGAAAGATTTCGCTGCTGCGTTCGTCCACCACCTCGATCATCCTGGCGGACCGGGCCGATTTCGGCATGTTCAGCAGTCGATTGCGGGCCGACAGATCCAGAAGCTCGGTCCGGGCGCGGTCCAGCTTTTCGGCCAGCGTGCCGTCGCCGGCAAGGGCGGAATCCACGACAATCGGACCCAGGTCTTCCAAATCTGCCTCCATCAAAATTCCTTTGGTCCGCGACAGGGTTGCCCAACTGTTCGCCCCGCCCGCGCGCCGCAATTTCATCAGGCCACAATTGCGAATGAAAGCAGGTATTTCCAGCGGATTTTATCCGCCAGGCGGCCCGGGCCGGGGCCATTGTTGCGCGGCGCGGCGCTGGCGGTTAGAACCGGGGCATGAACACGGCGGATGGCGGATGGCGGGGATCACGCGAAGGTTGGCTCGAGGCCGGCTATCGAGCGCTGATCGACGGTGGCATCCAGGCGGTGCGCATCCAGCCGCTGGCGCGGCAGTTGCGGCTGTCGCGCACCAGCTTCTACTGGTTCTTCCAGGATCGCGAGGCGCTGCTGACCGCCTTGCTGGACGGCTGGCACGACCGCACCACGGTGCCGCTGCTGGCCGCCTGCGACGATTATGCCGATACCATGGCCGAGGCGATGCTGAACGTGCTGGCCTGTTTCCTCTCGGGCCGCTTCGACGCGCCGCTGGAACATGCGGTGCGCAGCTGGGCCTTGCAGGATCCGGCGGTCGGCGCGCGCTTGCAGGCGGCCGATGCCGCGCGCCTGGCCGCGCTTGGCCGCATGCTGACGCGCTGGGGCCACCCCGAGGATGAGGCCGATGTGCGCGCCCGCACCGTCTATCTGACCCAGATCGGCTATATCTCGATGCGTGCGCAAGAGGATATGGACACCCGGCTGGCGCGGATCCCCGCCTATGTGCAGATCTTCACCGGCAGCCGCCCCCTGCCCCGGGAAATGGCGCGCTTTACAGCCGGGCTGAAACCGCCGGGCTGAAGGCCCCTGCCCCGCCCTTGCCGTTTCGGCCCGGGCCGACCTGCCCGCGGCGCCGCGCTTGGCGGGCGGGTGATCGCGACCCTGCGGCCTTGGCGACTTGCAGCAGAAGCCATCCACCCGCGCTGCCATGATCCTTGGCCGGCCCGATTCCGCCGCCAGTCTGCCCCCAGCCTTGCCCAATCATATCCGCATGAAATAACGATTTTGCGGATTACTGGCGCAATGCCGGCGGAAGGGGGTTTTGCTGCGAAACCTCACCGTTCCAGCAGCGACTGGATCTCGACCATCAGGCTGTCCATCAGATCCTCGCTCAGCCCCGGCCCGGACAGATGCAGGACAAAGCCGCGGCTGTCCCGCCCCCGGCGCAGCGTGATGCCGGCCGAGGTCCGCAGCGTCTGCTCGTCCACCCATCCGGGTGCAGGCGCGGCATTTCGCGGCCGGCCGCCGCGTGATGGATCGCGCGGCGCTGCCTCGCTGGCCTGCAGAACCGGCTCGATCAGGGCCCATTCCTCTTCGGCATCCTCGGGCATCCGGACCGACAAGGCACGCCGCAGCCGCGCCTCGGCCCCAGCCCGCAGCGCCGACGCCAGCCGCAACCCCCGCCGCTCGCTCAGGGCTTCGGGAAAGCGCAGCATGTCGCCCAGCTCCTCGAAGATCAGCGCGAATGAGCGCAGCTTGGACCGCTTTGCCTTCGATCCCGTGGCAAAGAGCTTGTTCACCGCCTCTTCGGTATTCAGGAAGGCCCCCTGCTGGGCGGCGATCACGGCAATCCGGCCGCGCTCGAACAGGCTGAGTTCCTCGCGGACCTCGTTCTCCTCGACCATGGCGACAAAGGCGGCATCGCTGTCGGCGCGGGGCCGGATCAGCGCCCGGATCGCGGCATGTTTCTCGGCCCCGGTCAGTTCATGCAGGGCGCGAACCGCGTGCAGCCGACGGTAGCCGGAAATCAGCCCATAGCGCGGCCCCTGCCCGTCCGTTGCCGGCATCTCGAACACCTCGATCGGCAGCCGCAACCCATGCGCGGCAATCGACAGGCGCAGCTCCAGCATCTCCTCCTCGCCAAGCGCGAGGCGGTCGCGCACCATCACCGAATCATCGATGCTGTCCAGGGGCAATTCGCGGATCAGCAGTCCCTCGGCCTCGGCCTGATGCAATCGCTGCGCCTCTGCCTGCAGGCGGGCACGCTCGGCCCGGCTGTCAGCGGATTCCGCGGCCAGAGTCGCGGCCGTGTCGGCAGCGATCTGCGCGATCGGGGCCACGGTGCGCGCCAGCGGCGGCCGGTCCGAGGTTTCGTTGCGAAACTGCGCCTCGATCCGGTCCAGATCGGCACTGCTGGGGGTTTCCAGGCGGCGACGCTTAGCCATGGGCCTGCTCCTTCTGCGGTTCGTCGGCGGCCATCTGCAGGTCGCGCCACCAGGCGCCCAGCACCAGTTCCTTGACCTCGGCCCAGGTGCGGTCGAAGGTCTCGCGCCCGCGAACATAGGTCTCGCGGTTGAATTCGCGGTAATCGGCCTCGTAGATGCCGTTCACCTGCTCGCCGGCCTGGCCGACCATGGCCGTCAGCTCCTGGCGATAGGTGGTCATGAAATCGCCGAAATAGGCCTGGATGACATTGGCCAGATCGGTTTGCTGGGCGGCGTCGAAGCGGGTGATGATCGCCCGCACAGCATCCCATTCAAAGCGCATTTCGGGCAGGCCGGCACGACGGCGGGCGGCGTTCTCGCCATCCTCGATGCTGGCGAAGGTCGAATAGAGCATGTCAAAGAAGCGGCCGGTGGAATCAAATTCCAGGAATGACGCCCCCAGCGGCACCAGCAGGATGTCGGCCGCCGCCAGCGCGTTGATCGTCAGATAGCCAAGCGCCGGCGGCGTATCCAGGATCACCAGATCATAGCGATCCAGGATGCCGTCACTGACCAGCGCATTGCCAAGTGCATCCCACAGCGGCCAGCCGCGCAGGCCCATGCGCCAGACCGGCACCTGGAATTCGGCCCAATAGAGGTTCAGCTGCGCGCCCAGCAGGTCGATGTTGGGCCAATGCGTGGGCTGGATCAGATCCTGGGCCGAAAGCTTCAGCGCCTCGGTCAGGGTCTCGTCGAAGGGCAGGGGCGGCTGACCGGCGGCCTCGCGCACGCGGTTCTCGTCCTGCAGGGCCAGGGCGTAATCCTTGGCCAGCAGAGGAAAGGCGGTGGACCATTCGTCGGCCACCCGGCCGCCCATGATCGAGGTCATGCTGCCCTGGCTGTCAAGGTCGATCACCAGCACCTTGTAGCCGTCCAGCGCCGCCGACATGGCCAGATGCGTGGCGGTCGAGGTCTTGCCGACGCCGCCCTTGAAATTGGCCACCGCCAGCACCTTGGCAGGCAGGCCCTGCGGCCGCCAGGGCCGGTATTCGCGCCCGGCCGCGCCTTCGGCCGCGAAATGATCGCGCAACCGCAGCACATCCTCGAGACTGAACCATTTCGAGTTGCCTTCGCCCTGGCCCTGGGGCAGGTCGGGATTGCGCAACAGCACCCGGCGGAAATGCGCCGGCGCCACCGGGATCAGGTAGCGGCAGACCTCCCAGGTGGAAAAGCGGCGCAGCCGCTTGCGGCCATCGGGGGCATAGCCGCGCTCGGCCAGGTCCTGTCGCCCGCGGGCGGCGAAGGCCGCGGCCCTGGCGAATCGGGCGGTGTCGATGGGCGATGCCAGCCGCTGTGCGGCACGGGCGGGGTCGATGTTGAAATACGGGGGCAGGGGATCCTTGCCTGATGACATCTCGTTTCCTTCGCGATGTACTGCTTCGACGGTTGTTTTGGCGAAACTATTGCACATCGTCGGCTGCAAGTGAATCACCGGCAGAGGTTTCGCAGCGAAATCCATCAAGAATCGATGAAAGGCAGTCCGAAAAGTTTGATTCTGCTTTCATGATTTTAGAATCTTTGCGCCTGAATCATCAAATGAAAACAATACTCTACGCGGATTTCGGCACCCGGATGCGGGATCATGGGCACCCGGATTCGGGACCAGAGGTGCCCGAATCCGGGTTCGGGGGCACCGATTCGCAGGTTTTGCGGTTTCCGTCTGCGGGAGGGCCGTAAAAGCGCTGCGCGAGGCAGGTTTCAGCCCCGAAACCGCGACTGGCGATCCTGTAAACAGGTGCCTTTCGTTCGCTCGCGCCGCAAGGGAACCCGTTTCCGGGATCGCCGCGCGGGCAGGATCGGCACCCGGACCGGCGTTGCGGCGGGGTACCCGATGCGGCATAATCAGGCAAAACCACAAGGGCAGGGCAGGCCATGGACGATATCCCGCGCGAGCAACTGACCGGCGCCTTGCGTCGCGGCGCGGTCAAGAAACACGTCGCTGCCATCCATGTCTCGGGCAAGCTGACTCTGTTGCAGCGCAAGCTGTCGAACGTGCTGCTGCTGAACGCCTATGACACGCTGACCAGCCGCCCGCGTCATCAGATCGACGCCCGCACCCTGTGCCTGATGATCGGCTATAACAGCAACGACATGGACACGTTGAAGCAGTCGCTGCGCGGCCTGGCCGAGACGGTCGCCGAATGGGACATGCTGGACGAAAAGGGCCAGCAGGAATGGGGCGTCTCCAGCCTGCTCAGCTATGCCAAGCTGAAGGGCGGGATCTGCGAATATGCCTATTCCCCGGCGCTGGCGGAAAAGCTGCACGATCCCAAGGTATTCGCGCTGATCAACCTCAACATCCAGCGCCGTTTCACCAGCGGGCACGCCCTGGCGCTTTACGAGAACTGCTATCGCTTCGTGCGCACCGGCTCGACCGGCTGGTGGCCGCTTGATCTGTTCCGCCGCCTGATGGGGGTGGACGGCAGCGCCTATTACGAAAGCTTCAAGCATCTTAACGCCAAGATCATCAAGCCCGCCGTCGACGAGGTGAACCGCAGCAGCAACATCCTGCTGACCCCGGAAACCCGCAAGCAGGGCAGGGGGGTCAGCGACATCCGCTTTCGCATCCGCGAAAACCCGCAGCTGGCGATTCTGGACCTGGACGATGGCGAGGGCGTGCGCCATGGCGGCGCCTATGCCCGGCTGCGCGCGCTGGGGGTCAGCGACCGGCTGGCGCGGCAATGGCTCAATGCCCATGGCGAGGATCAGGTGCTGGAAAAGCTGGATTACGTCGAAAGCCGCAAGAACGTGAAAAGCAAGCTGGGCTATCTGACCGCCGCGCTCGAGGGGGATTTCGGCCCGGCCGAGCCCTGTCTCTTATACACATCTCCGAGCCCACGAGACCTCTCTACATCGCGCGCCGAACGGCTGCGCCGCATCCTGGCGGCGGTCAAGGCGCGCACCCCGACCCAGCGCGATGCCGACCGGCGGCTGTTCCTGTCGCAGCTGTCCGACCCGTCGCTGCGCGCCGATTTCGAAAAGCACGGCTGGATGTCGCCGCTGGCCAGCGCCCGCATCCTGGCCTTCTGGCAAGAGCTGTCGCCGGAACTGATGGCGGGGGTGCCGCCCGAGGACAGTTGACGCGATCGCTACTTGAAGAATGTTCCGGCCGACCGTATCGCCGGCCCTGTCCGAGGAGGCCGCGATGTTTCATGCCCGCGATCATCTGATGCGTTTCGCCGACCGGCCCTGCCTGATCCATGACGGCGAGGTGCTGTGCTATGGCGATCTGGCCGAGGCGGCGGCGCGGGCGGCGGCGCGGATGCCCGGCCGGCGCGGCCTGATCGGGGTCGAGATGCGCCCCGAGCCGCGCGCCATCGCCACCTATCTGGGGGCGTTGCAGGCGGGTCATGCGGTGATGCCCCTGCCGGTCGATCAGCCCGATCTGGCCCGGACGCTGGCGCGACGGTTTCGGCCGGCGGCGCTGTGGTCGCGCCAGGACGGGCGCTGGCGCGGGCAGGTTCTGGACAATGCCGCCGCCCTGCATCCCGATCTGGCGCTGCTCATGCAGACCTCGGGCAGCACCGGGCAGGGGCGGGGGGTGCGGCTGTCGGCGCGGGCGGTCGCGGCCAATGCCGCCTCGATCGTCGATTATCTGCGGCTGGATGCCGAGGCGCGGGCGGGGCTGGTGCTGCCCTTGCATTATTCCTATGGGCTGTCGGTGCTGCATTCGCATCTGGCGGTGGGGGCCAGCCTGTGGCTGGCGCCGGGCTCGGTTCTGGATGCCGGGTTTCTGCCCGGGCTGGCGCAGGCGGGGGCGACCAGCCTGGCCGGGGTGCCGCATCATTTCCGCATGCTGGACGGAATCGGCGGGGCAGGGGCATTGCCGCCGTCGCTGCGCTGCCTGACCGTGGCGGGCGGGGCGATGCCGGCGGCCGATGTTGCCCGCTGGGCGCGGGCGATGAAGGCGCGCGGCGGCGCCTTCGTGGTCATGTATGGCCAGACCGAGGCCACGGCCCGCATCGCCTGGCTGCCGCCGGAACATGCCATGCGCGCCCCCGATGCCGTGGGCCAGGCCATTCCGGGCGGGCAGTTGCTGCTGCGCGATGCCCAGGGCCGGGAAATCACCGCCCCCGGGGTCGAGGGCGAGCTGGTCTATCGCGGGCCGAACGTGATGATGGGCTATGCCGACCAGGCCGCCGACCTGCGCCTTGGTCCCGGACTGGACGAGCTGGCGACCGGCGATCTGGCGCGGCGCGGCGCCGACGGGCTTTACCGCATCACCGGGCGGCTGTCGCGGATGTCGAAGATCGCCGGGCTGCGCATCGGCCATGACGCGCTGGAACGCGCCCTGGGCGGGGATCACGCGGTCTGGGGCGACGA